>DMER01000152.1:17808-18112 GCA_003451645.1 Alphaproteobacteria bacterium | reverse complement strand
GCATGAAATCTTCCCCTCGCCCCGCACCGTGCGCTTCAACGAGATGGAGTATGCCCTTCCCTGGGAGCGGGGTGCCGAGTGCCTGAGCGAGATTGTGACGGGTTTACGGGCTCGCAAAATCTGGACGAGCTTCCCGATCGAGTTCCGCTTTGTGCGTCAGGATGACCTCTGGCTCTCGCCCTTTTATGAGCGGGACGCGGTGACCTTGTCGGTGCACCAATATTATAAGCAGGACGAGACGGCCCTGTTCACCTTCTGCGAGGAGGTCTTCCGCCGCTATGATGGGCGGCCGCATTGGGGCAAA
>DMER01000152.1:16405-17601 GCA_003451645.1 Alphaproteobacteria bacterium | reverse complement strand
TGGGCGGCCGCATTGGGGCAAACTGCACACGCTGAAGGCGAAAGACCTTGCAAATCTTTATCCGAGGTTCGAAGATTTCCGGGCTCTGCGGCGGCGTCTGGACCCAAAGGGGCGGTTCATGACGCCCTATCTGGCAGGGCTGATGGGAGAAAACGGCCATGTTTAGATTGTTCCTGTTGCTCGCACCCACGATCGGCGGCGCGGTGGCGCTGTGGTTCCTGGCCAAGGACCCTTGGATGGGCGCTTTCATTGGTGGCATCGCGGGCTTCATCGTTGGGATCGCGCTCAATGCCTTCCCTAATCTTGATCAGGGGACGGAGGAAGAGCGCACCGACATCCCGATGTATGATCCGTAGGGACTGGCGGGCCGTCTAGGCAATGTTGAGATGGCGCAGTTTTTCCGGATTGCGCGAGATATAGATCGTGCTGATCAGGCCCGCCTCTAGCGTAAATTGGATCACGCTGTCCTCGCCTTGCGCATTGCGGGTGAGGGCCGCAGGCGCGCCGTTGAGCGTGATCACCTGCACAGAACGCGGCGGCTCGGCAAATCCTCTCAGACCAAAGAGCAGAGACACGATCGCTGGCGCGCCCTCGATCGGCCGCAAGGCCGCGGAGCGCCGCCCGCCGCCATCGGTCAGCAACACCGCGTCTGGCGCCAACAGGACGGTGAGGCCTGCCTTATCGCCTGCCTGCACGGCGAGCGCCACGCGGGCGATCAACTCGTGATGGCGTTGCGGATCGCTGATCGCATTTGATCTTGGCCGTTTGATCCGCTCCCGCGCGCGGCTGACGATTTGCCGGACGGCGCCTTCGGACTTCTCAAGGGTTTGAGCGATCTCGGCATAGGGCGCACCCAGTGCCTCGCGCAGGATGAAGGCCGCGCGCTCCTCCGGGGCCAGCCGCTCAAACAGCAGCAGCATCGCGACCGACAGGTCCTGCGCCAGCGCGCTCTGATCGTCCGCCCCCTCGAGTGGCGTCACAACCGGCTCCGGCAGCCAAGGTCCCGGATAGGTTTCACGCCGCGCCTTCTCCCGCCGCAAGCGGTCGATCGCCAGCCGCGTCACCAGCGTGGTCAGAAAGCCCTTGTGATTGCGGATGTCTTGCCTCGTCTGCGCCAGCCAGCGCAGGGCCGCGTCCTGGACCACGTCCTGGGCCTCCGACCAGCGCCCCAGCATCCGGTAGGCCAGGCCCATCAG
>DMER01000152.1:5595-16202 GCA_003451645.1 Alphaproteobacteria bacterium | reverse complement strand
GGCCAGGCCCATCAGCCGCGGGCGCTCCTGCTCGAATGTCTGTGCTGCCGCCTCCATTTCAGGCCGCCAAGTCCGCGGTTGCTCCGGGAACGGACGGCCGCTCGCAATGCTCCGCAAAGCCCAAGCCGCGCTTGAGCCCCGGATAAAACCGCGCTACGGCGACCGCAAAGGCAAGCTCCGTCAGGCCCTTGTCGCCCCAGCGCGCGCGGATGGCCTCGCGGGCGTCGCTCGCATCCTCGCCCGATGACACCTGATACCCAAACAGAAACGCTTGGACGATATCGCCCGGCAGACCGTCCAGCCGCCGTCGGGTCAGGGCCAGCAGCAGATCAGGCGCCATGCCGTCCCTGAGTGCCAGGTTCACATGGATCTGCATGCATGGCCCGCAATCCTCCGCCATGGCACTGCCCAGGCCGCTGGCGTGATAGACATCGGCAGGCGTGACGCGCCGCGTCCCCTCCACCCACTTGATGAACGAGAACCGCATCAGCCTGTTCGGCGCCACATCGCGCAGGAAATAGGCGAAAGGGGCGGGCACGCCCAGATCGCGTTCGCCTGCCGCAATCATCCGTGTCAGGATGGCTTTGAGCATCGGATAACTCCTCCGTTAGGGGTTCATCTGCCGCGCACGGATGGTCAGCCACAATAGCCCCGCCGCAGGCACGTAGATACCGGCCACATCGTTCAACAGGGTTGGGCCGTGATGGGCCGCATGCGCATGCCCGCTGAGCGTCTCGATCACATGCAGGACCGCATGCGCGCCAATGAACGCCAAGGCCAGGGCATAGCAGCGCCAGCCGCCGCCAAAGGCGCCCCAAAGGGTGGCGAGGCCCGCAACCCCATAGGCAATCCCCACATCGCGCACCAAATGGCTGTTGTAAGGGCCGGTTTCGGCCACGCCAGGGATGGCCGCAAACCAGTCCTTCGGGCTCACCAGCATGAAAGCCCCATTGCCCAGAAACACCGCCGCCAAAATCACCGCCACCCACCGCATCGCTGATCCTCCGTCTTCACCCCTATGACGCACGGGGGCGGCGTTTGTGACAGACAACCACACCCGAGCGATACTGATTGCAACGATATCGTTTGCGGTGTAATCTCCAATCATGGCACAGATTCTAATCCGAAACCTTGATCCCGCCATTGTGGATGCGCTGCGCCAACGTGCGAAGCAGGCTGGTTCCTCATTGGAAGAGGAGGCACGCCGGGCGTTGGCACTGGCGACGGGGCTCGGCAGGGCTGCGGCTGTCGCACGACTGAACGAGGTGCGCGCCCAAATTGGCCGCCGCAAAGGACCCTCGGGTCTCGACGATTTGCGGGCGGATCGTAATCGTGATGATGGACGCTCTCTTCGGCGCAAATCATGATAGTCGATGCGAGCGTGGCTCTAAAGTGGGTGCTTGACGAAGACGAGTCCGAAGCTGCAATTGCGCTGCTAACTCGCCATGAATTGGCGGCGCCGGATTTGCTCTGGATTGAGTGCGCGAATGTTTTGTGGGTGAAAGCGCGGCGCGGGCAAATTACTGCTCAAGATGCACGCGCAGCTCTTGCTGCAATCGATGCGGCACCAATCAGATCGCTACAAACAAGGCCTTTGGCTTTGGTTGCGCAAGCGATTGCGCTCGATCTCGGTCAAACGGCATATGACTGTCTTTACCTGGCCGCGGCCCTGTCGGAACGAACGCAGCTCGTCACCGCAGACACAGCCTTTGCGCAAGTTGCGCGTGCGCATCCAGTCTACCTTGGGGCAATCCTCGCCCTCTAACGCCCCCCTCACACCGCCACGATCCGCGCGATGATGTCGCCTTCCGTGACCGCGTCGCCTTCCGCCACAAGGATCTCCACCACCCGGCAGTCGACCGGCGCCGTGACGGGGATCTCCATTTTCATGCTCTCCAGGATCACGATCGGCTGATCCTCCGTGAGCTGATCGCCGGGGGCGGCCTCGATCTTCCAGACCTTGCCCGTGATGTCAGTTTTGACGTCGGCAGTACGCATAACGATCAATCCTCAAAAGCCATGCGGCCAATTGGCCAACCGGTGTTCGCCCAGGCCGCCTGTCGTGCGCCTGCACAAAATCTGCAGCATACTGATCAAAGTACGCCGTGTGTCGCGCGGGTCGATCACGCTGTGCGCCAAAAAAGGTGCCGCCAGCTCATAAGGGGTCGTGCCCGCCGCCACCTCGGCCACGAGGGCCGCATGGCGCGCCGGATCATCCTCGCGCTTGACCGCAAAGACCACATTCACCGCAACGGCCGGGTCCATGAAGGAGATGTCGCCCGTGAACCAGGAGGCGGTGATGTCCGCCTTTCCGCCGCCCATATTCAGGTACGCCTGCCCATAGGATTTGCGCAAGACGAGCGCAATCTTGGGCACCGTGGCCTGCTCGAGCGCCGACATGAAGGTCATGATCTTTGCGGGCAGGCGCTTTTTCTCGCTTTCCGCGCCGACGAGGAACCCTGGCGTGTCGGCCAGGAAAATTAGCGGGATGTTGTAGCTGTCGCACAGCACGATAAAGCTCGCGATCTTGTCGCAAGCATCCGGATCGAGGGCGCCGCCCTTGAACATCGGGTTGGAGGCGACAATCCCCACCACCTGACCGCCGAGCCGGGCAAGCGCCGTCACGGCCACCTTGGCGAAACGCTCCTTGAGCGGAAAGAAACTGTCCGCATCGACGACCGCTTTGATCACCATGCGCACGTCATAGACCTTGGCGCGGCTTTCAGGCACCAGCGTCAACACCGCCTCATCCCGGGCTGGATCGTCCTTGGGCGGAGGCAGACGCGGGGGCAGGGCGCCCGCATGATCGGGCAGATAGCTCAAAGCGCGTTTGACCGTCGCAATCGCCTCCTCATCGCTCTCGGCCAGCACATCGATCAGCCCCGTCATCTCGCTGTGATGGCGCCAGCCGCCGAGGCTTTGCGGGTCCTCCTCCTCGCCAATGGCGACGCTCGTGACCATTTGGCTAGAGACAGCGAGCACCGCGCCTTTGCGCATCACGACGATGTCGGAATTGATGCATGTAAACGCCCCGCCGCCATAGGTGAGGCCCATTACCGCACTGATCCAGGGCACTTGGCGCGGATTGCGATAGACGGCGCGCTCGCCCGACATGCCGATGCCGCCGGCACCCATGATGTCGGGGATGCGCCCGCCCGCGCATTCCATCAGGTTGACGATGGGAAAGCCATTGCGGGTGGCGAGCGCCCGGACATGGCCTTGCTTCTTGCCATGCACCTCCGCCGAGGAGGAGCCCAGCACCGTAAAGTCCGCGGCGTTGACACCGACCAGCCGCCCGCCCATCGTGCCAAAGCCGCAGACCACGCCGTCGCCCGGCGTCTTGTCGCGCATCTCCGGCCGGATCGAGGTGGCGAACAGGCCTGCCTCATGGAAGCTCCCGGCATCGAGCAGCCGGTCAACCCGCTCGCGCGCGTTCAAGATGCCTTGGGCCTGGCGCTCGGCCAGGCGCTTCGGTGATCCCATGGAGAGCGCCTGCGCCTTGCGCCGCTCAAACTCCGTGCGCTCATTGTCAAAGGGCATGGCGGGTCGTCCGGAAAAAACATGTGGGCGTGCCGGTGTGGCAGGCGGGCCCGGTTTGGTGGACCTTCATCAGGACCGTGTCGCCATCACAATCGAGCCAAATCTCTGCCAAGCGCTGGATATGGCCGCTTTCATCCCCTTTGCGCCAAAGTGCCTGCCGGGAGCGCGACCAATAGACCGCGCGGCCCTCGGCCAGCGTGCGCTTGAGGCTCTCGGCATTCATCCAGGCGAGCATCAGCACCCGGCCATCCTCCGCATCCTGCGCGATTGCGGGCACCAAGCCATCGGCGTTGAAGCTTACGGCCGCGATGAAGTCGTCTTGGGTCATGTCGGTCATGCTGCCGCCCTCGCGCGGTCAAACCCCGCCGCCAGATCCGCGATCAGATCCTGCGGGTCCTCAAGGCCTACGCTGATCCGCAGCAAGGGCCCCGGCCCCGCATAGGGTCTGACGCTCCTGTGCGGGTCGGCCGGGATGATCAGGCTCTCATAGCCGCCCCAGCTATAGCCCATGCCAAACAAAGCCAGCCCATCAAGCATGGCGCTCAACGCCTCTTTGCTCATCGGCGCCAGGCCTAAGCCGAACAGCCCCGACGCGCCGCGGAAGTCCCGCCGCCACAACGCATGGCCGGGGTCACTCTCATCGCCCGGATAGAGGATGCGGCCGGCCTCGGGCCTGGTCTTCAGCCAGGCGATCAAAGTCCGTGCCCCCTCTTCAGCCGCCTTCAGCCTGACCGCCATCGTCCGGATACCGCGCAGGGCCAGATAGACATCATCCGCGCCGGCCGTCAGGCCAAGATGATAATGCGTGGCGCGCAGCCGCTCCGCCCAGTCCGCCGAGGCGCTAACCGCCCCCAGATTGGCGTCCGAATGCCCCACCACATATTTGGTACAGCTCTCGATGACCATATCCGCACCAAGCCCCAAGGGCTGGCACAGCAAGGGTGTGGCCCACGTATTGTCCGCGACAACGCAAATACCCTGCGCCCGCGCCGCACCAGCAATGGCGGGCAGGTCCTGAACCTCAAAGGTCAGCGAGCCCGGCGATTCGACCAGGATCGCCCGCGTGCGGGGCGTGAACAGCCGCGCCACCTCAGCCCCGGCGAGAGGGTCATAGGGGATCGCGGTGATGCCAAACCGCTTGGCGAGCTTCATGGCAAAGTGCCGCGTCGGCTCATAGGCCGAATCAGTGATCAGCAACTCCCCGCCCGCCTCCAGCGCGGTCAGCAGCGCCAGCGTGCAGGCCGACAGGCCCGACGGGGTGAGGACCGTCGCCTCCGCCCCATGCAGGCTTGAGAGCATCTCCTCCATCGCGGCGGTTGTGGGGGTACCCCGCCGCCCATAGGTAAAGCGCGGTTTGTCGGCCGTGAGCGCCCGCACGCTGTCATGCAGGATGGTCGAGGCGCGGTAGGGCGGGATATTGACCGCCCCCGCATGCCCCTTGGGATCGCGCCCCGCAATCACGACTGTGGTGCGGCTGCCATAGCTCGTGTCTTTTCCAGCCTTAGACATTCGCCCCTGCTTCGGGTTATGCATGGTTCAGGTTTGCACCGGTATAGGGAAAGCCTGCACCGGTCCTTGGTGTCACGCCAACGACTTTTTTGGGGAGAATTGCGACATGAAACGGTTTTGGACTGCGCTGGCCTTCGGTTTTGCCGCCTCCGCCTTTGCGCTGACACCGGCCATGGCCGCCTCTGCGACGCTTGCCAAGGTCAAGGCGAACAAGCTCCTGCGCTGCGGCGTGTCGGAGGGGCTGCCCGGTTTCTCCAACCCGGACAAGACCGGGAATTGGATGGGCATCGACGTTGATGTGTGCCGGGCGATCGCGGCGGCGATCCTGAATGACGCCAAGGCGGTGCGCTTCATCCCCTTGTCGGCCAAGGTGCGCTTTACCTCGCTGCAGGCAGGCGAGTTCGACGTCCTGTCGCGCAACACCACCATCACCATGAGCCGCGACGTGCAATTGGGCCTGCAGTTCACCGGCGTCACCTATTATGACGGTCAAGGCTTCATGGTCCCGAAAAAGCTCAACGTGACCTCCGCCAAGCAGCTCAATGGCGCCAGCGTCTGTACGCAGACCGGCACCACGACCGAGCTCAATCTGGCCGACTATTTCCGCGCCAACAAACTTCAATACAAGGTCATCGCCTTTGAAAAGGATGATGAGGTCACCGCCGCCTATGATGCGGGGCGTTGCGATGTGCTGACCACGGATCAATCGGGCCTCTATGCGCAGCGCCTGCAGTTGAAGGCCCCCGCCGACCATATCATCCTGCCTGAGATCATCTCCAAGGAGCCGTTGGGGCCGGCCGTCAATGCGGGCGACCCGGCCTGGGAGGATCTGGTGCGCTGGGTCCTGCATGCGATGATCAATGCGGAGGAACTGGGCGTGACCTCCAAGAATGTCGATCAGATGCTCAAATCCGAGAACCCGGAAATCCGCAGGCTTCTCGGCGTGGAAGGCTCCTTTGGCGAGAGCTTGGGGCTCACCAAGGACTGGGCGCAGCGCATCATCCGCCAGGTTGGCAATTATGGCGAGAGCTTTGAGCGCAATGTGGGCCAGGGCTCGCCCCTCAAGATCAAGCGTGGCCAGAATGCGCTCTGGACGCAGGGCGGCCTGCAATATGGCTTGCCGATCCGCTGAGCACGCAGATCGCTAGGCGCAAGGGGAGGGTGGGCGTGTAATGCTCAGAGTGCTGGCCATGTTTTCCGCGAGACGGCGCCTCGATCTCGTGGCCCAGGCGCTCGCCGTGGGTTTTGCCGCCTGGCTCCTCTATGTGCTCTTCATGTGGGCGTTCGGCCCGGGTGCTGCCGAGCGCTTCCGCTTTCTGCGGGACGAGACGGGCTATGACATCATCCAGCATCTTGTTCCTTATACGGAGCAATCGACGCATGCCCGCGCTTTGCTCGTGGGCGTGTTGAACACGCTTCTGGTCGCGGTGCTGGGGATCATCCTGGCGACTATCTTGGGGTTCACCATTGGCATTGGGTCGGTGTCCGGGAATTGGCTGGTTGCGAAACTGTGCGAGGCCTATGTGGAGACGGTGCGCAATGTCCCCGTGCTGCTCCAGCTTTTCTTCTGGTATTTCGCGGCTTTGCGCGCCGTGCCGGGCCCGCGTGAGAGCTGGAGCCTGTTTGACAGTATCTTCCTAAATAATCGCGGCCTCTATGTCCCGTCCCTGACACCGCAGGACGGGGCGGGGCTGGTTGGCCTCGCGGCACTGGCGGCCATCGCACTCTGGATCGCCCTGAGCCGTTGGGCTCATGACCGCCGGATGGCGACGGGGCAGGGCTTTCCGGCCTTTTGGGTGGGGGCTGGACTGTTCCTCGGGCTGCCCGCCTTGGCGGCGCTCGCTACGGGGCTTCCCTTCACGCCCAGTTTTCCGTCCCTCCAAGGCTTCAACTTCGAGGGCGGCCTCGTCATCCTGCCGGAATTGATTGCCCTGGTGCTGGCCTTGTCTGTCTACGCCGCCGCCTACATCGCCGAGACGGTGCGCGCAGGCATCGAGGGCGTGCAGCGGGGTCAAGTGGAGGCCGCCCAGGCCATCGGCCTCACCCGCGCACAAACCTTGCGCCTGGTCGTGGTGCCTCAGGCCCTGCGGATCATCATCCCGCCCTTGACCTCGCAATATATGAACCTGACCAAGAATTCCTCGCTCGCCACGGCCATCGCCTATCCCGACCTGGTCTCGGTTTTTGCCGGCACCAGCCTCAACCAGACGGGCCGGGAGATTGAGATCATCGTGATCACCATGGCGATCTATCTGACGCTCAGCCTGCTGACGAGTTTGGTCATGAATTGGTACAATGCGCGCATTGCGCTGACAGGTGCGCGATGAAGCCGCCCAAGATCGCCTCTGTGGGGCCCGTCCGCTGGATGCAGGAGAATTTATTCTCCTCTCCCCTGAACACTATCCTCACCATCCTCGCTGTGCTCATCGTTTATGGCGTCCTGGCGCCGCTCATCGACTGGGCGCTGGTGCGCGGGGTCTTTGAGGGTAGCGATGCAACGCCCTGCCGGACCGAGACGGCGGGCGCCTGCTGGCCCGCGATTACGGAGCGCCTCGGCACAATTTTCTATGGCAAATACCCGCTGGAGGAGCGCTGGCGCCCAGACCTCGTGGGCCTGTTGGGTGTGGGCGGCTTGGCTTGGCTTATGGTCCCGCATGTGCCCGCCAAGGGCCTGGCGATGCTCTTGATGCTGACGGTCTATCCCGTGCTGGCGGCATTGTTGCTGTTGGGCGGTGTCGCGGGACTGGCGCCCGTTTCGACGCAGGATTGGGGCGGGCTGTTGCTGACCCTCGTCATAGCGGCCACCTCCATCACATTGTCCTTTCCGCTGGGCGTTCTGCTGGCCTTGGGGCGGCGCTCCGATTTGCCGGCCGTGCGTTGGGTTTCGACCGCCTTTATTGAGTTTTGGCGCGGTGTGCCCCTCATTACGGTGCTGTTTCTGGCAGGTGTGCTTCTGCCGCTGTTCGTGCCCGGCGGGCAGTCGGTCGATCATTTGGTCCGGGCGCTCGCAGGCTTTGTGATTTTCTCTTCGGCCTATGTGGCGGAGGCAGTGCGCGGCGGTCTGCAGGCGGTGCCGCCGGGCCAGGTGGAGGCCGCCAAGGCGATTGGTCTGGGCTATTGGGGGGCGACCAGCTTGATCGTGCTGCCGCAGGCTTTGCGCTTGTCGATCCCCTCTTTGGTCAACACCTTTTGCGGCATCATCAAGGATACCTCGCTGGTTGCCATCATTGCCTTTGTTGATCTCCTGGGTCAGGTGCAAAAGATTGGTCAGGACGCGGAGTGGGCCTCGCCCAACACCTCGGCGACCGGCTATTTGTTCGCAGGCGCCATCTTTTGGGCCTTATGTTTTGGATTGTCGCGCTATGCCCGCCATTGGGAGCGCAAGCTGGGGAGCGCGCAAGGGCGATGAACGCGATCGAAATCCGGCAAGTTCACAAATGGTTCAAAGACTTTCATGTCCTGAAAGACATCAATCTGACCGTGGCGGAGCAAGAGCGCGTGGTCGTGTGCGGACCATCCGGGTCCGGAAAATCGACGCTTATCCGCTGCATCAACCGGCTGGAGCAGCATCAGCAGGGCCAAATCATCGTTGAGGGCGTGGAGCTCACCTCCGATGCCAAGAATGTCGACCATGTGCGCGCCAATGTCGGCATGGTGTTTCAGCAATTCAATCTGTTCCCCCACCTGACCGTCCTGGAGAACTGCACGCTCGGTCCGATCTGGGTCAAGAAACTCCCCAAGGCCAAGGCCGAAGCGTTGGCGCTGGAATATCTTGAGCGCGTACGCATCCCGGAGCAGGCGGCCAAATATCCCGCCCAGCTCTCAGGCGGTCAGCAGCAGCGCGTGGCGATTGCACGCGCGTTGACGATGCAGCCGCGCATCATGCTGTTCGATGAGCCGACCTCCGCGCTTGATCCGGAAATGATCAAAGAAGTGCTGGAAACGATGGTGGAGCTCGCTGAAACGGGCATGACCATGGTCGTGGTGACGCATGAAATGGGCTTCGCGCGCCAGGTTGCCAACCGCATTGTGTTCATGGATCAGGGCGAGATTGTCGAAGTGGCACCGCCTGAGGTGTTCTTCACCAGCCCGCAATCAGAACGCACCAAGCTCTTCCTCAGCCAGATCCTGCGTTAGCAACGTTTCGGCTTTATCTTCAGCATACAGATCGTCAGCGTCAGGACCGCCAAAGCGGGCGCGAACGCATCCGCTGTCAAGGGTTCCAGGGTCCAAAGCCTTCGCCCAGGCTGATCGGCACGATCTCGTCGCGGGCTTGCGCATAAGGGCTGAAGCCCATGCGCTGATAGAGGGGCAGGGCGCGCGGGTGGTCCAAGGTGTTGGTGTTGACGGTCATCCGCTCGATCTCGCGCGACCAGGCGGCATCAATCGCCGCACTCAACATGAATGGTCCGAGCCGCCGCCCGGTGAAGTCTGGCGTCAGGCCAAAATAGGCCAGATCGCATTCCCCGCTTTTGCGGAAATCCAATTCGAAGAATCCCGCCGGAATACCGCGCGCGTACAGCACGCTAATCTCAACCTTGGGATCATGGACCGCCGCAGCAAGCTCCGCGTCCGCCCAGCGCTTGCGCGCCACCCAATGATAGGGATGGCCGACCGCGTCATAGAGATAGCGATAGAACCGCAGAGGCGGCTCATGCGCCCGCAGGAGCATGTGCGTGCCACCATCCGCGCCATGGGGCAGGGCCAAGGGCTTGGCGTGCGGGCGCCTGCGCATCTCAAGAAAAGTGATGGTGATCGGGATCGCTTGCATCACGTCTCCAGCGGCAAGGCGGCATCGGCGCCCCATTCGGCCCATGCGCCGTCATAGAGCGCGCCATCGGGTGCACCAATCACAGCCAACGCCAGTAGGATGATTGCGGCACTGACGCCTGAGCCGCAGGTGGCCGTCACAGGGCGCGCCGGATCGACGCCCAGCCCGCGAAACGCAAGGCGCAAGGCATCAGGGGCCTTCATCGTGCCATCCGCATTCAAAAGCTCCGTATAAGGCAGGTTCAGCGAGCCCGGGATATGCCCGCCGCGCAAACCCGGCCGTGGTTCGGGATCGCGGCCATGAAAACGGCCCGCGGGCCGCGCGTCCAGAACCTGCTCCTGGCGGCTCTGCAGATTGCGCGGCATCTGCTCCCGGTTGCGGATCAGCATATTGTCCGGGCGCGGCGTAAAGTGACGCTCCCGGGGCAGAACGGGGTTGTCGTCCACGGGCCTGCCCTCCGCAAGCCATTTGGGAAAGCCGCCATCGAGCACGCTCACATCGCGATGGCCCATCGCCCGGACCATCCACCACACGCGCGCGCTCGCGAAAATGCCTGCGCCATCATAAACGACAACGCGATTGCCATCGCCCAGGCCCAGCTTTTTGGCACGGCTCGCGAATTTGGCCGGATCGGGCAGCATATGCGGCAGGCCCGAGGTCTGATCCGAAATCTCGTCAATGTCGAAGAAGAACGCGCCTGGAATATGGCGCTCCATGAATTCCGCGCGGCCGTCGCGGCCCGTCGTGGGCAGGTACCAGGACGCATCGGCAATCCGGATATCTGGAC
>DMER01000152.1:5165-5401 GCA_003451645.1 Alphaproteobacteria bacterium | reverse complement strand
ACGGCCAAGCCGCTCAGCCAGCCATTCTGTCGAAACCAGAGCCGGACTAGACGTCATGAGCGCGCCTCCAGCCAGTGGGGCACGGGGAGGCCCTTCTCGCGCAGGAAAGTGGGATTGAAAAGTTTCGAGGCATAGCGGGTTCCATAATCGCAAAGGATCGTCACGATCGTATGCCCTGGCCCCATCGCTCTCGCAAGCCGGATCGCTCCCGCCACATTGACCCCGCTGGATGTGCT
>DMER01000152.1:4637-4951 GCA_003451645.1 Alphaproteobacteria bacterium | reverse complement strand
CTGGATGTGCCCAGACACAGGCCCTCATGTTCGAGGAGTTCGAAACAGATCGGGATTGCTTCGCTATCTGGGATTTGAAAAGCCTCATCGATAGGCGCGCCATCGATATTGGCGGTGATCCGCCCTTGACCTATGCCTTCGGTGATCGAGGAGCCCTCGGCTTTGAGTTCGCCCGTCTTGAAGAAGCTGTAAAGAGCCGCCCCCATCGGATCGGCGAGGCCAATACGCACGGCCTTGTTGCGCTCCTTGAGCGCCATGCCAACACCGGCAAGGGTGCCACCTGTGCCAACCGCGCAGATAAAGCCGTCAACGCG
>DMER01000152.1:0-4344 GCA_003451645.1 Alphaproteobacteria bacterium | reverse complement strand
TCGAACTGGTTGGCCCAGATCGCCCCGTTTGGCAGCTTGGCGTTGAGTTCCCCGGCAAGGCGGCCTGACCATTTGACGTAATTATTGGGGTCTTTGTACGGCACGGCTGGCACTTCGATCAGCTCCGCCCCGCATTGGCGCAGCATGTCCTTTTTCTCTTGGGTCTGTGTGTTGGGGATCACGATCACGGTCTTGAAGCCCAGCGCATTGCCAACCAGCGTCAGGCCGATCCCAGTATTGCCAGCGGTCCCTTCGACAATAGTGCCGCCCGGCCGCAACGTGCCCTTGGCGATCGCATCTTGGATGATGAACCAGGCCGCGCGGTCCTTGACGGATTGGCCGGGATTGAGAAACTCCGCCTTGCCCAGGATCGTGCAGCCAGTCTTCTCGCTCGGCCCCCGCAGGCGGATCAGGGGCGTATTGCCAATCGTGTCGATCAGGCCGTTGCGTATGTCCATGTGGTTTATCCGATTGCGCTGGTCAGAATGATTCGTTCGCCACAGCATGGCGCGCTTTTGGCCGCGGCGGACAATCCATCATGGCGGCAAAGCGATCGCGGATGCCGGCCCACAGGCGCTCCATCTCTGATTGCGGCGTGCGGCCGTAATGATCCTGCATCACATGCCGGGTAACCGCCAAGAGCAGGGCCTTGTCGTGCGTTTGGAACCGGCCGAAGTCCCAAGTCTCCCCTGAACTCTCGAGCCGCTCGGCCGCCATGAACACATGCGCCGGAACGAGGCTGTCCGCGACCTCAACCATCTGTATCGCCCGGACATAGTCGCTATCCTCGAAATAGGCGATGCGTGCCACGTCTTCCCCCGAGAGCCCGGTGGTTACCAAGCCCTCCGCCACGGCGCCATGCGTGGGGACCAGCAGCGGGAAGGAATAGGCCAAAGCCCGCTCTGCCCGGAACGCCTGCAATTGGCCAGGCGCAAACGTCAGGCCCTCCAAGGACCGCCCCAAAACGGCGCTCAAAACATCGGGGTCGCGCAAGGACCCATAGAAGAAATAGGGAACATTCATAGGCACTTGGCCCCAACTGTCATCTGGTCCAACGGGATTTCGATCCTATCTGCTCGCCGGTGCGGCGTATGCTGCACGTGCGTTGATCCAAGGTCCAGAGTTTGACGTAAACGCTCAGTGCTAATTGCATTAACACGCCCCGCATTCAAGGCTTAGGAGTAGACCGTGCTGTCGCGTCCCTTGCATCATCCCGATGAGGCTGACCTGGTTGGCTATGCCAACGGTTCCACGACGGGCGCTTCGGCTCTCTTTATCGCCACTCATTTGGCCTATTGCCCAGCATGCCGTGGCGCCGTTGCGACAGCCGAAGCGGTGGCGGGCACCTTGATGGACGAAGAAGCTCTGGCCGGCGGTTCTGATGGGTCGGCACTTCCTGACGTGACCGGGGTGTTGCAGGAGCAAGTGGGCGCGACAACCTCGGCACAGAGGGCTGGTGCAGCCTGGAGTGTGCCCGAGCCTCTGCGTAGCGCGGTGGGCATCGCCCCTGCGGCGGTCCCGTGGCAGAATATTTGGTTCGGCGTCAAAGAATACCCCATCCCAGGGTTCGAACCGGCCGCGCGGTTGTTGTGGATTCCGGCCAGCCGCCGCATGCCCCGCCACGACCACGACGGCGTCGAGTGGACCATGGTCGTCACCGGTGACTTTAGCGACAGCACGGGCCGCTATGGCGTTGGTGACGTCCAAATCGGTGTTCCTGGGCTCAACCATCAACCGAAAGCGGGCCCGGGCGGCCCTTGCATCTGCCTCGTTGTGACAGAGGCACGGTTGAACTTTTCCGGTCTCCTCGGCACGGTGTTGAACTGGGGACGCACACCCGCCGCCCGGTAGCGGCAGTTGGGGTGCGTCTTTATGTGGGCAAGGGGAGTCTCGGCACCATGATCCGTCTATTGGCTTTGATACTGTTTGTATTTGCCAGCAATGCGCAGGCCGCAACGCATGAGGACTTGCTTGCCTCGATCCCCCCTGAGAAGCAGATCGTTTTCAACGCCTATAACGGCCGCTCGCTTCTGGGGACGCATAAATTATTCTTCGATGTGCAAGGCAACACCATCAAAGTGCGCACCGAGATTGACCTGAAGTTCAAGGTGCTCTTCGTAACGGCCTATACCTATGAAATGCGCACCGAGGAGACATGGACGAACGGGCAATTCGTGTCCTTCACATCGTCAGCGGACGACAATGGCGAGAAAGAATCGGTGTCTATGACCCGGCAAGGCGCCGTCTCGCGCATCAACGGTTCAGGGTTCAAGGGTGAGGTGAGCGAGGTGCTCTACCCCACCTCCTACTGGGCTTATCCGGCGCTCAAAACCACCGGCTGGATGAGTACGCAAAGTGGCAAGATCCAGCGGGTTGCGGTCAAACCCCGTGGGACAGAAAGCTTGAAGTCCGGGGCGGCCGCCGTTCAGGCGAACCGGTATGATGTCAGCGGCGACCTCAACATGTCGTTATGGTTCAACGGACGTGTTTGGACAGGCGCCCGCTTCAAGGTCAGCGACAATAATATCCTTTACGTCCGCCAATAAGGCTGCTGTCTCACACCGGCTGATAGGCGACCTGACGCACTGAAATCATACGCGTTGCAAAGCCGGCGCGGCAATAAGCCAGGTAATACGACCACAGCCGGTGGAAGTAATCGTCGAACTTGCCCTTGTTCGCAATGCCCGGCCACGCCGCTCGGAAATTGCCCAGCCATTCCTCACAGGTCTTGGCGTAGCTCAAGCCGAAATCGACATCGTCGGTCAGCTTGAGGCCTGCGCGCGCGCCGTTGGCTTCTAGGTTCTGCGCGGTTGGCAATTCGCCGCCTGGGAACACGTACTTCTGAATGAAGTCGACGTTGCGGCGATACTGATCCTCATATTTCTCGTCGATCGTGATCACTTGCATGGAGACACGGCCTGCCGCAGACAAGAGCGCGCGGCACCGCTCAAAGAATGTGTCCCAATATTTGCGCCCCACGGCCTCAAACATCTCAACAGACAGGATCTTGTCAAAGCGCTGATCGACATCGCGATAGTCGCGCAGCTCCACATCGATCCGCTCGCCAAGGCCTAGCTTCTGGATGCGCTCCTTGCAAAAGGCGAATTGTTCTTGGCTGATCGTGATGCCTTTGGCCTGGCATTTGACCTCGGTGCCGAGGAACTCAAGCAGCCCGCCCCAGCCGCAGCCAATCTCCAAGACCTTGTCGCTCTCGTTCACCTGACCCAGAGTGGCCAGATTGCGGAACTTGCGCGCTTGCGCCGTCTCAAGCGGCTCGCTGGGACTCGCATACATCCCGCTCGAATAGGTCATCGTCGGATCGAGCCAGCGCGAGTAGAAATCATTGCCCAGGTCATAATGGTAATGGATGTTCTTCGCGGACTGATCCTTGGAGTTCTCGTTGCGCCAGTGCTTGACGCCATTCCAGACGCGCAGTGGCCAGGCCTGTCCCGCTTGGGCGCCGAAGGTCTCGTCATTGGCCGCAAAGAACATCAGCACGTCTTCGATACTGTCCGTCGTCCAGTCGCCTTTAAGATAGCCTTCCGCCAGGCCCATGCTGCCGCCCGTCACGAGGCGCCAAGCGCCCATCCAATTGTGGAAGTGGATTGAAGCTTCCACACCGGGCTGCTCGCCATTGAGTGCCAAGGCGATCCCCGATGGCAGGGTCAGACGCAGCGAACCGGACGGGATGTGGCCCAGCTTACGCGTTAGGTAAGACTGCAGCACGGTCTGAATTTGCATCTCCCAAAACTCCCAAAACTTTAAGCGGCCGTCCTGAACAACCGGCGCCGGACACCCTTTGGCCAGTCGATGTGCGCGCCCAACCGTTCAGCCACTTCCCACCCTGAAATCAGGCCATCTTCATGGAAGCCAAATCCGCACCATGCCCCGCAATACCAAATCCGGTCCGCGCCCTCGATCATGTGCAGCCGCTCTTGCGCGCGGAAACTCGCGGCGCTGAATTGCGGGTGCTCGTAAGCGATGGTCTCAAAGATCTTGTCCTTGGCAACGGGTGTCAAAGGATTAACAGATACAAACAACGGATATTTTACGTCGATCGTCTGTAAACGGTTCATCCAGTATGTGACAGACACTTGCGCCGCATCGCCTCGGGGATCATTTGCCGCACCTAAATAGTTCCAACTTGTCCAAGCCGCCCTATTCTTGGGCATTTGTGCCGCATCCCGGTGCAGAATGGCCGTAGAGGGGCGATAGGGGAAATGCTGGAGAATGTCGTGTTCTGCAGCACTGGGGGTCTTGAGTACCGCCAAAGCCTGATCCGCGTGGCAGGCGAACACGACCTGGTCAAAGCTCTCTTCTCCTCCCGCATGAGTGACGCGAACG
>DMER01000072.1:3472-3597 GCA_003451645.1 Alphaproteobacteria bacterium | reverse complement strand
ACCGCGATCAGGCAGGGCACGCCCGCCCCACGCGCATATTCCGCGCGCACAAGATGCCCAGGCCCCTTAGGCGCCACCATTAGGACGTCGAGATCGGCCCTAGGCTCGATCAGGCGGAAATGGAT
>DMER01000072.1:1211-3304 GCA_003451645.1 Alphaproteobacteria bacterium | reverse complement strand
GTGGCCGGGGCCCTTGGGCGCGATCATCAGCACGTCCAGATCCGGCCGCGGCTCGATCAGGCGGAAATGGATGTTGAAACCATGCGCAAAGAGGAGTGCTGCGCCCTGCTTCATGTGGGGCTTGAGATCATCGCGCCAGATATCCGCCTGCCCCTCATCGGGCGTCACAATCATCATCACGTCGGCCCAACGTGCGGCCTCGGCAACATCCATGACGGGAAAGCCCATCGCCGCTGCCTTGGCGGACGAGGCCCCGGGCCGCAAGGCCGCCACCACGTCCTTCACGCCCGAATCGCGCAGGTTCAGCGCATGCGCATGGCCCTGACTGCCAAAGCCCACAATGGCGACCCGCTGGTTCTTGATCAGACTGACATCCGCGTCGCGGTCATAGAAAATGCGCATCGATAAGGAACTCCTATTTGGCAGTTAGAACTCTGAACCTATTCTGAACTCTGGACGGCAGAACCGCTGTCGTTGGGGGGCTTGTGACCGTCATCACCTGGCGCCAGTGTTGCGTGGACCGGGCAGATGTTTTGCCATATTCGTCAGGCATCGACAGGCCGCTTTGACAGCACCACCTTGGGAGGAGACCGCTATGAACAAGTATATCGCGCTTGCCGCTGTTGCTGCTTGCTTTTCGCCTTTGTCCGCGTTCGCTGAACCGCCCAGCTATCCGCTCATTTGCAAAGGTGGCCCGGGCATGCGGATGATGGTCAATCATGACGTGCCCGACGGCGTGAACACTGGCGCGACGCACATGACCGTCTTCTTTCAGGCAGCGGGCGTTGCTGCCAATCCTGGGCCTGGTCAATGTGTGTGGATGGACCGCACCTTCCGCCCTGGCGAGCCTGAGAGCTTCAAGCTGAAAGGGAATGTGGAGTTCGCCTTCCAAGTCTATGGCAATGGCCGCCTCGCGCGCGATGGAAGCGGCTGGCGCCTTAGCCCTGAAGGCTCTGGCCCTGAGGCACAGGACTGGAAGGAAATTGTGGACGGCATGTTGAATGGCGGGACCTTTACAGTTCAGGTCTACAACGCCGGCTCGACCATGCTTGTCACACGCGTCGGACCGTAAGGCAGGCTGAAGGACGGAGGCGCTCACAACGCCTCCGCCCCGCGCGAAATGGCGACCACACCGGTCCTGCTCACCTCGACCAGGCCTAAGGGCCGCATCAGGTCCACAAAGGCATCGATCTTTTGCGGCGCGCCGCTGACCTCAAACACGAAGGAGCCATGGGTGGTATCGATCACCCGGGCCCTGAAGACCTCACTCATGCGCAGGGCCTCGACCCGCTTCTCTCCCTGCCCCGCAACCTTGACCAGGGCCATTTCGCGCTCAACCGCCGGCTTGTCCGTGGACAGATCGATGACGCGGTGCACGGGCACGAGGCGCTCCAACTGCGCCTTGATCTGAGCGATCACATCGGGCGTGCCAGAGGTCACGATCGTGATGCGCGAGGTGTGATCGAGATGATCGACCTCGGCCACGGTCAGGCTCTCGATGTTGTAGCCGCGCCCGGAAAACAGGCCGATCACACGCGCCAGAACGCCAGCCTCATTGTCGACCAGAACCGCTAGGGTCGTGCGGATCACAGGCGCCTTTTCATCGACCAGGAAATAGGCCGAGCCCGGTTGGCCGGTTGAGTTCGCATTGGGCATGGCTAGACCATCACCTTTCCGGCCGCCGTCACTTCCGTGGCCCCAATCCCCTCGCCCAACAGCATTTCGTTGTGCGCAGCCCCTGACGGGATCATCGGATAGCAATTCTCGTCCTGCGCCACATGGCAATCGAACAGCACGGGCTTATCCGTATTGATCATCTCAAGGATCAGCGCGTCCAACTCTTGAGGCTTTGTAGCGCGCAAACCAACGCCGCCATAGGCCTCCGCCAATTTGACAAAATCGGGCAAAGCCTCGGAGTAGGACTGAGAATAGCGCCCGCCATGCAGCAATTGCTGCCACTGGCGCACCATGCCCATCCATTCATTGTTGAGGATGAAAACCTTCACGGGCAGCTTGTGCTGAACGGCGGTGGAGAGTTCCTGCATCATCATCTGGATCGAGGCCTCGCCCGCGATGTCGATCACCAGCGCGTC
>DMER01000072.1:846-1106 GCA_003451645.1 Alphaproteobacteria bacterium | reverse complement strand
CTGGCGCACCATGCCCATCCATTTGTTGTTCAGGATAAAGACCTTGACCGGCAGCCTGTACTGCACGGCGGTCGATAGCTCCTGCATCATCATTTGGATAGAGGCCTCGCCCGCAATATCGATGACGAGNNGCGTCGGGATGCGCGACCTGCACACCAACCGCAGCGGGCAGGCCATAACCCATGGTCCCAAGGCCCCCGCTGGTCATCCAGCGGTTGGGCTCCTCAAACCGGTAATATTGCGCCGCCCACATTTGATGC
>DMER01000072.1:424-619 GCA_003451645.1 Alphaproteobacteria bacterium | reverse complement strand
GCCGCCCACATTTGATGCTGCCCCACCTCTGTGGTGATAAAGGTGCGCCGGTCGCGGGTCAGCTGGTAGAGCCGCTCAATCGCCTGCTGTGGCTTGATGACGTCCTCGCACGGGCGGTAGCCCAGGCAATTGCGGGCCCGCCACGCATCGATCTGCATCCACCAGGTGGTCAGCGCCGCCTTGTCCACGCGCACC
>DMER01000072.1:0-178 GCA_003451645.1 Alphaproteobacteria bacterium | reverse complement strand
GCTTGGCTTTCCAGAGGGCGATCATCTCTTCGAGCACATGCGTCGCATCCCCCACAATGGGTACGTCCACCCGAACGGTCTTGTTGATCGATGAGGCGTCGATGTCGACATGGATCTTGCGCGCACCTGGCGCAAAGGCGTCCAGCCGCCCAGTCACCCGGTCATCGAAGCGCGCGCC
>DMER01000212.1 GCA_003451645.1 Alphaproteobacteria bacterium | reverse complement strand
GCGCGTTGGCCACATCCTGAACGGCGCGCTCAGGAGTTTGAGCGGCTGTTGCCCCGGCTTCCGCGGGCGGTTTGGTTGCGGCGTGAATGTCTTTTGGCGCCGCTGGAGGCGAGGCGGAGGCGGCCGGAGAGGTGACGGGCACCTGAATGTGCGCCGGCGCGTTCGTCACGCTGGTGGTTTGTTGCGGCGCGTCCTCTGCATTGCCGGCAACAGCGTGCGTGGGTGAGGAGGCTTGGGCCGCGGTGGTCGCAGCTGCCTCATGCCAGTTGTGTGATTGCGTCACCGCTTGCATCGCGGTTGAAGTGTCGGACGCAGGGGCCTGCACCGGCACTTGCGAGGAAATGTGCGTGGCGATCAGTACCCCAAAGATAGGTGTGGCTGCGGCCTCTGAGACGGGCGCGCCAACTTGGGGAGTATCCGTGGTTCCGTCTTGCACGGCTACGCCGCTGTCTGAGGGCTCGGTTGCACGGCCCTTGACCTCAGCCACGGCATCGGCTTCATCCCGCAGGGCGGTCGCGAAGTTCGTGTCAATGCTTGCCGATAGCGTCTCCGCGCGCGCCATGGGCTCGCGGGCCGGACGATCGGCCGCTCTTGCGGATGGCAATTCGATTGGACGCATCGGGTTCCCCTGTCAGTCAGGGCAATCGTCTTGCAAGCACCTTGCCAATCGTCAGGGAACGGAAATTCCGCGTTTTGTGTGGTCTCAGGCGAACAACAGTGCTCGAAACCGCCCGGCAGAAATGGGCAGGTGGGACCAAGTTTTCCTGGCGCGCGATTGTGGCACTGCAGTTGCAACACTTTGAGGAAACGTCACCAAACACGGATTGCCAGACATGGCCGGCCAGCGCGCTAACACCCTCAGAATACTGCGGTTTCGCAAGCCGGCGGCGTGGGATCGCGGTTGGCGTTCTGGTCAGCAGGAACTGCCGTCCCGGCAGGAATTGCCGTGTGCTGACCAATGGCTGGATGTGACCCATGTCGCTCAATAGAATCCTTGGCACCGCGATTGGCGCGCTGCAGGTCAATCAGACCGCGCTGAAAGTGACCTCGCAGAATATCGCGAATGTGAACACCGAAGGCTATCACCGCCGGGTGGTTTCCCAGGCGCCGCAGGTCACCGATGGGCGGCTGTCCGGCGTGACGATTGATGAAATCCGGCGCATCTCGGATCAATATCTGGCGCGGGAGAGCATCGTGAGTGCGGGTGCGGCGAAGTCGGCAGATGTGACCGCGCAGTTCTTTGAGCGCGTGCAGTCGGCCATTGGCGCGCTCGATGGCGGGAGCAGCTTGCAGAAGCGGATCTCGGATGTGAATACTGCGCTGACGCAGCTTGCGGTCGAGCCGGCCTCACGCGCGCGCAGGTCCGCGGCGCTAATCAGTATCGAAGGCGCGCTCGGTGCCATTTCTAGCATGGGGGCCCAAGTGCAGGGATTCCGGCAGGACGCGAATACGGAACTCAGCGCACAGATCAAGCGAGCCAATGCTCTGCTCACAGAGGTGTATGACCTGAACACAGGCGTGAAGTCCGCCTTGCTGCGCGGAGACACCGCATCGGGGCTCCTCGACCAACGGGACCGTGCCGTGGCCGAATTGAGCGGCCTGATGGATATTCAAGCCTTTGAACAGCCGGATGGGCGCCTGTTTTTGTCAATGGGCGATGGCATGCAACTCGTTAGCGATATTTACTCCCGGCTGGAATATGAGGGGCCGCTGCAAGTCAACGCGGCGACGTCATTCCCGGCCATCACGCTGCAACGGATTAATCCGTCGACAGAGCAGCCGATCGGGCCCAGTGTGGGGTTCGAAGGGCGGTTGCGAAGCGGATCGATGCGCGGCTTGCTTGACATGCGCGATGGCGCGTTGCCGGATTTGGCAGAGCAATTGGGGACGCTCGCGGGTGGCCTGGTGGAAGGCTTGAATGCCATCCATGGCAATGCAAGTGCGGTCCCCGCGCCGCAAACGCTGACCGGTACGGCGTCAGGATTGCTGGCCACAGATGCGCTGAACTTCACAGGCCGGACATCGCTGGCGGTCACCAACGCGGCGGGCGAATTGGTCAGGCGCGTTGATATAGACTTTGACGCCGGGACGCTCAGCAGCAATGGCGGCGGGGCCGTGGCGATTGGGGCAAATGTTGGCTCCTTGATCAGTGCCGTGAATACCGCATTGGGCGGCGACGGGACGGCCGTGTTCGGCGCGGATGGCGTGCTGAGCGTTTCGGCGACAGCCTCGGGCAATGGTGTGTCGTTCGTGCAGGACGCGTCCAACGGGTCGGCGCGAGGCGGGCGCAGCTTGGCGCAAGTCTTCGGCCTCAACGATTTGGTCGTCTCAACCGTGCGTCCCACCGGCAATACGGGCCTGACCGCCTCTGACGCGCACGGATTTACCGCAGGCGGACAAATGGGATTCACACTGCGTTCGCCCACGGGCGCGGTGCTGACCCAGGGCAACTATACGGTCGGCGGCAGCAGCACGGCCGA
The DNA here is from genome assembly GCA_003451645.1 of Alphaproteobacteria bacterium. Classification (GTDB taxonomy): domain Bacteria; phylum Pseudomonadota; class Alphaproteobacteria; order Micropepsales; family Micropepsaceae; genus DMER01. The sequence continues at coordinate 1,999 of DMER01000212.1, read as the reverse complement.
CCTGGTCAGTGGCCTGAACACCGCCATGGGCGGATTTGCGAGCTTTAGCCTCGATGCCAATGGCGCGCTGGTGATGAGCTCCACGCAAAATGCGCGGCTGGAGATCAATGCCGACACCACCGCGCGCGGCACGGCGGGCCTGAGTATCAGCACATTCTTTGGCTTGGGGTCTGCCAACGCCGCGAACCGGGCCATGGGTCTCACGATCCGCGATGATATTGCCGCCAATTCTTCGAAATTTGCCCTCGCTCAAGCGGACCTGACAGCCAGTGCCACGGTGGGCACTGTGGTTTTGGGGCCAAGCGATAATCGCGCTGCTCAGGCAATGGCTGCGTTGGCGCAAGCGCCACGCGGTTGGCCCGCGGGCGGAGGGTTGGGGGCTCAGACCGGCTCCATCATGGAGTATGCGACGCAGATCGTGGCGTTGCAGGCGCAGAATGCGCGGGCTGCCGCCGATGATCAGGCGTTTCGTGCAGGCGTTGCTGCCGAGGTACAGCAACGCAAGACGGGTATTGAGGGCGTCAATCTGGATGAGGAGCTGGCGCAAATGATCGTGTACCAGCAGGCCTATAATGCGGCGGCGCGGATCATGACGACGGTGCAGGATATGTACGATACTTTGGTGTCTGTGGTGCGATAGGGACGTGTGAACAATGCTCGGGCGGGTCGCAAGCTATAATCAGTCTACGGTGCTTCTGGCGGAGTATCAGCGCATCCAGTCGCGTACCGCGCAGGCGCAAGAGCAAATCTCCTCCGGCAAGGTGGGCACGACTTATGCCGATGTTGAGGGCAAGGCGGGCGTTCTGGCGGCGGCCAAGGCGCATGTGCTGGAGACGGAAGCCTATGCCGCAGCGGCGCGGGAGGTTGAGGCACGTATGAGCTTTCAGGATGTGCAACTGGTGCAAATGGGCGCTCTCGCGGCGGAGTTCAGGGAGGCTTTGGGCAATGCGGTCGCGTCTAATCGCGCCGAAGGACTGATGGAGACGGCGCGCGGGCTCTATGCGCAGGCGGCAACGATCCTGAATACCCGGGTCGATGGCGTGTACATCTATGGCGGCACGCGTTCGGATACGCCGCCGGTGAATGCGGCGACGCTTGACGAACTGCTCGCGGCACCAATTGTGGCCGATGTGTTCGACAACAGCACCCTGGCGCCGACACAAAGCGTCGACGCGCAGGTTACGCTGGAGAGCGGGGTCCTGGCGTCGGATGTGGCGACAGGGTTCTTTCAGATGCTGCGTGATTTAGCCGTGTTTGATACGGGGGCGAATGGGCCGTTCACGCAGAACCTAACGCAGAGCCAGGCGGCTTTCTTGAATGGCCAGTTCACGGCGGCCTCGGCCGTCGCGCGCGATCTCGACACGCAGGCGGCGGAGCAAGGGGTGCGCATTCAACTGCTCCAAGATGTCATCGCCCGGCATGACGACCGGCAAGTGGAGCTGAACAAATTCGTCTCCAGCATCGAGGATGTGGACGTGGCCGAGGCGATTACCCGCCTCAATCATGATCAGGCAGCCCAGCAAGCGGCCGCGCGCATGATCGCGCAATTGCAGGAATTTACCCTGTTGAACGTCCTGAACTAAGGCTCTTTGCCCTGCAATTGGGTTGCGAGGTCTAAAGTTCTGCCTATAGTCCGCGCCATGAGCCTTTTGGACCTCGAGCCAGCGCGGTTGCGCGAATTGCTGCAGCTTCCCGGTGACCCGGCGGGCGTGCGCATTGTCGTGGCCATGTCGGGCGGGGTCGACAGCTCAGTGGCGGCAGCCATTGTGGCGCGGGCGGGCTTTGAGACGGCCGGGATCACCTTACAGCTTTATGATCAGGGCGAACTGGCGCGCCGCAAAGGGGCGTGCTGCGCGGGCCAAGACATCTATGACGCCAAGTTGGTCGCGGACCGGCTTGGCATCGCACATTACGTGCTCGATTATGAGAGCCATTTCCGGGAACAAGTGGTCCAGGACTTTGCGGATGCCTATGCGCGCGGGGAGACGCCAATCCCGTG
>DMER01000078.1:9395-9520 GCA_003451645.1 Alphaproteobacteria bacterium | reverse complement strand
GTGTGCGAAGGCTGTGGCGATTGCTCGGTCAAATCCAATTGCGTCTCGGTCGAACCGCTGGAAACCGAACTAGGCCGCAAGCGGCAGATCAATCAATCCGCCTGCAACAAGGATTATTCCTGCGT
>DMER01000078.1:9015-9184 GCA_003451645.1 Alphaproteobacteria bacterium | reverse complement strand
TCCTGCGTCAACGGCTTCTGCCCGTCCTTTGTGACACTGGACGGCGCCAAGCCGCGGGTGAGCAAGGTGGAGATGCCGCAAGGCGGCTTTGACCTGCCGGAGCCTAAGGAGCCGGGCCTCAATGATCAATCCTGGAACATCGTGATTTGCGGCATTGGCGGCACGGGCG
>DMER01000078.1:8471-8813 GCA_003451645.1 Alphaproteobacteria bacterium | reverse complement strand
TGCGGCATTGGCGGCACGGGCGTGACCTCCATCGGGGCGATTTTGGGCGCCGCTGCCCATATCGAAGGCAAGCGCAGCGCCACGCTCGACATGATGGGCCTGGCGCAAAAGGGCGGCAGTGTGACGTCCTTCGTCAAGATTGCGGCCGACAAAACGCAGATCTTTGCGCCGCGCGTAGCGACGGGCTCCGCGGATTTAATCCTGGCCTGCGACATGATCGTGGCGACCAAGCCCGAGGCCATGGATTGCGCGCGCGAGGGCCGCACTTTTGTATGCGCCAATGCGGACGTGGCGCCGACTGCGCAATTCGTGACCGATAATATGGTCCAATATGACAAGGCC
>DMER01000078.1:809-8258 GCA_003451645.1 Alphaproteobacteria bacterium | reverse complement strand
CAGCCGCGATGCTCAAGCGCCTGGAGCGGGCAGGGCGCGGGACACGCGCGGTGCGCGCCGATGCGATGGCGTTCAAACTGTTGGGCGATACGATCTACTCCAACATGTTCTTGCTTGGCTTTGCCTATCAATTGGGACAGGTCCCGCTCTCGGCGGCTGCGATCAATCAGGCGATCGAACTCAATGGCGCGAGCGTCAAGGCCAATCAGCGGGCCTTTCTGTTTGGACGGCTTGCGGCGCATGATCCTGAACGCGCCGAGGCGCTGGCGGGCCTCAAAGAGGCGCCCAAGGCCCCGCAATCCTTTGAGGAATTGGTGGCGCGCCGCGTGAAGATGCTCACCGATTATCAGAATGCGGAGTATGCGCAGACCTATCGCGAGATCGTCGAGGGCGCGCGCGAGACCGAGCGTCGCAAGGCGCCGGGCATGACGGGCTTTGGCGAGATGGTGGCCCGCGGCCTCTACAAACTGATGGCGTATAAGGACGAATATGAGGTCGCCCGTCTGTATACGGATGGTAATTTCCTGAGCCGCCTGAAAAAGGAGTTCGATGGCGACTACACGATGAACTTCCACATGGCCCCGCCGCTTCTGGCGCCCAAGGACCCGGATACGGGCCTGCCCCACAAGATCGCGATGGGACCTTGGATGATGACGGGCTTCCGTGTGCTGGCGGCGCTAAAGGGCTTGCGCGGCGGTTGGCTCGATGTGTTTGGCTACACAGGCGAGCGACGGTTGGAACGCCAGATGATTGGCGACTACAAGGCCGTGATTGCCGAATTGGTGCAGGCGTTGAGCCCCGCGACGCATAGCCTGGCGGTAAAAATCGCGGGCCTCGCCCTCGACATCAAGGGCTATGGCCACATCAAACACCGCAACTATGAAAAGGCGATGGCCGATCAGGTGAAATTGTTGGCCCAGTTTCGTGCGGCTGCTTCGGCCCCGGCACAAAAAGTGGCGGCGGAGTGAGGGGCTAGTTGCTGGCTTTGGCCGGTTGGCTCGCCGGTGTCGGCAACTTGGTCGAACGGAACGGCAACTCAATCCACCAACACACTGAGCGGCAGGTCCAGGGCCTTCGCGATCTTGCGCAAGGTTGCCTTGCCCCCTTCGCGCACGCTCGTTTCGAGTTGTGAGATATGGGCGGTTGTTGACCCAACCTTGGCGGCGAGCGCAGCTCTGGTAAGGCCGCGCATCTCGCGATAGACCTTGATCCTATTCTCGCCCGCCAAATCCCTTTGCGCGTAAGCAAGTGGGATGCTTAACGAACGGTCCACTTTCTTCGCGCGCTTTACTAACACAGCGTCTTCGTGCTGCTCGTCCAAAAGTTCGCGCCATTTCCGGATCGGGACTATGACCGCTACGGCCTTGCCATCCTCATCCTTTACATAGGTCACATCGTCCATTCAGGACCTCACTTGTAGATGTCGCGCCGATGCGCGATGTCCAGCACGAATAAAACATTATCTTTACGATCGAATACAGCTCGCCAATCGCCATGCCTCAGACGGAAAAAGTGCGAGCCCTTGAGTTTCTTCACGTCGCCACGGCCAGTCTGCGCGAATGTCTGAAGTTTGTTGAGCAAAACATCTCGGTCCACCAGCGGCAAACTTCGCAGCTGCTTCAGCGCCTTGGCGGACAACTCGACAGTCTGCATCTAGGCATGATACCGGAACACCATGCGCAGACAAGGTACCGCTTAAGCCGGCAATGGTGCTGCCAGAGAGGATTGAACTCTCGACCTCTCCCTTACCAAGGGAGTGCTCTACCACTGAGCTACGGCAGCGGACCGGCGATGGCGGGCACGAAAAACGGCCCGCCTTGCGGAAGGCGGACCGTATAACCCTATCGCACTGAGAAGGAAAGGCCAAAAGGTGGGCCTTACGCCCCCACGCCCGTCCCGATCTGGCAGGCGACGCCCGTGCCGCCAATGCCGCAATAGCCGTCCGGGTTCTTGTCCAAATACTGCTGATGGTAATCCTCAGCATAGTAAAACGCTGGCGCATCAAGGATCTCGGTGGTCACCGCTCCAAACCCGCGGGCGGCCAAGGCCTGGGCATACACCGCGCGGGAGGCTTCGGCCGAAGCCTTCTGGGCGGGCGTCGTCACATAGATGCCGGAGCGGTACTGCGTACCCACATCATTGCCCTGGCGCATGCCTTGGGTCGGATCATGGTTCTCCCAAAACGCCTTGAGCAAAGCGTCAAACGAGGTCTTTCTGGGGTCATAGACCACCAGCACCACCTCGTTGTGGCCGGTCATGCCGGTGCAGACCTCCTTGTAGGTCGGGTTGGGGGTGAGGCCCGCCTGATAGCCCACCGCAGTCGTATGGACGCCAGGCTGCTGCCAGAATTTGCGCTCCGCCCCCCAAAAACAGCCCAGACCGAAATAGACAACCTCGTGGCCCTCAGGCCAAGGCCCAGCGGTTGGCGTTCCCAGAACCGTGTGGTGACCGGCGACGGGCATGGACTCGCTGCGCCCGGGCAGGGCCTCCGACGGGCCAGGGATTGCCATTTTCTTGTGCTTAAAAAGGTTCAAGATCATCTGGGGCTGGCCCTCCTTGGGCCTTCAGAGGTAAAGTCAAGGAAATTCCGGTACGACAAATATAGAGGCCAAGGCCCCATGGGGGAACGCACAACGAAAAAACAGATTCGCGAGCGCCGGTTGAGCGATGCTTTGCGGGAAAACCTGAAAAAACGCAAAAGCCAGGCGCGCGATCGTGACGGACTACCGCAACTGCGAGAAGAAGTTAACGATCCTGACGGGCCAGCCATTGCGGAAGCCTCAACCAAGCCCTAAGAACTTGCGGACTAAACAGAAATTGGCGACTTGACCCGGGGGACCCTGCCAAGAGCAGGTGCGAGAAGACACAGTGGACAAAATTCAAATCAAAGGCGGCAACCGCCTCAATGGCGAGTTGAAAATCTCCGGCGCCAAGAACGCGGCCTTGCCCCTGATGGTCGCCTCGCTTCTCTCCGATGAGCCCCTGACCCTAACCAATGTACCGCATCTGACCGACATCTCGCAATTGACCGAGATCCTGTGTGGTCTGGGCGTCGATCTGGTGATGAATGGCGATGGCCATGCGGAAGCGGAAACCGGCCGGGTGATCACGCTCACCGCTCGCAACATCACCTCGACATTCGCGCCCTATGATTTGGTGCGCAAGATGCGCGCGAGCTTCCTCGTCATTGGCCCTTTGTTGGCGCGCTGCCATCAGGCGCAAGTCTCGCTGCCCGGCGGTTGCGCGATCGGCACGCGGCCGGTGGATTTACACCTCAAGGGCCTTGAGGCGATGGGCGCCGAGATCGAACTGATTGAAGGCTATGTGCATGCCAAGGCACCGGGCGGCCTGAAAGGCGCGCATTTCCACTTCCCGTTTGTCTCCGTGGGCGCGACGGAAAATTTGATGATGGCGGCGAGCCTTGCGAAGGGCACGACCGTCCTGGAGAACGCGGCGCAAGAGCCAGAGATCACGGATCTCGGTCTATGCTTAATGGCGATGGGCGCCAAGATTTCCGGGCTCAATACGCGGACACTGACGATTGAGGGTGTGGATCGCCTCAACGGCACGGCCTATCGCGTGATGCCGGACCGGATCGAGACGGGCACCTACCTCATGGCGGTTGCGGCGGCTGGCGGTGAGGTGGAGCTTATTGGCGCGCGCAGCGATCTGATTGGTGCGGTGATCCCCTTGCTCTCCAATGCAGGCGTCAAGATTGGCGAGACGAACCGCGGCATCAAGGTCTCCCGCAACGGCGCCCATTATGAGGGCGTCGAAGTCACGACCGAGCCTTACCCAGGGTTCCCAACCGATCTGCAAGCCCAATTGATGGCGCTCGTCTGCACGGCCAAGGGCACCAGCAGGATTACCGAGACGATATTCGAGAATCGCTTTATGCATGCGCCGGAATTGCTTCGCATGGGGGCCGATATCGCCATCGAACATCAAACAGCGGTGATCCGAGGCGTCGAACGCCTCAAAGGCGCCCAGGTGATGGCGACCGATCTGCGGGCAAGCGTTGGGCTCGTGATCGCGGGGCTGGCGGCAGAGGGTGAGACAACGGTGAACCGGGTCTATCACCTTGATCGCGGCTTCGAGCGTATCGAAGAAAAGCTGGGCGGCTTGGGCGCTGATATCCGCCGCATCAAGGGGTAAGGGACCATGGCGGCGCCGCGCCACGGAGACCCTTTGCGGCTGCGCGCCACGGATGAGGATGATTTGCGGGTTCTGGCCGCCCATCTGCAGGATGCGGTGGTTCAGGTCTGCGACATGGCCTATTTGCCCTCCCACCACCGCTTCGCCATGATGGTCAACCGCTTCATGTGGGAGGACCTCCAGCCTCATGTAGGTCCCCACGCGGATGACGAGGCGCCCTACAGGCGGACACGCACAGCCGTGCATTTCGAGGGTGTTCTCGGCGCCAAGACGCAAGCGATCAATCTCGCACACAAGGAGGCGGTGGCAGTCCTCATGACCATGACGTTTGCGTCCAGCGCTGATGGTGCAGGTGTCCTCCAGATGACCTTTGCAGGCGGCGGCGCAATCCGCCTCGACCTGGAGTGCCTGGAGATCTATCTCACCGACATGGGCCAGCCTTGGCCAACGAAGAACCTGCCGCAGCATGATGCCAGCGGCGGCGAACCATTGGGTTGAGGGCGATGGCAGCGTGGATCGAGGCCTCAGCGCCGGACTTTGAGGACCGCTTCAAGGCGCTTTTGGAGGCCAAGCGCGAGACGGCGCATGACGTATCCCAGACAGTGGCTGAGATCATGGCCCGGGTGCGTGCCGAGGGAGATGCTGCCGTTGCGGCCTTCACCAACCGGTTTGACGGCCTGCAGCTGGGACCGCAAGACTTGGCCCTTGATCTGTCGAACCCGCCCGCGATTTCCAGCGGCTTAGGCACCGCGCTGCGGGTTGCCAAGGAGCGCTTGGAGGCGTTTCATGCGCGCCACAAGCCGGAAGATGACTGGTACATCGACAGCTTGGGCGTTGGTCTGGGCGCCCGGTGGACACCAGTAGATGCGGCGGCGTTGTATGTACCGGGCGGCACGGCCGCCTATCCCTCGTCGCTACTCATGAATGCGGTGCCGGCCAAGGTTGCAGGCGTCGCGCGGATTGTGCTTCTGACCCCAACGCCGCAAGGGTTGGTGAATGCGGCAGTCCTGAATGCGGCGCGGCTCTGCGGCTTGTCCGAGGCCTACCGAATTGGCGGCGCGCAAGCGGTAGCTGCACTGGCCTATGGCACGCAGAGCATCAGGCCGGTCGACAAGATTGTGGGGCCCGGCAATGCCTATGTTGCGGCCGCAAAGCGCCAGATTTTTGGGCAAGTGGGGATCGACTCGATTGCGGGCCCGTCCGAAGTGGTGATCGTTGCAACAGGTGGCAATGAACCGGCCTGGATTGCTGCCGATTTGCTGGCCCAGGCCGAACACGACACCGCGGCCCAGAGCATTCTGATTACTGACGACGCGGCTTTTGGCAGAGCGGTGATGGCCGCGGTTGACGGGATGCTGCAGAGCTTGCCAAGGGCCGCCATTGCCGCCAAGAGCTGGCAGGCCCATGGCGCCGTAATCCTTGTGAAAAGGACTGCGGAGGCTGCTGCACTCGTCGACCGGTTGGCGCCAGAGCATTTGCAGCTCGCGATGGAGAGCCCCCACGGCTTTGCCAAAAGTGTTCGCCATGCCGGAGCGATCTTTTTGGGCGCCCACACGCCCGAGGCCATAGGCGACTATGTGGCGGGGCCTAATCATGTTCTGCCCACTGCCCGCAGCGCGCGCTTTTCCTCGGGGCTCTCAGTCCTCGACTTTATGAAGCGGACAACGCTGATTGAGTGCGATGCCCAAAGCCTGAGCCGACTTGCCCCGAGTGCGATCGCGCTTGCTGACGCCGAAGGCCTTGGTGCCCATGCGCGCTCCGTCGCAATCAGGGTGGGTCAATGAAATCAGGTGGCGTGTACCGGCTGATTGATGTGGCCCTTGATGAAGGCAGTGTGGCCGCGCGCGGACCCGATGTCGACCACGAGCGGCGCATCGCGATTTTTGACCTTTTGGAGCAGAACCATTTTGAGCCTGCAGGCTCGCCCGGCGGTCCCTATCGTCTGCGCCTGAGCCTGGAGGAGAACCGCTTGGTCTTTGATGTGGCGCTGGATGATGCGACCCATCACGGGCGCATCATTCTTTCGCTCACGCCGCTGCGCCGGGTGATCAAAGACTATTTCTTTGTGTGCGACAGCTATTATCAGGCGATCAGGTCCGCGACGCCCTCCCAAATTGAGGCGATCGATATGGGCCGCCGAGGCCTGCACAATGAGGGCAGCCAAATCCTGATGGAGCGGCTGAATGGCAAGATCGCGGTCGACATGGACACCGCGCGCCGCCTTTTCACGTTGATTTGTGCGCTGCACCTGAAGCTTTAGCGGAAGGCGTGCCCGGGAATGAACATGGCGAGCGCCGATACTGAGCTTCCCGGCGCGGTGCTCTTTGCTTGTTCGTTCAATGCGGTGCGCTCGCCCATGGCGGCGGCTCTGGCGAGGTACCTGCTGGCTGGCAGGGTTTATGTCGAGAGCGCGGGTGTGCGCGCGGGCGAGCTTGACCCGCTGGCGGTGGAGGCGCTTGACGAGGTGGGCATCGACATGTCTGGCCACAGGCCACATACCTTTGAGGATCTCAGTGATAGTTCGTTTGATCTGATCATCTCGCTCTCGCCCGAGGCCCATCACAAGGCCGTCGACATGACAAGAACCAACAGTCTCACGGCCGAGTACTGGCCGACGCTTGACCCCACGGTCAGTGAGGGCTCTCGTGAGCAGCGTTTGCAAGCCTATCGCCAAGTGCGGGACCAATTGATCGCGCGCATTAAACGGCGTTTCCCAGCGATACCGATGGCAGCACTTTGAGGGCCACGGCTCGATACTGCTGAGCTTACGCTTGTAATTCCAGCCAGTCTGAGCCAAGTGGGTAGCCGTAATTGTGCAGATAGACCCACGCATAAGAGCCAATACCGCCCATGAGTCTACTGATCTTGGCCAGCGCCAGCCCGCGTCGCGCCGCTTTGTTGCAGCAGATCGGTCTGGTCCCCGACCTTATTGTTGCGCCCGAGATTGACGAAACGCCCAAAGCGCGCGAGCTGCCCCGTGCCTATGCTTTGCGCATGGCAAAGGAAAAGGCCGCGGCCGCCTGGAATGGTCTGGCAGAGGGCGAACGCGCACAAACGCCCTTTGTATTGGCGGCCGACACGGTGGTCTCGCTCGGGCGGCGTATTCTGCCCAAGGCGCATGATATGGCTGATGTCGTGCGATGCCTGACCTTGCTGTCCGGGCGCAGGCATACCGTGATCACCGCAGTAGCCTTGTTGCGCGATGGCGTGAAGCCCAAGCTCCGGCGTGTGGAAACTAAGGTTCAGCTCAGACGCCTGTTGCCGGCGGAGATCAAGACCTATGCGATGGGAGAG
>DMER01000078.1:0-619 GCA_003451645.1 Alphaproteobacteria bacterium | reverse complement strand
TCAAGACCTATGCGATGGGAGAGGAGGGCTTGGGCAAAGCGGGGGGCTATGCGATCCAGGGCCAAGCGGCGGTGTTCATTAAGGCGATCAACGGTTCGTACACGAATGTTGTTGGCTTGCCTTTGAATGAGACCCATGCCCTTTTGACAGGGGCTGGCTTTCCCGCCAGGCATGGTACGTTAACGCATTCATGACAGGTTAGACGCCGGACAGGGACGGCCCATGCAGCATGAAGTGCTAATCAATGCCGGGATCGGGGAAACGCGGGTCGCCGTCGTGAAAGACGGCCGCCTGCACGATCTGGTCATTGAGCGGCGCCTGGACGAGACTCCCATCCAAGCTTGCAACGGCATGGAGCCGTCGCTGGTTGGATCGGTGATGCTGGGGCGGGTTCAGCGCGTTCTGCCTTCGATGCAAGCGGCCTTTGTGGATGTGGGCTTGGAGCGTGCAGGATTTCTCGCCGCCCGTGATGTCCGGCAAGGCGCGAGCGAAGACCCTGATTTGGCCACACTTTGCATTTCCAAGACCCTGCATGAGGGCGCGAGCCTGGTTGTCCAGGTGGTCAAAGACCCGATTGGCGATAAGGGCGCGCGACTGTCGTGCAACGTCACGCTGCCTG
>DMER01000094.1:5383-5707 GCA_003451645.1 Alphaproteobacteria bacterium | reverse complement strand
GCCTCCATTCCATGGCTGATCGAGGAGCCATAATGCACCCATCTGCGAGCCGGCGCCGGTGCCGCCTCGATCGCCGCGCCCGCATCCAGCCGTACGCCGCGCAGTTCGACCGAGCCGCAGACCGGCAGCCAAATCTCGATCGTCTTCATGCCCGGGGCCAGACCGTCAAAGTGCAAGGTGCAGGCCTCGCCCGGTGTGATCTCAACGCCCGGCGGCATCCGCATGCGGTCCAGGACGAGGGTCGGTCCCTTCGCTGCCAGACAGGTTCCCACGAACGCACCATCCGCATAAAGATCAAACGCCATCGGCAGGCGCGCCTCGCCC
>DMER01000094.1:4143-5164 GCA_003451645.1 Alphaproteobacteria bacterium | reverse complement strand
AGGCGCGCCTCGCCCTTGATTTGCAGCGCCATCTCCTGGACCTCGAGCGCGATTTGCTGCGTGTCTGAGCGAAAGGTCAGCCGCACGCCCGAAGGCATGTTGGCCACAACCTCAAGTCCCGGATCAGGCGATTGCGCGGTGACGCGTTGCGGCAGGCGGCGCAGCATCATGCCCAAGGGCGTGGCCTGCACCTCATAGGCACCGCAAAACTCCAGCGCCGGGTGGTTGAGCGAGATCGTCTGCATGCGGATGGGGTCTTTCGCTGAGGGGCCAGGGCTATCCGCTTCGGGCCGCAAAGACGCCGTGAAGAAACTGCACCGCTGCGGCATGGGCATCGGTGCTGCAGGGGGGCACGTAAATCTCGAAATGATCGCAATTGACCTCATGCACTGCCCGGTTGGGGCCCGCCTTGGCAAAGGTCTCGACCGCGGAGAAGGGGGCGAAACGGTCGGCGCGCGAGGCGATGAGAAGCACGGGCTTGGTCAGGCCCGCCGCCTGAATGGCGGGGTTATAATCGTCAAAGGTAAAGATCGACCGCGCCACCACCGCGTTGCGATAGGTCAGTCCCGGCCGGACCAGCGTCTCAAACGCCGCATAGGCGCGGTCATCCACCAGCATGCCAAAGCCGCCCGAGGGCGCGATGGCGGGGATAGTCACCGGCTCCGCGCCAAAGGCCGCGAGCCACAAATCGCCCCAGGCGGTGGCGAGCAGCCGGGTGACCCAGCCTACGCCAAAGAAGGTCGCCTCGCCCTCCACGCGCGTGTCGATCAGGGGCACTTGCGCCACCACCGCCTGCACATCGTCGCGCTTGGCTGCTGTGATCAGGGCATGGCCCGCGCCCATGGATGAGCCATAGACGGCGATCCGCGCGGGGTCGATGCCGGGCAAGTCCTTCACAAAGGCGATGGCGGCGTTCCAATCCGCCACTTGCAGCGTGGGGTCCACCAATTGACGCGGCGCCCCGCCGGAGGCGCCAAAATTACGGTAGTCGAACACAAAGGCGGCCATGCCCCTGTCGCGC
>DMER01000094.1:2650-3845 GCA_003451645.1 Alphaproteobacteria bacterium | reverse complement strand
CGCAAAGCCATGCCCCAGGATGACCGCAGGGTGGGGCCCCTCGCCACTGGGGCGGAACAGCCAGCCCGCACACTCCGTGTTGCCGCAAGGGAAGCGCAAATCCTCCCGGTCCGTCAGGCCGGTTTGCAGGTCAAGCGCTCGCGCCGGCGCATAGGTGCGCAGCGCACCGGCCACAATGGGGCCGATGAGGAGGCCCAAAAGGACGAGGACCAGGATGCTCAGCCTACGGATCATGACGGCACCCCCTCCCCCGTTGGCACGTCTGCAACGATTATCGCCGTATGAGAACATTAGGCGAACAACTGGCTTACGTCAACTCAAATTCGCGCACCCCAGGATTTGGTGCATCCCTCGCGTTGGACCGTGCTTTATTGACTTGAAATTGTTGAGGGTCACAAGATTTATCACAACCGTTTCCAGCGTCGTGGCTGGCTGGAGGCCGCGCCGCCTCATGAGAGGTATAGCAATTTATAACACAGTATATTACACTGACCGTATACTCTGATAAATCAGGTACATATTCGCATGGACCCCGTCCGGAATCCTTTCGCGCCAGGGGCTGGCTCCCGGCCACCGGAACTGGCTGGCCGCGATGACATCATTGCTGCAGCCGAGGTCGCCCTGCAGAGGGTCTTGCTAGGAAAACATGACCGTTCCCAAATTCTCCTCGGCCTCAGAGGCGTCGGCAAGACCGTACTTCTCAATCACATTCAGAGTCTGGCTGAAAAGCACCACCACATCGCGACGATGATCGAGGCCCCGGAAGACCGGCCGCTTGTTGAACTCCTGTTTCCGCGGATCCATTATGTCTTACGTCAGCTATCGCTCACGGATCGCGCGAAGTCGCTGGCTTATAGAGGTCTTCGTGCGCTGCGGTCGCTGGCGTCTGTGTTCAAGATCAAAATTGGAGACACATCCATTTCTGTCGATCCGGAACCCGGCGCTGCGGATTCCGGCAATCTTGAGGATGACTTAGCGGACGTCTTTATGCGCACGGGGGAGGCGGCGAAATCCGCGGGCCGTGCATGGACGCTTCTGATCGATGAAGTGCAATATCTCAGCAAGCCCGACCTGTCTGCCCTCATTGTCAGTTTGCACCGGCTGAATCAGAAGGGCCTCCCAGTCATCTTCTTCGGTGCCGGTCTTCCCCAAATTGCAGAACTTGCTGGCGATGCCAAGTCGTATGCCGAGAGGC
>DMER01000094.1:0-2422 GCA_003451645.1 Alphaproteobacteria bacterium | reverse complement strand
GTTTAACTTTCCAGCGATCGGCGCCCTTGACCACCACTCTGCGATGGAAGCGATCAGAGGACCAGTCGAAGCAGAAGGGGAGGCGATCTCTACCGATGCCCTCGAAGCCATTGCCGAACAGACGCGAAGGTATCCCTACTTTCTTCAGGAGTGGGGGTTCCAAATTTGGAACCTGGCGGAGATGTCGCCTATCGAGCGGGAGCTGGTTCCCGTCGCGACAAACCTTGCGGTCCGCAGGCTGGATGAGAGTTTCTTCAGAGTGCGCTTCGACCGGCTGACGCCTAAGGAACGCGAATATGTCTTTGCTATGGCCCGGCTGGGTGCCGGGCCATACCGCTCCTCCGATGTTGCGGCAATGCTTGGCGAGCCTGTGCAGTCTCTGGGGCCCCGGCGTGCATCGATCATCCGCAAAGGTATGATCTATAGCCCCGCGCATGGCGATATCGCCTTTACCGTTCCACTGTTTGAGGAGTTTCTGGGCCGTATTGGGCAACAGGCAGTTTGAACAAATCCGGCGACAGGTAACGATGCGAGCCGTGCCGCCTGATAGGAGGGCGGCACCTCTGGCTTTCGGCGCGATTTGGAGCGGCCAAGCGTCCGGCGCAAGGTCCATTCGCGCCAAGTGACGAAGCCTGGCGAGCCCAAGGGGCGGTCCGTGCGTGTGCTCAAGCAGATCGCCTCGCTCTATTGGGGCGAGTCCACGCCGGGATGCTGGCCCCCGTCACCTGTCTGCGGCATCAAAGGTGCTGACCTCACATATCCTTGGGCTTCATGACGTCGGCGCATCAAAGGCCAGAACTCTCCGTCCGCTGGACACACATCGGAGTCAAGCTCAAAACTCCAAAGGAATCTGCTAAATACTGGATAAAGGAAGGGGCTTGAGTCGGGGTCGTATGGAATTTGCTTTGCAAACTTGAATTCTACCGAATTCTGTGATTAGTTGGGTTTGCAGAACTTTGAGACGTTGAGGTGTTGAGAAAGGGTCTTGATATGAGCAACACAAATTTGTCAATGAACCCAGCTGAATTAGGGAATGCAAATCTGATCTATATATTGTATTTGGTGGGGCTTGTGTTGGGTATCACCACGATTGTTGGCGTCATCATGGCGTATGTCTCCAAGTCTGGAGCATCGCCTGTCCTTATTTCTCACTATAACAATCAAATAAATGTTTTTTGGAAATTTTTGTTATATTGTTTCATCGGCGGGCTGACGGCAATTTTCCTGGTTGGTTTTTTCATTCTAGTTTTTGCTTTGGTTTGGTACATTGTGCGAGTAGTGAAGGGAATGCAGGCCTTGGCGCGTGGCGATGCGATATCGCGGCCGGGCAGTTGGGGTTTCTGAGAAATTGCAGCTAAACTTGTGTGTCCTGAGATGGCAATTGCCAGATAGATTGAGGTTCGCCCTCTTGGCCGTTTAAAGGGCCGGGAGGGCCGGGCCCTGCGCCACTCCTGAGCGGATTAGTTGGTGTCGCCAAACACCACTTATGATTTGCGATGCAACCGACTATGACCTCGGAGAAGAAAGTTGCACGCCGGAAGCGGTCCTTGGAATTGCCAGAATTATGGCCGAATTATGGGAACACAATACTCAAATCGACCAAGTACAAAAGTCATAAGACATGCATGGCGCAAATTAAGTATTGCGTCCCGTTAGTTCACGCGTCCCCTTAATTCAATCTCCAATGTGCATTGAATCTCGGATATCCCGCTCCCTTGGCGCTTTGGCGTGAACCCTTCTTGTCGCGGTACCACGCGCGAAGGGCGGCTAACACAGTGTGAATTGACGGAATGTTTCACTCTGTTGGCTGCTTTGCCCATCATGACGGATGGCGAGTGCGCGGCGCGCGCATGGCGCGACACAGTTCATCTCGCCCAGAAATACACATTAACCGTCTACGATGCGGCCTATTTGGAAATGGCGATGCGCCTTGGTTGTGGCCTCGCCACCTTGGACAAGGCGCTGCGCGCAGCGGCCAAACAGGCTGGCCTGGCGGTCCTCGCATAGGGCGCCCCCGTTGCGTTCTCCGACACCCGCCCTTGTCCGTTATAGTCGCCATGCCGCGCGGGGTCTGGCCGTTGCCGCGGCCGCATAGGGGCCTTGCAGGCTTGCCCCCTCCAGACCGCTTCCTGGCGCAAAACTTAAACCTTGCGTCAAAAAAATCGGGCCTTTTCCGGTGGAATTGGCTGAATTCCGCGGAAAAAGCCCAAATTCTTGTTTCGTTTTGTTTCGCTGGCGTTACGTTTTGTTACGTTTTAGGCCGGGTTTTGTGACGTTTGGGGCCGGTTTTCGACCCCTTTTGTTACGTTCTACATGACTTTGCGCAACGGCAGCAGGTCCGCATAGACCGCCTCGCGCTTCTCGGCCTTGGCCTTGAAGCTCTCCATCATGTCCACGCCGGGGTTGTACATCCCCGCCTGCC
>DMER01000059.1:1125-3728 GCA_003451645.1 Alphaproteobacteria bacterium | reverse complement strand
GTCGACGAGGAACACGACGCCTCCTACAAGCAGGAGGACGGCGTCGTCTATCACGCGCGCGACATGGCGGTGGTGCGCGCGCGGCTCAGCGGCTGCCCGATCGTTCTGGCCTCGGCCACGCCTGCGCTTGAGACCTGGGTCAATGCTGTGCAAGGCCGGTATCAGCATTTGCGCCTGGCCGCCCGGCACATGGACCGGCCTTTGCCGACCGCGCAGCTCATTGACCTCAAGCGGGACCGCCCGGAACCTGGCAGCTTCTTAAGCCCCACCGTGGTCGCAGCCATTGACGAGACCTTGGCCGCAGGCGAGCAATCCCTACTGTTCCTGAACCGCCGCGGCTATGCCCCCCTGACCTTATGTCAGGCATGCGGCCACAAATTCCAATGCCCGCGCTGTTCGGCTTGGCTCGTCGAGCACCGCTTCCGCAAGCGCCTCATGTGCCATCATTGCGGCTATGAGCACCCGGTACCCCCCAACTGCCCGTCATGCCAAAAGGCAGGCACCCTGATCCCGTGCGGCCCCGGTGTCGAGCGCATTGCCGAAGAGGTGCAACGGCGCTGGCCTCAAGCGCGCACCGCCATTGCCTCCAGCGACTGGCTCTCAGGCTCGCATTCGCTGGCCGAAACGATCGCCGCCGTCGCCGAGCACCGCGTCGATTTGGTCATCGGCACGCAATTGGTTGCCAAGGGCCATAACTTCCCCATGCTCACCTTGGTCGCTGTCGTGGACGGGGACATGGGCCTTGATGGCGCCGATCCGCGCGCGCGCGAGCGCACCTTTCAGCTCTTGCATCAGGTCGCAGGCCGCGCCGGCCGTGCTGAGAGGCCGGGCCGGGTGATGGTCCAAACCCACGGGCCCAACGAGGCCGTAATGCAGGCGCTGCTCAGCGGCGCCCGCGATGATTTCTATACCGCCGAGGCCGCCTTGCGGGAAAAGGCGCAATTGCCGCCCTATGGCCGCCTCGCCGCCCTTATCCTGAGCGGCACCGACGAGGCGGAAGTTCGCCAGCAAGGCTTGGACCTTGCCGCCGCCGCGCCCTCGGCTCAGAACGTCACGCTATACGGTCCCGCCTTGGCCCCACTTGCCATGGTGCGAGGACAGACGCGGATGCGTCTGCTGGTGCACGGACCCCGCAATTTCAACATCCAGGCCTTTTTGAGCGACTGGCTGTCAGGCCGCAAGCTCACCTCTGGCGTGCGCTTAGCCCTCGACATCGACCCGCAAAGCTTCCTGTGATGGACGCCATTACTAGCCTTTACTCATTTTCCGTGACGCCGGTGTCAGGCTTTCGAGTATTCGCTGCAGCAAGTTCTTCGACCAGGGCTTTAATTGAGCGTCTTGCAGGCCCCGCCTTTATGGCCGTGTAGGCACGTATAAGTTGCGCGATCTCCTTTTCCAAGGCTGGGTCAAGTGCGCCTACTTGTTCATCACCCTCAAAAGAATCGTTCGTCTTTTCCCATTTTAGTTGTTTCTGCATGTTCACTTCTCCAAAAAGGAATCACTGCAATAGGATTTGATCGAATACACATGGAACACCATGTCGCGTATTAACGCGTAAGAACAACCACTGGTTACATGACTTGACTCGATTGAAAACTTGAATGACCGGATTTGAAACCACGCTTGAGCGCACAGCGACCAAGTAATCCAGTCTTCGAAATCAAACGTATGCTGCAGAAATTAGTCTCCACAACAAGTGTCAGGCGAACAGGATGGAAAGCGCGAATAATTGGCCGGAACGGCTGCTCGCTTACAGGCGCCTGAATGGGCTGACCCAAGAAGACTTCGCCGCGCGCTTGGATGTTTCGTGTCAAACCATCTCGCGCTGGGAAAGCGGCAAGCAACTCCCTGACCCTGTTCGGGCTCAAAGACTTAGTTCTTTGCTAGGAATTTCCGGTTTGGCGTCAAGCAAAAGCTGGGCCTACCGGGTAAGCCATGCAATGGGTCACGAGGTGCTTCACGACCGAGGGCAAGTCGTAATTGCAGTCAGCGAAGCCTTTGCCGAATTTTTCAATTCCTCGCCTTCGATTTGGTTAGGCAAGACTTTGTTTGAAGCGGTGCCCGGCGATGCAGGAGACAAAGTCCGCAGCGATTATGCGGATGGCCAGCTTCCTACGTCCACAACCCTTGGCCTCTTCGAAGGCCGCATCCGGCAGATCTTCCACCTCTTCGATATTCGCCGGGGTACCACGGACGTTCTGCGCTGTGCCTATGATCTTTGGCCCATCGTGACCGCCGAAGGCCAAGTTCTCGCCCATCTGGTCTTTCACATCCGCGGCCCCTCGCCCGAGCCTGAGCTTTGCGAGCATTACCGCATCCTCGAGATGCGCGTGGTTCCGGCTTAGGCGCTGCCATGACAAACGCATTATCTCGATTTTTCGCCATTTCCGGGGTGTTGCGTCGCAGCACCTGTCATGTTACGAAGCGCGCGTTGAAGGGGTGGTTGCGTTGCAGGGCTTGCGCACCGGTCCCATTCAGGCCGCAGGCGTGCGGGCGTCGTCTTGTCCCAAGCATTCCTCATTCGGTGCGTTTGCGCACAACGGCTTGGGGGCCGGGGCAGGGGTTGTCCGGCCGCGCGCAACGGGGCGTGATGTCCACCTCAT
>DMER01000059.1:567-978 GCA_003451645.1 Alphaproteobacteria bacterium | reverse complement strand
GGCGGCGGGGGCGGGTTTTGCCCGGCCGCGCGCAACGGGCCGTGATGTCCACCTCATAGCCCGAAAGGCCATGTGCTTTGAGCCAGCGCGGACTTTTCCTGAACCAGATTGCGCAACGCTATGCGTCGGCGCTGTTCGATTTGGCGCGCGAGCAGAACATGCTCGATTCTGTCGCGCAGGATTTGCAGCGGCTCGTGGGCCTTGTTGACAGCAATGAGGACTTCAGGCGCTTTGTCGGCTCGGCTGTTGTCTCGCGGGAGCAGTCGGGCAAGGTCATGACGGCCATCCTCGCCCGCTTGGGCGTCAGTGACCTGACGCGCAAATTCGTGATGCTCTTGGCGGAGAAACGCCGCCTCTTCGTCTTGCCTGCGGTTGCTACCGCCTATCGTGCGCTCTATGCCGAACTGCGCG
>DMER01000059.1:0-376 GCA_003451645.1 Alphaproteobacteria bacterium | reverse complement strand
TGCGCTCTATGCCGAACTGCGCGGCGAAATGAGTGCCGAAGTCATTAGCGCTCAACCCTTGAAGGATGGTCAGATCACGACCCTCAAGGGTGCCTTGCGCGACGCCTATAAGCGCGAGGTTCTGTTGGACACCAAGGTGGACCGTAACCTGATTGGCGGCTTCATCCTCAAGGCGCGCTCCCGCCAACTCGATTTCTCACTCCGTTCCAAACTCAAGGCGCTCGAAGTTGCGCTGAAAGGGGCTTGAAGGCCGTAAACGACCCATGGACATCCAAGCATCAGAAATCTCTGCGATCCTAAAACAAGAAATCGCCAACTTCGGCGTTGACGCCTCCGTGTCCGAAGTGGGGACCGTGCTCTCCGTCGGTGACGGTAT
>DMER01000022.1 GCA_003451645.1 Alphaproteobacteria bacterium | reverse complement strand
GGACCGCAGGTGTTTCAACTTCGTCTGAAGGAATGCTCGGCTTGATCCCGCTTGCCGAGGGACGCACAGCCGGGCGCGGCTTTGGTGCGGCAGGCCGCTCCACCACAGGCTTCTTCGGCTTTGGCGGGCGCACGCGCGGTGGAGGCGGGGGCCTCGGCCGTTCGTCGTACTCCGGTTCAAATTCGTCTGGCGGCAATCCGTCCGGGTCCATCTGTGCCAGGAGCTGCGGCGCCGCCGCGGCAGCCGGTTGAGACGCCCATACCAACGCCAAGGCCATGACGGCACCCGTCAGGATTTTGAACATTCGGAATGGATCGGCGACTATCATGAGCACGTCTTTCGATACTGGAACTCAGTGGGACTATGGCGCAGGCGCAGACGGCGTCGTTGGCGAGGGCGCGGGGGTACTCGAACCACCCATAAAGGCCCGGCTGAGAAGACCGATAATGTCGATCGCCCCTTGGGTGCTGCCGAATTCGTTGCCAGGCTTGAGCATGACATCGCTCCCACCCGGAGAGATTGAGAGATAAGACCCGCCGAGCAAGCTCTCACTCGTGATCTTGATCGACGAATCGTCTGGAATTTGGACTTGATCGCGGATCGTCAGTTTCACCCGCGCACGATATTGATTGTCCAGCTCCTGCGCTGCCACGGTGCCGACCTTTATCCCTGACACCCTCACATCCGATCCCACCGAGATTCCGTCGACGCGATCGAAGCGGGCGACCAGCTCATAGCCGCCACGATCCGCGCTGCCCGTTGTGGCGGCGGCATAATAGAAAAAGGCCGCGGCGATCACGATGACCGCAAGACCGATGAGCGTCTCTACCAGATTTCCCTGCATTGCTGTCCGACTCCGCCGCCCCTAACTACCCCAGTCACTCTCTATTCTGGCCGCCACGCCTCATAATCGCCTGTCGCATGGTGGCGCGTTCCGGGCCCCAACAGGCTCCCTGGCGGGCGATAAGCCATGGCCGTGCCAGTCCAATTCGGCTCATGCTCCCTTTCCCAAGGCTTCACCAATGGCGGCGCCACTGTTGGCGGTTCCGCAACGGTATAATGAAGCCAACCATGCCATTCTGGCGGAACTTTGGAGGCCTCAGCGATTCCTTTGTAGATCACCCAGCGGCGCTTGCCGCCGGTTGTCTGGTAATAGCGGTTGCCAAAGACATCCTCGCCGACCAGGTGGCCCCGGAACCAGCTGTTGAGATAGGTCCCCACAGTGGCGCCGTTCCACCAGGTGAACATGAGACTAAGCAATCGCAACATAGGAGGTCCGTCTACAGGCCATATGCGGCGCACCTATGCGACCGCAAATCGAGGCTGCTTATCGCATTGATCCGGGCATTCGGTAAAGCCGCTCAATGCCGCCTAGTGGTCCGAATCTGACATTTGCTTCCCATTGATACAGCGACCAGAGCAAATGACAGATTCATAAGGACCACTCGCAAACTATTGATCCTAGTGGAGCTTATGAATTTGACGTTCGCAACCGAGTTTGATGTAAGGGGGCGTAGCGAATGACAAATTCGCTCCACTAGCCGGAAAAGTCTATTCGACTTCCCACATCTCGGCGGGCTTGGGCACTGAAACCGCCGCCGCAACAGGGATCGAGAGGGCGGACTTAGGCTGCGGCGCGCTAGCCGCACGGACAGCCGCATGCACAAAATGGCCATTTTGCTCAACCATCGGCCTGCGGTCATTGAGCGCCCAGAGCATGCGGTTCAGCAGGGTTTGCGGCACAACAGGCTTCGTCAGGAACTGATTGGCGCCGTTGGTTAGCGCCGCACGCACCACATGGGGATGGCTATGGGCGGTCAAAACGACGATCGGCGTCAGCGCCGAGGCAAAATTGCTCACCCGGCGAATCTCCCGGATGAGCATCAGCCCATCCATGGGCTGCATTTCCCAATCGACGATATACAGATCGATCTGATGGGTTTTCGACAGCGCCATGGCTTCCGGCCCGCCATCGGCGACCACAACCGTCCCGACGCCCAGAGATTGTAGGACACTGGCCAGCAGCTGCCTCATCCCGGCCGAATCGTCGACAACCATAACGGTCAGGCCTGCGAGGTCCCGCAATTGCATCTGCCGCTCCGCCATTTGGCGATTCTCCCCAATTCACCCAATCACTTAAGCCGAAAACCTACACGCCAGGCCTTAACAATCGCCTGACGTGATTAACAACCTCAACGCGCATCATGAATTTCAAGCAACCAAAAGTGTGTTTCCCTCGAGGCCGGAATCGGTCCCAAATATCTCCACAGGGATTTCAACAGATAGGCCTAAGTCCCTCACACTCCTCCACAGTTTGCCCACAGCTCGACACAAGAAATTGTGGGTTAACCCTTCGTTAACACAAAATCTATTGCCTAGCGGGTGAGAATTGCCCCAATGGTTGGGTCAGTCGCGCCGGGGTCATCCCGTCGTAAAAGTGTCAGAACGTGCTTACAGGGGCGAACCACATGCGTATTGAGCGTCGATTTACTGAAGAAGGCCGGTCAGCTTATGCAACGATTGGGTTCCGGACCACGCAAAGCGAAATCCGTAATCCGGATGGCAGCCGGGTCTTTTTCCAGGAGAACATCGAAGTTCCAGCCGCTTGGAGCCAAGTCGCCTCGGATGTGTTGGCGCAAAAATACTTCCGCAAGGCGGGCGTTCCTTCCGCTTGCAAGCCCGTTGAAGAAGATGGAGTTCCGGCCTGGCTGTGGCGCCGGGAGCCTGCTGCGGGCGCCGTGACACAGGGCGAGACCAGTGCCCGGCAAGTCTTTGACCGCATGGCCGGTACTTGGACCTACTGGGGCTGGAAAGGCGGTTATTTCGACACCGAACGGGACGCCAGCGCCTTTTACGACGAGATGCGGTACATGCTCGCCGCGCAAATGGCGGCGCCAAACAGCCCGCAATGGTTCAACACTGGCCTCAATTGGGCCTATGGCATTAACGGTCCGGCGCAAGGCCACTTCTATTTTGACGAGCGCGAGAGAGCCGTCGTCCGCTCGCAATCTGCCTATGAGCGCCCGCAGCCGCACGCTTGCTTTATCCAAGGTGTCAGCGACGATCTGGTCAATGAAGGCGGGATCATGGACCTTTGGGTGCGCGAGGCGCGCCTCTTCAAATACGGTTCAGGAACGGGCTCCAACTTCTCACAGCTGCGCGGCGAGAATGAGCCACTCTCGGGCGGCGGCAAGTCCTCCGGGCTCATGTCCTTCCTAAAGATCGGTGACCGGGCCGCGGGCGCCATTAAGTCGGGCGGCACTACGCGCCGTGCGGCCAAAATGGTGGTCGTCGATGCCGACCATCCCGATATCGAAGACTTCATCAATTGGAAGGTCGAAGAAGAACAAAAGGTCGCAAGCCTCGTGACCGGTTCGCGCGCCTTGCACCGTCACATGAATGCCATCATCACCGCTTGCCGCAATTGCAGCGCCGATGGCGATGCCTGTTTCGATCCAGCGCGCAATCCGGCCCTGAAGCGCGAGGTCCTCGCCGCGCGCAAGGCAGGCGTCCCTGATGGCTCTGTTCAGCGCGCGATCCAATGGGCGCGCCAAGGCTACACGGCCATCGATGTGCCCGTGTTTGATACCGATTGGGACGGTGAGGCCTATTTCTCCGTCTCGGGTCAAAACTCCAACAACACTGTGCGGGTGACGGATCACTTCCTGCAGGCGGTCGAGGCTAATGCGGATTGGCAACTCATCCGCCGGACTGATGGCAAGGTGCACAAGACGATCAAAGCCCGGGCCTTGTGGGCGCAGATTTCGGAGGCCGCTTGGGCGTGCGCCGATCCTGGCATCCAGTTCCATACGACCATCAATGACTGGCACACCTGCCCGGCATCGGGCGACATCAAGGCCAGCAATCCGTGCTCGGAGTATATGTTCCTCGACAATACGGCTTGCAATCTCGCCTCGCTGAACCTGCTTGCCTTCCGCAAGGAAATGCCGGACGGCAGCAAAGCCTTTGACGTGGATGGGTATGAGCATGCCGTTCGTCTGTGGACGGTCGTGCTTGAGATCTCGGTCGCGATGGCGCAATTCCCGTCCGAATCGATCGCGCGGCTCTCCTATGAGTTCCGCACGCTGGGCCTGGGCTATGCCAATATCGGCGGCCTGCTAATGGCGTCTGGCATTGCCTATGACAGCGAGGAAGGCCGCCAAGTTGCTGCAGCCCTCGCCGCGCTCATGACCGGCGCGTCCTACGCCACCTCTGCCGCGATGGCGCGCGAATTGGGTGCTTTCGCGGGCTATGCAATGAACGCGGAGCACATGCTTCGCGTTGTTCGCAATCACCGCCGCGCGGCCCTAGGCCACAAGGAAGGCTTTGAGGGTCTGCATGTAAACCCAGTTGCTCTGGCAGCGGACAAAATCACCGGCAACCGCTTTGATGGCTTGGTCGAGCGCGCGCGCAATTGCTGGGACGAGGCTTTGGCGCTCGGTAACCTCTTCGGCTATCGCAATGCGCAGTCGACAGTCATCGCACCAACTGGGACCATTGGTCTTGTGATGGATTGCGACACAACGGGCATTGAGCCTGACTTCGCGCTTGTCAAATTCAAGAAACTGGCCGGTGGCGGCTACTTCAA
>DMER01000192.1:32419-33678 GCA_003451645.1 Alphaproteobacteria bacterium | reverse complement strand
ACCATCGCCAACATGGCGCCGGAATATGGTGCGACTTGCGGGTTCTTCCCGGTCGACGCCGAGACACTGCGGTACTTGAAGGCAACCGGCCGCGCCAAGGCGCGCATCGATCTCGTTGAAAAATATGCCAAGGAACAAGGCATGTTCCGCACGGCCAAATCGGCGGACCCGGTCTTTACCGATCTGCTGGAACTGGACCTTAGCACAGTCGAACCTTCGATGGCCGGCCCCACCCGGCCGCAGGACCGCGTTCCTTTGGACCAGGCCGCGCAAATGTTCCGGCAGTCGCTGGCCAAGGATTTCGGCAAAGCAGGCCGCGAAGGCGACACCGCGCCCTTGCCGGGACAGAGCGTTGCACTCAGCCATGGCGCCGTTGTCATCGCCGCCATCACCTCTTGCACCAACACGTCCAACCCCAGCGTAATGATCGGCGCGGGCCTGCTCGCCCGAAACGCGCTGAAGCATGGCCTGAAAGTGAAACCCTGGGTCAAGACCTCGCTCGCGCCAGGCAGTCAGGTGGTTCAAGAATATCTAACCGTCAGTGGGCTACAAAAGGACTTGGACAAGTTGGGTTTCAACTTGGCAGCCATTGGTTGCACCACCTGCATTGGTAACTCGGGTCCTTTGCCGGAAGACGTATCCACCGCGATCACCAGTGGCGACCTGGTCGCGGCCGCGGTCCTGTCGGGCAACCGCAATTTCGAGGGCCGGATCAATCCGCTGACCCGCGCCAATTATCTGGCGTCCCCGCCATTAGTGGTCGCCTACGCCATCGCGGGCAACATGAACATCGACCTGACCAAGGAGCCAATCGGGCACGACAAAAAGGGCAAGCCCGTCTTCCTTAAGGACATCTGGCCGTCGAGCCAGGAGATCGCGGCGATTGCGCGCAAATCGATCACCGCTAAGGTCTTCAAGGATCGCTATGGCGACGTCTTCACCGGGGACCGGGCCTGGCGCGGGATCAAGGTCAAGCCGGGCAAGACTTACAATTGGGACGAGCGCTCGACCTATATCCAAAACCCCCCGCACTTTGAGGGCATGGACCACGAGCCAGACCCCGTCACGGACATCAAGGGCGCCCGCATTCTGGGCCTCTTTGGCGACTCGATCACCACCGACCACATCTCCCCCGCTGGCGACATCAAGAAGGCATCTCCCGCCGGCAGCTATCTTGTGAGCAACAAGGTCGAGCCGGTTGACTTCAACTCTTATGGCGCGCGCCGCGGCAATCATGAGGTGATGATGCGCGGCACCTT
>DMER01000192.1:30697-32208 GCA_003451645.1 Alphaproteobacteria bacterium | reverse complement strand
GCGGCACCTTCGCCAACATCCGGATCAAGAACCATATGGTGCCGGGCGTTGAGGGCGGGGTGACCAAACACTACCCTTCGGGCGAGCAAATGCCGATCTATGACGCCGCGATGAAATACATCGCCAACAGCGTTCCGCTGGTCATCTTCGCTGGCAAGGAATATGGCACCGGCTCCAGCCGCGACTGGGCGGCCAAGGGCACGCGGCTCTTGGGCGTGCGCGCCGTTGTCGCTGAGAGCTTTGAGCGGATTCACCGGTCAAATCTTGTGGGCATGGGCGTCCTGCCCCTTGTGTTCGAGGGTGGCAAGACCTGGAAAGACCTGAACCTCAAAGGCGACGAGACCGTCGATATCGTGGGGCTCGCCAAGCTCAAGCCCCGCCAGAAACTAACTGTGACGATCACCGGCAGCGATGGCCGCGTGCAGGAAGTTCCTGTGTTGTGCCGGATCGACACGGTCGACGAGGAAGGCTACTTCCGCAACGGCGGCATCTTGCACTATGTGCTTCGCCAATTGCTGGAAGCGGCCTGAGATGGAGCGACGCCAGGGTGCCCGGGACCCTCACCGCAACGTGACTGGCTCGTTTCTAGGGCCGCGCTCTAGGGTTTGACCATGAGCAATGGTACACAGATCACCCGCCGCACAGCCCTTGCAGGCCTTGCGGTGGCGAGCGTAAGCCCGGTTTGGGCCAACCCGGCAGCGGGCCCCGTCGTCGCAGAGCTGTTCACGAGCCAAGGCTGCTCGTCCTGCCCGCCCGCTGATGCCTTGTTCGTTGAACTGGCACGGCGCAGCGACGTGATCGCGCTGACCTTCAATGTGGATTATTGGGATTACATCGGCTGGAGGGACGTGTTCGCCCGGCCCGACTATGGCAAGCGCGCGGCTGCCTATGTGAAGGCGCTCAAGTTACAAAGCCCATACACGCCTCAGATCGTTATCCACGGCCGGAAGGATTTGGGCGGGCAGTCTCAAGCGGACGTCATGGCCGCGATCAAGGCGCACGCAGCTCCGCCCGCAACACAAGTCGGCATCGCGCACCAAAATGGGCAGCTAGCGATTTCCATTGGCCCGGGCACTAAGCCCGCCGCGGCCGCAACTGTATGGTTGTTCAGGACGCTGTCTCTGGCCACAGTGGAGATTAAGGCTGGCGAAAACCGCGGCCGCTCCATCACCTATGCCAATGTCGTGCGCAGCATGGAGAATATCGGCACCTGGTCTGGGCAACCTGTAACCCTGAACCAGACATTGCAGGCACTATCAGACGGCCCCGCTCCCGACGGTGTCGCCGTGCTCGTGCAAGCTGGCGAAGGCGGACCGATCCTCGCCGGACGCCATATCAAACTATAATCGGGCGATGAGGCTCATGGCCTGCCAACGGAGGGACCGTCTGGCGGCGGTTCGTTCGACTTGAGCAAATCCTCAAGCGGCGCCGTCATCAAAATCGCTTTGAATTTGGGTATTTTGAACGCCCAACCGGCCGCACGTTGATTGATGGCGTCGGCTTCTTCCTTG
>DMER01000192.1:28600-30534 GCA_003451645.1 Alphaproteobacteria bacterium | reverse complement strand
GGGCGGAAAGTTTCTTCAGGTCTTCGTCGGGCAAGTTGGTGATGGCGTCGGCTTCTTCCTTGGCCGTCAGCGGCGGTGTCTCGCCCGGTTTGACAGCCGGTGGTGCAGTTAGTGGTTCTGCAGTTGCCGCGACAGTCGCCCAAGTGTCCCCCGAACGCTCGATCAGCGCAAAGCTCAAACTCAGGCCATTGAAGGTCTTGAACCCAGCAAAACCCGCCTTCGAGAAATCGAGCTCGGATGCCTTCATCACATCATCAAACGTCAGCGAGAAAAGTGCGTTCCCAAGGCCATTGCCTTCGCGCTCAGACCGCAACTGACGTCCGGGCGGCAGGGGCGTCAACACGGTGAAATCATCCTCAGGCTTCGCCCGGCGCACATTATAGGCGGTGCCCTTTACGGGCTTCAAAGCCGCCTCCTGGATGCGCGTCCGGTCGAACTCCAAGAACCGCTTCTCTATCCAGTCGGCTTCCTTGGGCTTCAGAGCCAGCTTTCCCAGCGCCACATAGGTCTGATCATCCGTTGGCCGACGGACATAGGCCGCCCGTTCATTGGTGGTGTTCGAGCCATCAACCCCTTTGCCAACGACGACCGCGCCAATGAGCTGGCCGCCCTCATCCTTGAGGGTAATTACGGTGCCGGTCCCTTTGTCTGATGGCAGATCGAGGTCGAGCCGCTTGTGCCAGCTGGCCAGCTTGGTGCGCTCCTCGATCAACTTCGTTTCAGCGAGCGCCAGGACCGTCGATTTCACCACATTTGGGTCGGCGGGAAAATTGTCCTTACCCGGAAGAACCCATTTTCCATCTTGCGTCCGCGCCACATTGAAGGACTTGTCCTTCGTCTCGATGCTGATCGAAACGACCTTGTTCTCATTGGCGGCAAGACCAGGGAAGAGCGGCACTGGCTTGAAGGCGCTCTGCACCGCTGCCCTATCCAACAGCCGCACGCCCAAGGCTGCGATCACAAAAAACAGCGCGAGGCCCCCAAGGATCGCAAGCTCCCGCATGCGCCGCGCAAGCTTGCGCGAGGGAGTTGCGGGCGTAGCAGCTGCAACCGTCTCCGTCATGGCCGCGCCTCCGATATCGCCATGCTGGCTTGTTCAGCGGCTGCTGCTTGTTCCTTTTTGCGCGTCCGCCACCAGCCCATGAACAACAGGCCAATGCCAATCGCAGCCGGGACAAACCCCATGTTGAAGGCCGCAAGCCAGCTCATTAGCCGGTCGATGTCCTGATTGAGCTGCAACTGCACATCGCGCAGCTCGCGCTTGGTGCGCCCATACTCGGTCCTGAAGCGCTCAAGCTCGGCCCGTTGCTCCGGCGTGAAGTTCAACGTGCCATCGGATTGCAGCGCCTTGGCCTGATCCGGCCGCTGCCCTTCAAGCGCTTCAATACGCGCTGCGGCGTCATTGAGCTTGGTTTCCAGCAATTGCTTCTGCCGCAACAGGCTCGCCTCAGCCCGCCGCCGGATCGTATCAACGGTCGTGAAGGGCCGAACCATATCGCCGCGTGAGCGTAGAGAAATCAGCTCATTGGAGCCCGACAAATCTTCAACCGCATTGAGGACAAACGCCATATTCCCGCCGACCTCGCGCGCGCCGATCCGCTGCCCGGCGATCTCCTCGATCTGCACCCAAAAATCATCGTTGAAGACATCGGCATCGGCCAACAGGATGATGTTTGCGGGCCCCTTGCTCTCTTTCAGATGCGCAGGCAAAGGCTCGGGCGCGGTGGCCCCTTCAGCAACTGGCTTCTTCTCCAGAGCGTCCTTGGGCGGACCATCGGCAAAGGCCGATTTGACCGGCCCCGAAATGCGCACACCAATATCGAACCGTTCCCCGCCTGGGCGGAACTCGCGCAACAATTCCTCAACCTCCGGCCGCCCCTCAACCTCCTTGACGTCCACTTGCATGGAGTTGGCGGTCGTCCGCACGAGCGGAA
>DMER01000192.1:25437-28431 GCA_003451645.1 Alphaproteobacteria bacterium | reverse complement strand
CCCCTCAACCTCTTTGACATCCACTTGCATGGAGTTCTCGGTGGTGCGCACAAGCGGCACAATGGTGGTAGTACGCTTCTCTAGAGCACTAATGATCCCGGCCGTTCCCAAATTCAGCGGCCTCAGATTGGCGGTGACCCGATCCTTCACATCCATATTGGCAGGCGTAATGCCCAGCCATACGAGATAATCCGCGACATTGCCGCCGCCCAGATTGACCTTTTGCGCCAGCGACTGGTCGGCCACGACGAATTTGGGATCGATCTCAACACCCCAGCTTTGCAAGACTGGCCCCAAACTCGCGGCCGAACTGAGCTCGGAGCCTGCGAGCGGCTGGCCTTGCGGCCCTTGCGTCTGGCTCAAGATCGAATTGGGGTCAAGAAACGCCAGAACCCTCCCGCCGCGCATAACGAATTGGTCGATGGCATAGAGGGCCCGGTCCCCAAGCTTCTTCGGGTGGACGATCATCAGCACATCAATATCGGCGGGCACGCGATCGAAATCCTGCTCCAGGAACTTGGTCTCATAGAACTGGCGCAGCTGTTCATAGATAAAATAAGGCTTCGACCGCCCTTGCATCGCCGCCTCAAGGCCGCCCGAGCCCGTATCGAGCGGAAGGTTGGACACGATCCCGATAAGTGGCTTCTTCTCACGGATGAGGTTGTAGACGAGCGCCGTCAGATCATATTCTAGGAACTTCTCCCGGTCAGGCAAAAAGACCGGGATAGTCTCCCGCCCATCAATGGTGTTGCTGCCCGTCAGACCGAAATATATCCGCTCACCTGAAGGGATCGGCGCGCCCTGCAATCCCGCCGCGGCAGCCTGCTCTTCGGCCTCGCTAAAGGGAATGGGGTCGATGACTTCCAGCCTAATCTTGCCACCTGCCATTGCGGCATATTGCTGGAGGATGTCCCGCACGCGTTGCCCATAGGCCCGCACGCTGGCGTAAGGCGCTGCTGTCGTTTCGGAGAAATAGAACTTCAGCGTCACCGGCTCTTGGATGGATTTCAGGGTGCGCACCGTCCCATCGCTGATGCTGTAGAGCGAACCTTGGGTCAGGTCGAGCCGCCAGGTCCGAAACGCCGAACTTGCAAAAATGTTCAGCGCAAAGAACAAGATCACCGCCAGGATGATCGAGAGTGTCGCAATGCTTGACCGGCTCAACGTCATGGTCTCTTCAGGCCCGCTTCTGGTCCAGGATGATGATGTTGAGATAGAGACCCAGCGCGATCAGCGACAGAAAGAACACCACGCTGCGCAAATCGACCACGCCTTTCAACAAGCCGTCAAAGTGCGTGAGGAAACTAAAGCCGGAGACCGTATTCACGAGCCATAAGGGCGCCCAGCCTCTAAAGAAATCAAGCACCAATGCATGGCCCGCAATCGTGAACAGGAAGCAGGTCACAACCGTGATGACGAACGCGATTACCTGATTGTTGGTAAGGCTTGATACTGCCGAGCCAATCGCCAGATAGGCCCCCGCCATCAACCAGCTGCCAATATAGCCGGCGAAGATCACGCCATGATCGGGCCAGCCCAGATATGACACCGTAATCCACATCGGGAAGGTCAGCGCGAGCGCCACGCCCGCAAAGGCCCAGGCAGCCAGAAATTTGCCGAGGACCGACGCCCACACAGGGACAGGCAAAGTGAGCAGCAGCTCCAACGTGCCTGTCTTGCGCTCCTCCGCCCACAGACGCATCGCGATGGCTGGGATCAGGAACAGATAGAGCCAAGGGTGGAAGCCAAAAAAGACGGTCAGATCGGCTTGCGCGGCCTCAAAAAACCCGCCCAGATAAAAGGTGAAGGCGCCCATCGAAAACAAGAAAATCACAATAAACACATAGGCCAAGGGCGTCGCGAAATAGCCCCAGAATTCGCGCTGGAATACGGCGCTGACCACGGTCAGCTTGGATGCATTGGCTGATTGGCCCCCATGTTCGCTCATGGCGTCGCCTCGCTTGCGGTCAGAATATCCGTATCCGGCGTCGTCAGCGCACGGAAGACATCGTCGAGCTTGCCGGTCCCTGCCCGCTCCAGCAGCGCCTGCGGCGTGTCATCCGCCACGATCCGTCCCTTGTCGATGATGACGGCGCGCGTGCATACCGCTTCGACCTCTTCCAAGATATGGGTCGAGATGACGATCGCCTTGCCCGGCGCCATGGCGCGGATCAGGTTGCGGACAGCGTGTTTTTGATTGGGATCAAGACCATCGGTTGGCTCGTCCATGATCAGTACGGGCGGATCATGCAGAATCGCTTGCGCAAGGCCAACACGGCGCTTGAACCCTTTGGACAAGGTCTCAATGGGCTGCTCAAGCACGCTTTGCAGGCCGGTCCGTTGCACCGCGAGTGCGATCGAAGCGTCGGCGCGTTCGGCCGTAAGGCCCCGCACCTTGGCAATAAAGAACAGAAAGTCCGCAGGCGTCATATCGGCATAGGCTGGCGCGCCCTCCGGCAGATAACCGATCAAGCGCTGCGCAGACAAAGGGTCCTCGGTGACGTCAAACCCGCCGACCGAAATACGCCCGGCCGACGGTGACAAGTAACCTGTCACCATTTTCATGGTGGTCGATTTGCCAGCGCCATTGGGCCCCAAAAAGCCCAGCACTTCGCCCTTCTCGACGTTCAAATCAATGCCGCCAACCGCGGTGAAGGAACCGAACGTGCGGACCAAGCCTTCGATTCGAATCATGGGTTCAACGGTCTTAATGGCTCACGCTGGCCAATGGCAGGGCTTAGACATAACTTCGCAAAGACCAGTCCGGTCAATACGATACGCGGCGCAATGCGTACTGAACCCCTGCCCTCGCGTCAAGATCTCGAAAATTCAAACGCGCAGCATCAAACCACCATCGACCGTCAAGCCATGCCCAGAGACAAAGCCGCCATCGTCGCTGGCAAGAAAAAGCGCAGCTCTGGCCAGATCAATCGGCGCACCCAGCCTGCGCAACGCCGCTTTTTTGGCCCAGATATCGGCGATCTGCGGTTGCGC
>DMER01000192.1:20019-25243 GCA_003451645.1 Alphaproteobacteria bacterium | reverse complement strand
ATCGGCGATCTGCGGTTGCGCCTCCCACAGAGGCTGGGTCATGCCGGTGCGGATCGCGCCGGGCAGCAGGTAATTGGCAGTAATGCCAAACTTCCCCAATTCGAGCGCCAATGTGCGGGTCAGACCGGCAACCCCGGCCTTGGACGCACAATAGGCTGCCAAACCAAACCCTGTGCCCTCTGCCATAACGCTCGCCACATTGATGATCCGGCCCGCTTTGCTGCGCTTCAGCCAAGGAATAGCGGCCTGACAAATGAGAAAGGGCGCCCGCAAATTGACCGCCATCGCCCGGTCCCAGTCTTCCACCGGCATGCTTTCGGCCAGCGCATTATTCGCCACCCCGGCGTTATTCATGACGATATCGAGGCCGCCTCCAAGCCTCAGGGCCGCGTCCGTCAACACGGCTGCGGCGTCATGGTCGGCGACGCTTTTCTCAAGGCAGGTAATGCGCGGATCTTCGTCATGCATGGCAAAGAGCCCCCGGCCCGGCAGGTCGACCGCAAGCACAAGCGCCCCTTCCTGCGAGAACAGACGCGCAGTTGCCGCCCCGATCCCTGATGCAGCGCCAGTGATGATGGCAACCCGGTCGCGCAGCCGCATGATGACCTCCCACACATATAGGTGCGATGAGGCTAACGCTGAACCAACGCCAAGGGATAGAGTGAACACGATTGATCCGGTCCAGAGTATCCACAACCGCGAGGGGGTGGGCTGGGGGGCTAAATGATCGAGGCTGAGGCCTCGGACCGGATCAACCGTGGTGATAGAGATGACAGCGCAATCGGGCAGATGCACGGCTGAACTATGGCGCCAATGCGGCCCTCACTAACACCCTTGTGAGCCCACACTGAACAAACCGACAAGGACCCTTTCGATGCCAAAGACACTGACCATCACCCCGGAACTCCATGCCTATGTGTGCGCCGTCGGCGTGCGCGAACACGCGGCTCTGGCGCGCTGCCGGGAGGAAACGCTAGCGCTCGGCCGGGCCGCCGTCATGCAGATCGCGCCGGAACAAGGCGCTTTCCTGGGCTTCCTCGTGAAAGCCATCGGCGCAAAGCGCTGTTTGGAGATCGGGACGTTTACTGGCTACTCGGCCTTGAGCGTGGCCCTCGCATTGCCGGAAGACGGCACCTTGGACGCGTGCGACATCAGCGAGGAATACATGACCCGCGCCCGCGGCTACTGGGCAGCTGCCGGCGTTGCAGGCAAGATCCGCGACCATGTCGGGCCAGCCCTTGCCACCCTCGACGAGTTTATCCACAGCGAGGCTGAGCCCTATGACTTCGCCTTTATCGATGCGGACAAGGGCAACTACGACAATTACTTTGAACGCGCGCTAACGCTGGTCCGCAAAGGCGGCGTAATCGCCATCGACAATGTGCTCTGGTCCGGCAGCGTCGTTGATCCCACGGTCCAGGACGACGACACGCGCGCTATCCGCGCACTGAATGAGAAGCTTCGGCAGGATCCCCGCATCGAGATTGCCATGGCCACGATTGCCGACGGCTTGTTTCTGTGCCTGAAGCGGTAATCCCTTGCGCAGCCGCGGGCTTCGGTTCAGGATTTGAGGCATAATGGTGGATGAACCCATATCCCTCTTCCGTGTCGCAGGCAGGCCAGCAACACGGAGCGACGACAACAGCCTGCCGCTCGATGCAGCTGCGGCCGAAGTCTTCTTCGACCGCCGTGAACTGCAACTTATTCTGAATGTGTATGGCCGCATGGTCGCCAATGGCGAGTGGCGTGACTATGGTTTACTCACGGCCAAGGACTACTGCGCCTTCGCTGTCTATCGCAGAACGGCCGAGTTCCCGCTCTACCGTATAGAAAAGCGGCCCAAACTGCGCAACCGTCAGGGCATGTACAGCGTGGTAAGCGTCACGGGCCTGATCCTCAAGAGAGGCCATGAGTTGCAAACGGTGTTGCGCGTCTTCGAAGACTAGGACCCGCAGGCGCGGCTACTCCGTTTGCTGCTCAAGCCGCTCCATATCCTCATCCGACAGCCCGAAATGGTGGCCGATCTCATGCACCAGGACATGGGTGATAACTTCACCCAACGTGCCCTCGTTCTCGGCCCAGTAATCCAGTATGGGGCGGCGGTAGAGAAAAATCATGTTCGGCATCAGGCCCGAAATTTCCATCTCCGAACGGTCTGTAATCGCAACACCCGTGAACAGGCCGAGCAGATCATACTCGGTCTCGCACTCCAGGCCCTTCATCACCTCTTCATCCGGAAAATCTTGGACCCGGATCGTCACCTCTTGCACGAGGGCGCGCAATTCATCAGGTAGTTTCGCAAAGGATTCTTCGGCAATATCCGTCAAATCGTCCAACGATGGTGGCAACACCTCCGACCAATCCATGGAGTCCTCCAGGCTTATATGTTGAAATCTGTCATAGCAGGCGTTCTTCGCAACAGCCATCGCAATCCGTTGCGGATTGCGCTCAATTCGGTGGGTAGTTTCGTCGATGGCTGAACGATCCAATGAGGATGCTACGCAATATGGGCCGGTCGACTTCGCGAGAGACACAGGCGCCGACGCCCTGACGATGCAGCGTCTAAGCGTCTATGCCGCGATGTTGGTTGAATGGAACGCCCATACCAATCTGGTGAGTCCATCCACGATCCCAGACCTCTGGCGGCGGCATCTGTTTGATAGTGCGCAATGCGTGCCTCTTTTACCGGCAGGAACTAAAACGATAACGGACATTGGATCTGGCGCCGGATTCCCGGGCATGGTCCTGGCCATCATGCTGTCCCATCAAACTCAGATCCGTGTCCGCCTCATTGAGGCCACGCAGAAAAAGTGCCGCTTTCTGCAAGAAGTCGCGCGCGAAACCGGCACAAACGTCGAAATCCGCTGGGGCCGCGCAGAGGCGATAAACCTCCCGCCCGCCGAAATTGTGACGGCCCGCGCGGTTGCCCCCTTGGAGGACTTACTGCCTCTCATTGAACAGCACTCAATGTCCACAACCAAAGCGCTCCTATTCAAGGGGGGGCGTGTGAGAGAGGAATTGACGCGCGTGCATCATACATGGGACTTTCACGCCGACTTAGTTCCGAGCCGGAGCGATTCTTCCGGCGTGATCCTTTGTGTAACAGGATTGCGGCGTTGGCCCAGCCCAGTGAAACGTCCCTAGAACCAAAGCGCCGCGCTCCTGGCCGGACGCGTGTGATTGTCATTGCCAACCAAAAGGGCGGCGTCGGCAAAACCACGACTGCGATCAATTTGGGCACGGCCCTCGCAGCAGTCGGCAAATCCGTTCTGGTGATGGACATTGACCCGCAAGGGAATGCATCGACTGGCTTAGGGATCAGCAAGGAACAAAGGGCGACCACCGTCTATGAGGTCATCATTGGCCACGCAGCACTGGAAGACTCCATCGTCGCCTCGGCGATCCCTGGCTTGCATGTGGTCCCCGCCACTCCTGATCTGTCAGGTGCGGAGATGGAGCTGGTCGGCGTGCCCCGCCGCTCCTTCCGCCTGCGCGATGCTCTGAACGCCTATATCGCCAAGACCGAATTGGGCAAAAGTTCAGGCAAGGACTTGGTCAAGGCTGAAGCTGTGCTTCAGCCTTATGACTTCATCCTTATTGATTGCCCGCCATCGCTAAACCTTCTGACCATCAATGCCATGACCGCCTCCCATGGCCTCCTGGTGCCGCTGCAGTGCGAGTTCTTCGCGCTCGAAGGTTTGTCCCAGCTGCTGCGCACCATTGACCTCGTGCGCGGGTCCTTAAACCCGCAGCTCGAGATCCAGGGCGTCGTCCTCACCATGTTTGACAAGCGCAACAACCTGTCCGATCAGGTCGCCGATGATGTGCGCAAACACTTGGGCGACAAGGTCTATCAAACGGTGATCCCCCGTAACGTGAAGGTGTCCGAGGCACCCAGCCACGGCTTGCCTGCCCTCCTCTATGACTACAAATGTGCCGGCTCGCAGGCCTACATCAAGCTCGCAGGCGAACTCATCCAGCGTGAGAAGGCGCTGGCTGCGGCATGACGCGCAAGGCGCTCGGTGCATCTTTTGGCGAGAACGACATGACCAAACCAGGACAGCGCAATGCGGGGCTCGGGCGCGGCTTGTCCGCACTTCTGGGCGACCGTGATCCCGACATTGCCGCGCCAACGGCGGAGCCCGCCCGCGGCCTCAAGACGGTACCGATCACCCAACTCAAACCTAATCCCTTTCAGCCCCGCCGCGTCTTCAATCCGCAAGAGCTGGACGATCTGGCAAATTCGGTGCGCGAGAAGGGCATCCTGCAGCCCCTTGTGGTGCGCCCTGCACCCGGCCAAACCGATGCCTATCAGATCATTGCAGGCGAGCGGCGCTGGCGTGCCGCGCAAAAGGCTCAATTGCACGAGGTTCCCGTCATCATCCGTGAGCTAACGGATGTCGAGGCCCTTGAAATCGCGATCATCGAGAACGTGCAGCGCGCGGACCTCAACGCCATCGAAGAGGCGCGCGGGTATAAACAACTGGCCGATGAGTTCTCCTACACGCAAGAACAGATCGCCAAGATTATCGGCAAATCGCGCAGCCACATCGCCAATACGGTCCGGCTCCTGAATTTGCCCGACGGCGTTCAGCAATACATTCTTGAAGGCAAGTTATCAGCGGGCCACGCACGCAGCCTGGTCAATGCCCCCGACCCTGAGCGCCAGGCACGCGAGCTTGTCGAAGCGGGCATGAGCGTGCGCGAAACGGAGAAAAAAGTTCAGGCTACAAAGCCGAAATCTGCCAAGGCACCCGCGGTCCAAAAGGACGTCGACACACGCGCTATGGAGCAAAGTGTGAGCAATCAATTGGGTCTGGCCGTAGCAGTGAAACATCAAGGCGACCGCGGCGGTCAAGTCGTCATCAGCTACAAGACTTTGGATCAGCTTGACGATATCTGCGCGCGCCTCTCGCAGAGCAGCGTGCTATAACCTCGCCACCAACGAGGGAGGCCGAGCATGACCAAGATCACCAGGCTGAATAGCACAGATGTTTTGAAAGCCCTGCCGGGATGGAGCCTGGTCCAGGGGCGCGATGCGGTCACCCGCACCTTTCAATTCAAGGATTTCTCGGAAGCATTCGGCTTTATGACCCGCATTGCTCTGAAGGCGGAACAAATGGACCATCACCCCGAATGGTTCAATGTTTATAACCGGGTCGAGATTACGCTCACCACACACGATGCCGGCGGACTGTCTCAGCGCGACATCGACCTGGGGCTG
>DMER01000192.1:4515-19795 GCA_003451645.1 Alphaproteobacteria bacterium | reverse complement strand
TTCGCGAGCCGGTAACACTGGCCCCGCTTTATGGCTCGGTTTGATATTTCTTCCGATGGAGGTCGGCGGCCTGCTCGACCCAGCGTTCACGGGTTATGCGGTCACCGAACACATGCTCCAATTTCTCCGCCAAGGCCAAGACCCCTTGCGAAGTTAGAACCGCCAAATCGCGAAATGTCTTGATGCCTGCCGCGTGCAATTGCCGCTCGAGGACAGGCCCGATGCCGACGATGTCCTTCAGATCGTCCTCGCTCATGGGGACCTGGGGCGCTGGCGGCGCCGCAACCGGTGCGGCCATGAGGGGCTGAAGGCCAGGCACTTCTATCAAGCGGGACGCCAGCGGTGCGCTGGACATCGCCTGCGCTTTCAACGCAGCAAGTTCCGCCTCGAGCGTCGCCCGCGCCGCACGTGATGCCGCCAAATCATTCTGCAAAGCCGACATTTGCGACTCGGCCGAGCGCAGCTTCTGTTGCCATTGCTGTCCATCGTCTGCAAACCGCACGGTCATGGCGATGTCTGCCTTCGCGCTCTCAAGGGCCCTATGCATCTCGCCAATCTGCTTCTGTGCCCCCTCAAGGGCAATTTGATAGTCGAGCGCCGAGGCCTCCGCTCTCGCAACTTTCGCCCGCCAAGCGGCCTCGACGGAGGCAATCTGTCCCAATTGGATGGACTGCCGCCGGCTAGTGTCGCCTGCCCGCTCCCGCATTTGCATATCAAGTGAGCCGCGCTCGCGCTCGGTTTGTGACTTGAGGAGCATGAGCAGATTCTCTGCGCTGGCTGCCTTGCCTTCGAGTTCAGTCCGGGTGTTGGCGAGGGTGCCTTCAAGACCTTTGATCTGCGCGCGCGCATCTGCGGTGGCCTTGGCCTCCGCTGACAACAGGCCCTCAAGTTCCGATACGCGCGCCTTAGCGGCCTTGCCGCCGTCACCGCCAAAGAAGCCCCGCAACAACCAGCCAACGATGGCGCCAATGATCGCGGCGGCGATCAGGCACAAGAGAAACTGCATGATCAGGTAGGTCATCTGGGATCAGCCTCTCTTCACTCACTAACGGACAACAAATTCGATACGGCGGTTTTGCGCCCGCCCTCTGGCAGAACGGTTGTTGGTCGCAGGCCGTGTAGCACCATAGCCTCGAATCCCCACGCGACCGGCTGCGACCCCATAACGGGCGAGCGCCTCGCGCACGGCCCTCGCACGCGCCTCGGAGAGTCGCTGATTAAAGGCCGGAACGCCCTCATTATCCGTATGCCCCACAACGGTGATGCGCGCCTTGGGACAGCCATTGGCGATGCGGGCCAAACGGCGCAAGACGGCTTGGCTGCTGCGGTCAATAACAGCACTGCCACTTTGAAAGAGGATGGTCTGGCGGCGCATCGCGTTGTTGAGCTCAGTCCCGCATTTCTTGGCAGCTGCAGTTTCGGCCGCCGTCGGCGTTGCCGCAGGCTGAGGTTCAGCCTCGGGCAGTGGCTGTGGCTCCGGCTTTGGCTGAGGGGTTGGGGCAGGCGGCGCTGTGGGCGGTGCCACAGGGGCCGCGACAGGCGGCACAGTCTCTGGCGGTGCCACTGCAACAGGCGCTGCTGCAACTGATGCATCAAGCCGCCCTTGATAGCCCGCAGGCAGCCTCTGCAAAACACTGTCGGCAGATTGCCGATCGGCTTCCGTGCGCGCTTCCCCGGCCAGGCGCACTTGTTGCCCCTCAATCTCCAAATTGCCTCGCGTAAATCGAGCGAGCTGCGACAGGCTGTCCGTCACGACATCGGGCCAGGCAGCGTCCGGCGCGCCTTCGCGCACAACCAGATTGTCCAAGACAGTTACCCCAGGAAATTGAGCCCTAATACTCGCGAGCAAGGATTGGCGGAAGGCCTCCGATGGCACCGCGCCGGTCAGCATGAGTTGGGGCCCCGAATACTCGGCCTTGAAGAAATACGGTAGCCCAGACGCAGCCCCTGCAACGGGCCCGGCCGGGGACGCCGTTTGCGCCGGAGCAGGTTCACCCGCTGGCAACCCCGTCACCGTCATCCGGTCCACGGCCGCTCGTATACCCCAGACCTCGTCGACCGCGGCCAAAGCGCGTTGCTTTGCATCGAGCGATGGCGCCTCACCCTCCAATACGACGTCACGGCCATCGACCGAACGCACCGTCGCAAAGTCAAACCCGCCAACTCGCAATGCCGCATCGGCACGACCGCGCAAGTCCGCTTCAATTCCAGGCTGATGATGCTGAAAACAGAAATAGCCCAGCACGCCAAGTGCTATCAGTCCCAACAGAACTGTAATCACACTGCGCATTGGATCATGACCTGCATGGTACGCGCCTGCGAATCCTTAAACATCACAGATACTGCAACACGGGCTATGACAAAAAGTCTTGCAAATTTTGATGACAAACCGGGAAAAAAGAAGGGCGCCCAAGGGGTTCGGGCACCCTTTTTCAACTCTGCAGGGAATCTTGGACTACTGCGGCGCCATACGGATGGCACCATCAAGACGCACATACTCGCCATTGAAGTAGGAGTTGCGGATCATTTCGAGGGCGAGACCCGCATACTCATCAGGATTGCCCAACCGCGCTGGGAACGGCACTTGCGCTTCGAGTTTGCCGACAAACTCAGGGCCGCCAGCGGTCATCAGAGGTGTACGGAACAATCCTGGCAGGATCGTGTTCACGCGCACGCCTTCGCGGGCGAGATCGCGCGCAATTGGCAGCGTCATGCCAACAACCCCGCCTTTGGAGGCAGAGTAAGCCGCCTGCCCGATCTGCCCGTCCTCGGCGGCAACCGAACCGGTATTGATGATGACGCCACGCTCCCCGCTGGACACAGGATCGAGCGTCAACATACCGGCCGCCGCATGCGCGATGCAGCGGAACGTGCCCACCAAATTGATCTGGATGATCCGGTCGAACTGGTCGACCGGGAACATGGTGATCGTGCCATCCTTCTTCCGGCCTGCAGTACGATAGGCATTGCCGGTGCCCGCGCAATTGACCAGAACCCGCTCTTGCCCAAAGGCCGCCCGCGCCGCTTGAAAGCCCGCGACGACGCTCTCTTCGCTCGTCACATTGACATTGCAATAGAGGCCCTTGATGTCGCCAGCGACCGTCTCTCCTTTAGCTGCGTTCATGTCAAAGATGACGACCTTCGCGCCCTTACCCGCGAGTGCCCGCGCGGTTGCCTCGCCCAAGCCGCTTGCGCCGCCGGTCACGATGGCTGTGATCGAAGAGTTGATGTCCATGGTGTGCGTATCCGTCCTTGCGTGTTTGACAGTTTCGTGGAGACTGCTGATACCGGCTCTATAAGCAATGCCAGCGCCGCTCGCAATGCGGGCGAACAGAACCTGGCCACAAGGACCCGGGAGAGGACGCCAGATGAAGGATGTTGCCGCCTGGCTCTTGGGCGTGGGCTTGCTTGCGACGGGAATGGGTCTTTTATGGCCATGGATCGAGCGCTTAGGCCTGGATCGTTTTGGTTTAGGGCACTTGCCAGGCGATCTTGATTTCCGCCACCCAGATTTCCGTTTGCACTTGCCCCTGACAAGCGCGCTAATGATTGCTGTTAGCCTTACAGCGCTTGTTTGGTTGGGGCGGCACTTGGGCACCTGAACAGGTCAGCCCCGCAAGCCAGGTGCCATACGCACTCTTCTGAAGTATGCTATAAACGGATGGCTTCTGATGGAGGAGAACCGCGAATGCCGCCAGTTGCAGAGGAAATGGGCCTACCCGTGCCTTACGCGCAAGCCGAACGCATGGTCAAGGCCCGCTTTTGGTGGAAAGTGCGCGCAGCCTTGGGCCGTGTGCCCTTCATGGAAGACGCCATAGCTGCGTATTACTGTGCAGTCGACACAGCGACGCCGCTCCGTGTACGGATTACCCTGATGGCAGCGTTGGCCTATTTCGTGATGCCGGTTGACGCGATCCCGGACATTCTTTCAGGGCTCGGCTTCACGGACGACGCAAGCGTTCTGGCAGCAACCTTGGCCGTTGTGGGCAGCCATATCACCCAAGTCCACCGCGCCGCCGCTCGCCGCATCTTGATGAAACCAGAAGCCAGGGATTAGCGCTGGCCAGGGCCTTTCCTGCGCTCTTCCGGTAACTTGCCGATCCGGCTGCAATAGTTCTCAAGGCCCTGCGCCACATCGAACATGTGCGTGGGCAGCGGCCCTTGCTCAGTTGACGTCGCAATATCCCACAGCCGATAGACCCGCGTCTCACAGGAGATGTACAACAGCGCAGTGGGTTCAGCCGTAATCGGCGTTTTCTTGCCACCCGCCTCTTCTGGCCGCAGAGGAACAACGACCTTGTTCTCAGTGTTAACGATGTCGTCCTTGAGTTCCGTCTTGATTTCCGCCGCATCGAAAACCCAGCCCGAACCCGCGACCGGCTGCCAATCGCGGGCCTGGGCGGCGCTAACGGCAAAGCTCGCCATGACCAACCCAGACACCATCCAACCAAATCCGCGCGCCATCGTTCTGCTCCTCCCCAACGATTTCTTTTCTATCCTACCAGATTTCGGCGGATTTGTGGACTACCTGCGGGCAAGACAGTGAATGAGGAACAGGCCCTGCGGCGCGGTGCCGCCTTCCGGCCGCCCGTCCCGCCGGTCAACACCATTTGACCGATAAAGTCTGATTAAGGTCTTGCAGCAGTGCGCAGACGTCTACTGAAAACTGTGACTGCAGTTCACAAATGGCTCAGCCTGTTGGTAGGGGTCCAGGTCCTGCTCTGGATCATCAGCGGCCTCTTCATGACCGCAGTCCCCATCGAAACCGTGCGCAGCGAACACAACATCCGCAAAACCGAACCTGCCCCGTTTGATGCCACGGGTATGCTGTCCCTGCGCGCGGTCTTGGCCGGTGGCCCGACGAGAGCAGAACTCATCTGGCTCGCCGGGGAGCCAATCTGGCGCCTCGACAGGGCTGGCAAGCCCGACAAACTCGTTCACGCCAAAACAGGCGCCCAACTGGCGCCTTTGAACGAGGACTGGGCCCGCGCGATCGCTACGGCGGATTTCAAAGGCGCGGGCTCCATCATCTCTGCCCAGTTGATTATAAAAGACCCCCATATCGAGTACCGGGGAGCGCTTCCCGTCTGGCGCCTCGACTTTTCCGATGGCGACGAAACCAGGATCTATGTGGACGCCAAGACTGGGAAAGTGACGGCGCGGCGGACCAATGCCTGGCGGGTCTACGATTTCCTCTGGTCCTTGCACATCATGGACTACAACGCACGCGAGGATTTCAATCATCCTCTCGTCATTGGGTTCACGATCCTTGCACTCTTACTCGGGCTCAGTGGTATATGGCTGCTGATCGATCGGCTGACCCGCAAGCCCACCCGCTTTGCCCGGCCTCAGGGCACCAGGACGACCTTGCCCTGAACTTTGCGCGCAGCCATGTCGTTCAAGGCTTCCGCCGCCCGCGCCATCGGATAGGTTTTGGAGACGAGCGGCTTGATCTTTCCGTCCTGGTACCACGCCATGAGCTCAGCCAGATTGGCTTTGTTGCGCTGCGGCTCACGCGCGGTGAATGCTCCCCAGAAGACGCCAACGATCTGACACCCTTTGAGCAAGGCCAGATTGAGGGGCACCTTAGGGATTTGGTCGGAAGCCGCAAACCCCACGACCAGATACCGGCCTTCCCAGCCTATGGCGCGAAGCGCGGGCTCTGCGTAATCGCCGCCGACAGGATCATAGATCACGTTGAACCCGTCGCCGCCCACGAGCGCTTTGAAATCCTCAGACAGTTTCTTTTGTGCATCGCGGTCGAGCGGACCCGATGGATAGACCAAACCGCCAACCGCGCCATGCGCCTTGGCAACCTCAAGCTTTTCCGGCGAGGACACGGCCGCATAGACCTTGGCGCCCATCACTTTGCCGATCTCAACCGCAGCCAGGCCAACACCGCCCGCAGCCCCTAGAACCAGCAAACTCTCGCCCGCCTTCAGCATCGCCCGATCTTTCAACGCATGCGCCGAGGTGCCATAGGTCAGCACAAAGGCCGAGGCATGCACAAAATCGATCCCTTGCGGCAACGGGATCAGGCGCCCCGCGTCACACAGCACTTCTTCCGAATAACCGCCCCAGCCAATGGATCCAATGACAGGGTCGCCAACTTTGACATTGGTCACGCCTTCCCCAAGGGCTTTGATGACGCCCGCAACCTCGCCTCCGGGCGAGAAGGGCAGAGGCGGCTTGAACTGATATTTGTTCTGAATGATCAGCACATCGGGGAAGTTGACGCCCGCCGCCTTGACCGAGATCACTACCTGGCCCTTGCCCGGCACTGGGCTCGGCACATCCTCATAAACCAGGGAATCTGGGGGGCCATAGGCCTTGCACAAGACAGCTTTCATGGTGGCGCGATCCTTCCAGTTGGCGATGGTTGTTCGAAGCGAGGCTTCGGGATAGATTGGCTGGCGTGACGTTAGGCAATCTGGCCCGGCCCGCCAAGCCCCTCGCTGTGCACCTTCGTAGCAGGCACCGGCTTATGGATCGCCCCGTCACCTGACCACTGAACGGGGAGAGCACAAAATGCGCATCACGTCACGCCTGGCCTTTACCGCCCTGAGCATGCTTGCCATCAGCACGAGCCTGACTATGGCGCGCGCTGATAATGTCCGC
This sequence comes from Alphaproteobacteria bacterium, assembly GCA_003451645.1. Taxonomy (GTDB): domain Bacteria; phylum Pseudomonadota; class Alphaproteobacteria; order Micropepsales; family Micropepsaceae; genus DMER01. The sequence continues at coordinate 13,177 of DMER01000192.1, read as the reverse complement.
ATCGAGGAAGACAATACCGCTGCCTGGGCTTCCGATGAGCCGCCCGCGGCACCAACAACCAACAAGGGATGCGCCTGGGTGCGCCTGATCTATGACTGGAAATATGTGAGCGAGACCGAGGTCCATGTGCGCACCAGCCCCAGCAAGTGGTTCGCCGTCACTTTCAACGCGCCCTGCCGGGACGCTAAGGACGGGTTTTCCATGAGCATCATGCGCTCGGGAACCTGCTTAGGGTCGGGCGACACAGTGGCGTTCCGTTCGATCGGCGATCGCGGACCGTTCGCCGGCTCAACGTGTTTTGTCAAGGACGTGACCAAACTCGATCCCAAGCCGAAATAGTCACACGCATAAGATTGCATGGAATTCGCCTTTCCGCTAAGCGTCCGCCTCCTTGTGAAGTGAGGGGGCGGGGCGAATGATCAGAAAGATGTATGACTGGGTTCTGCGCTTAGCGGAGGACCCGCGCGCCTTGTGGTGGCTCGGCATGGTCTCCTTTGCCGAGAGCTCGTTCTTTCCGATCCCGCCAGATGCGATGCTGGTGCCGATGGTGGTGAGCCAACCCCATCGCGCGATGCTGATCGCGACCGTTGCAACCATCACCTCTGTGTTGGGGGGCCTTCTCGGCTACGCAATCGGCTATTTCCTGTTTGAGTCTGCGGGCAAATGGGTCCTCGACCTCTATGGCTTGCAAGGCGGCTTCAAACAGTTCCAAACCCAATTTCAGGAATGGGGCCTTTGGATCATTCTGATCAAAGGCCTGACCCCGATCCCCTACAAGCTTGTGACCATCGCCTCGGGTGCTGCGAGCTTCAATCTTGGCGTATTCATTATCGCTTCCATCATCACCCGCGGCGCGCGGTTCTACTTGGAGGCGTTGTTGCTCCAACGCTATGGCCAGCCGGTGCGCGAATTCATCGAGAAGCGCCTGGAGATGGTCACCATGGTTGCCCTGGTCCTCATCATCGGCGGCTTCTTGGCGGTGCGATATATCGGCCACTGACTACCGGACTATAGCCGTATCACGCCCTCCAGATAGGGCACGCACCGCCCTTGCAAGATCACGCGGTCGCCAATGACCGTGCAGATAAGCGTGCCGCCGCGTGCGCTGATCTGACGGGCGGTGAGCCGCTCCTGCCCCAGACGGCGCGCCCAAAAGGGAGCCGCCGCCGCATGCGCAGATCCGGTGACCGGGTCTTCCAGAATGCCCTTGGCAGGCGCAAAGAAGCGCGTGACAAAATCAAAGCCGTCGCGGCTCGCGCGCGCTGTCGCGGTCAGACCACTCTCGCCAAATTCCGCGAGCACTGCCGCCAGCTCCGCTCCAGGCTGCAACGCCGCCACATCAGCCTCGCTGCCAAACAACGCAACCGGATAGTTGGCCGAGAACACCTCCTGCGGTGTCCGCCTCAAGGCGCTCCCCAGCGCGCGCGCGATGTCCGGCCCTTTAGGATGTGGCGTTGCCACGAACGCAGGCAATTCCATGGCCAGCAACCCATCAGGTCTGCGCGCCACCCGCAAATCCCCACTTAAGGTGCGGAACACCAAAAGGTCCGCCTCCGGATGAACATGGGTGAACAAGACAAAGGCGCTGCCGAGAGTCGCGTGGCCACACAAGGGCACTTCGACCTCTGGCGTGAACCAGCGCAAATGATAGTGCTCAGGCCCCCGTTCAGGTTCCGCAACCAGGAACGCGGTCTCGGACAAATTATTCTCAGCCGCAATCTGCTGCATCAGCGTGTCGGGCAGCCAAGTGTCCAAGGGCATGATCGCCGCCGGATTGCCCTCAAACGCCTTGCCGGCAAAGGCATCCACAGTCCAAATTTTCAGTTCCACAATGCTAACCTTCCGGAAACGGACGAACCGTATGCGCATGGTTCAGGGGACCATGCCCGCGCCCCAGCCCGGGTGCACTAATGAGGGCGGCGCGCACATAATCGCGCGCCCGTGTCACTGCCGCCTCCAGCATCAACCCTTGCGCAAGGCTGCACGCGATGGCCGAGGCCAAGGTGCAACCAGTCCCATGGGTATGGCGGGGCTCGATACGCTCATCCTCCCACCATGCTGCCGTCGAGCCATCGAACAGCAGATCAGGCACCCGCGAACCCGGCAAGTGGCCGCCCTTGATCAAGACTGCATGGACCCCATGCACGCCATGCAACCGTTGCGCCGCATGCTCCATGTCGGCGCGTGAGCGGATGGTCATGCCCGTCAGAACCTCCGCCTCCGGAAGATTAGGCGTCAACACCGTGGCGCGCGGCAGGATGAGCGCTTTCAGCGCGTCAATCGCGGTATCGCTAATCAGCTTGTGACCGCCCTTGGCGACCATAACCGGGTCGCACACCAGCTTGGCGTGCGGCGCATGCGAAGCCAGAGCGCCCGCCACCGCCTCGATGATCCCGGTTGATGCCAGCATGCCGGTCTTGACCGCGTCGGCACCGATATCGCTCAACACGCTGATCATCTGCACACTGACAATATCGGAGCTGACCTCAATGGCCGCCGTGACCCCTTGTGTGTTCTGGACCGTAATGGCCGTGACCGCCGTCGCGGCATAGCCTGCGAGCGCGGTGACTGTCTTGATATCGGCCTGAATACCGGCCCCGCCGCCGCTGTCAGAGCCAGCGACGATCAGGATCCGGCCATGAATGCGCGTCAACATGCACGAAAGCTTAGGCTCCCCCAAGGCAAAGGGGAACAGATTTTCAGGCCGCCGTTTCAATCACGCTGCAAATGTCTTGCACCACGGTCTTGACCAGCCTCTCATCATCGCCTTCGGCCATGACACGGATCACCGGCTCGGTCCCAGACTTGCGCACGAGAATGCGCCCCGACCCATTCAAACGCTCCTCGCCCGCTTTGATCGCCTTGGCAACGTCATCGCGCTCCAGCGGCGTCGCCTTGCCATTCTTGACATAGCGCACATTCTGCAAGATCTGGGGCACCGGCTGGAACATCCGGCACACCTCGCTAGCCTTACGTTTGCTTTCCGCGATCGCGGCCAAGACTTGTAAGCCGGCGATCAGCCCATCCCCGGTTGTGGCAAAGTCCGACAGCACGATGTGGCCCGATTGCTCGCCACCCAGATTGAAGCCGCCTGCACGCATGCGCTCCACCACATAGCGGTCGCCGACAGCCGTGCGCTCCAGCTTGAGCCCGCGCGAGTGCAATAGACGCTCAAGGCCCAGATTGGACATGACGGTTGCAACCACGCCCCCGCCCGACAAGTGCCCGGCTTTGGCCCATTGCTGCGCGATGAGCCCAAGGATTTGGTCGCCGTCGATGATCCGGCCTTGCTCATCCGCAATGACGCAGCGGTCCGCATCGCCGTCCAGCGCGATGCCAAGATCGGCCCGCACTTCGCGCACCTTGGCGCACATCATCGCGGGGTCCGTCGAGCCGCACTCCATATTGATGTTGAAGCCATCCGGGTTGATGCCCAGTTTCACGACCTCCGCGCCGAGTTCCCACAGAACCTCCGGCGCAACCCGGTAAGCCGCCCCATGGGCGCAATCAATCACCACGCGCAACCCCTCAAGATTCAGGTGCCGCGGGAAGGCGCGCTTGGCGAATTCGACATAACGCGCTTGTGCATCCTCAAACCGCTTGGCCCGGCCGAGCTGCGCGGGCGGAGCCAAATGATCGGCGAGCCCATTGTCCATCAGCGCTTCGATTTCAAGCTCCACCTCGTCGGAAAGCTTGTAGCCATCCGGGCCGAACAATTTGATGCCATTATCCTCAAAGGAGTTATGGCTGGCCGAGATCATCACACCCAGATCGGCGCGCATCGAGCGCGTCAACATGGCGACAGCGGGCGTCGGCAACGGCCCAAACAACATTACATCCATGCCGACCGACGTAAATCCTGCGACCAATGCCGGCTCAAGCATATAGCCCGACAGGCGCGTATCCTTGGCGATCACCACCCGGTGCGGGGGCTCTCCGCGCGAGAAATAACGCCCCGCCGCCATGCCGACGCGCAACGCTGTCTCGGCGGTCATTGGGGGCTGATTGGCTTTTCCACGAATGCCGTCGGTGCCGAAATATTTCCGGGTCATCTGCTGATCCATCGAGGTTCGCGTTGGGGGCAAAGGCGCTTGAGCCACGCTCAAACGCTGCGCCAGCGTTCTAAGCTAACACGAACACGTTACCAAGCCCAATATGGGCTAAGACCCTCAAGAATAACGACAAACTGCGACAGAGCACACAGATTTACGCGCGCCCTGCCGGTTGTACTAGAGGCGGGAGGGACCACCCTCAATGGGCACCGCATTGCGCCGGTACACATAGGCCGCCAGCCAAACCATCGAAAGCGCCGTCACTGTCGCCAAGGCTGTCCCCGCGATCACATCAAAGGCGGGCGGCTGCGCCCCCAACCGCATCATCAGCACAAAGGGCGTGTAGATCGGGATGAAGGTGAACACTTGTGCCAATGTGCTGTTCTGGTCTGCGATCAGGGCCGTGATGAAAAAGAACGGCAGCATGACCACAAGCATCATGGGCCCCACATAGGCCTGCGCATCCTGCGGGGTTTTGGCGATGCTGGCCGCGATCAGGAACATCGAGCAATAGATCAAGAAGGCGAGCACAAACAGCACGAGCACGAGTGGCAAGAAATCTGGCCGCACAACGGCATCGAGCGCGGTGGCGAGCAACGAGCCAAAATCATTGGACAAAAGGGTGACCGAGTACATGCCCCCCGCCCACATCAGGACGATGGCCAAGGCTGCCCCCGCCGCACCCAGAAGCTTGCCCGCCATCAGCGCATCGGAGGTGACGCACGATAGGATCACCTCCACCACTCGGCTGGACTTGTCCTCAATGATCGAGCCCAGAAGCATGGTCGACGACAGGAACACGACGAAGAACAAGACCCCCGACAGGGCCAAAGGCGCGATGGAACGGATGCGGTCCGCCAAGCTAACAGGCTTGCCATTGGCCTCGGGCGCGGTGTCAAAGGATTCCACTTTCGCCGACAACTGAAGGATTTCCCGCGCCTCCTCCTCCTCGATGTCAAAGGCGCCCATAACGACCGTCTGCTGGCGCTCTGTGGCGACACGGCGCAAAAAGCTCAACAGGCCAGAGGCTGGAAGCCCGCGCGACCATAATTGTGCCGGCGCATCGGGCATACCAAAACTAGCAGGCACAATCAGCACAGCAGAAATCTTGTCCGGCCCACGTTCCCGTTGCGCGGATAGGAAATCCCGCAATCCCGCTGGCGATGTATCGGTCAAATTTGGCGGCGCATCGACCCTCACAAACCGCTTGGGCGGCAAGGGCGGCGCAGGCGTGCCTGCGGGTAGAAACGGCTTGATCCGCTCAGAGACTTTTTCAGGCCCGCCCAAAGCGACAAGGGCATCGGCATGCGTGGCATCGATGGGATCGGCCAACAGAACCTTGGCGAGTTCTGGATCGGCCTTCTTCAGGGCCTCAACATCCGCGGCCGCCTTCACATACACTGCCATGAGCTCAAGGGCAGTTCGCGCCTCAGAGCGCAACAGGGCCTTGTCGATGGCGCCCGCGAACCCCTGCCCGCTTTGATCGACAACAACAAAGGACGCGACGCTGACGGAGCGCGCCGCCAGCAATGGAATAGCGACCGAGATGCCAATCCAGACCGGCACCAGAAGCAGCGAAATCAGAAACCCCCGCCGCAAAACGAAATAGGCGAATTCTCGCCGGGCAACGAGCCAAACCCCTCTCATGGTTGCACGCTCCCTTGCGCGTCCGCTTCCGGATCGACGCCTGCGATCGCCACAAAGATTTCGTGCAGGCTCATCTCCGATGCGTCGAATTTGTTGATCCTGACCCCGGCCTTGAAGCAGGCCTCCAGCACTTGATGCGGTTCGGCGCCCGGCTTCAGCAGAACTTCCCAAAAGGTCGAGGGCGGATGGGGCGGCGTGACACTCAAGACCGCAGCACTTTGCGCCAGGAAGGTCAATTCCCGGTCCGCCTCGATCCTGATCCGCCGAGGCTGCGAGGCCCGCGCATCGGCCAGCGTGCCATCAAAGGCCTTCTGCCCTTTGGTCATAATCAGCAGGCGATCGCAAAGCCGCTCGGCATGCTGCATGGTATGAGTTGAGAACAAAACCGCGCAGCCGCGCTTGGCTTGCTCCAGAATGACTTGCTCCAGCACCTGTTGGTTCAATGGATCAAGACCGGAGAATGGCTCGTCCAGGATCAGGAACTCTGGATCATGCGCGATTGCGGCGGCCAACTGCACCTTCTGCGCCATGCCCTTGGACAGGCTTGAGACCTTCTTGTTGGCGAAGGCGCTCAACTCAAACCGGTCCAGGATCGCCCGCGCCCGCCTGCGCGCCTCAAAATAGCTGAGCCCTTTGAGGGTTGCGAAATAGGCGACCACAGCCGCCGCCTTCATGTCTTTGTAGAGCCCGCGCTCTTCGGGCAGATAACCGACCTTGCTCAGCGCTTCACGAGACCAGGGCTTGCCAAACAGGAGGATTTTCCCGTGATCGGGCTCAAGAATCCCTAGCATCATGCGGATGGTTGACGTCTTGCCCGCCCCATTGGGCCCCAGAAATCCAAAGATTTCGCCAGGCGCAACACGGAATCCCAAATCCTTCACGGCAGCAAACTTGCCGTAGGACTTGCTCACCTGTTCGAGATGTAAGACCGCTGCCCCGCTCTTAATCATTGCACTTCACGTTATACGCTGCACTACCCAAAAGCCTAGACCGCCCCGCTCGGCCCACGATTGCTCAACTAATCATCGCCTAATGCTGCTTGAATAGCTAGCCCTTGGCGCAACACCTTTACGTCATGGGTCCGGATGAAATCCGCTCCTTGACGGGCCGCAAAAAGCTCTGCGGCAAGTGTCGCAGGCCCACTATCAGCAAGGTTCGCCCCCGCAAGACTGCGCAAAAACGCCTTGCGCGAGACCGAGATCAACACCGGCCGGCCAAACTGCGCCTTGATTTTGGGCAGCGCCTTGAGAACATTCAACGAACAGCGCGCATCCTCGCCCAAAAAGAATCCCATGCCAGGGTCCAGGATAATCCGCGCCTCTCCGATCCCTGCGCGCGTCAAGGCTTGCAGCCGTGCCTCAAAGAAAGAACAGACCCGAGCCACGATGGTCTCGGGATCGCTCGGCTGGATTTGCGCCTTGCCACGGCCTTGCACCGAATGCATGACGATCAAGTGGCATGTGTGTGCGGCCAACGCAGGGTAAAGCGCCGGGTCGGCAAAGCCCTGAATGTCATTGAGATAGGCGACATTCTGCGTCAGGGCCCAGGCCTGGACCGGCGTTGCGAAGCTGTCGATCGACACAGCGATCCCGTGGCTTTGCAGACCCGCAATGACGGGTGCCAGCCGGTCAATCTCGGCTTGCGGTGCAAGCGCCTCAGCATTGGGGTTGCTGGCAGCCGCCCCCACATCGATAACCACAGCCCCATCGTGTGTGAGAGCCTCACCATGCGCGATGGCGGCCTCAGGCTCGAGGTACCGTCCGCCATCGGAAAAGGAATCCTGCGTGACATTCAGGATCCCAAAGATTGCCGTCATCGACGGATCGCTACGCTGAGGGCTGCGGCTCAGGCGGCACACCACCCGATGGGCCGCTCGCCGTGTCCCGCGGGCGCGTCACCGGCACCGAAGGACCGCTCGGCTTCGTCCCCGAATGGCTGCTTGCGTCTTCTGCGGGCGCCTCTCGCACAATGGCCTTGCCGCCGATCAGGCCTTTCATCTCGTCGCCCGTCAGCGTCTCATACTCAAGCAGCGCTCTGGTGATCGCCTCCAGCTGATCGCGATGCGTGACGATGATGTCCTTGGCTGTGGTGTAGCCATAATCGATCAGCTCACGGATTTCCGCATCGATGAGCTTGGCGGTCTCCTCAGAGACATTCTGTGTACGGCTGACCGAGTGCCCTAAGAACACTTCTTCCTGGTTCTCGGCATAAGCCATTGGGCCCAATTTGTCCGACATGCCCCAGCGCGTCACCATGGCCCGCGCGAGCTTCGTCGAGTACTCAATGTCCGACACAGCGCCCGACGTCACTTTGTCATGGCCGAACACGACTTCTTCGGCGACCCGGCCACCCGCCGAGACGGCCAGATTGGCGAGCATTTTTTCGCGCGCATAGGAATAGCTGTCGCGCTCCGGCAGGCGCATGACAAGGCCCAAGGCACGCCCGCGCGGTATGATGGTTGCTTTATGGATCGGATCGGAGGCTGGCGAATAGAGCGCCACCAAGGCATGTCCCGCCTCGTGATAGGCCGTGAGCTTTTTCTCCTCCTCCGTCATCACCATCGATTTGCGCTCGGCGCCCATCATCACGCGATCCTTGGCATCCTCCAACTCCCGCATCGTCACCACGCGCTTGTTGCGCCGCGCGGCCAGCAAGGCTGCCTCGTTCACCAGATTGGCCAGGTCCGCACCCGAAAAGCCGGGCGTGCCGCGCGCAATGGTTCTGGGATCCACATCATTGGCCAGCTGCACTTTCTTCAAATGCACGCGCAGGATTTTTTCACGGCCCACAATGTCAGGATTGCCGACGACGATCTGGCGGTCAAACCGGCCTGGTCTCAGCAAGGCTGGGTCCAACACGTCCGGACGGTTTGTAGCGGCGACAATAATGATGCCCTCATTGGCATCAAAGCCGTCCATCTCGACGAGAAGCTGGTTGAGCGTTTGCTCGCGCTCGTCATTGCC
>DMER01000192.1:350-4198 GCA_003451645.1 Alphaproteobacteria bacterium | reverse complement strand
CCGACGCCCACGAACATCTCGACAAAGTCCGAGCCTGAAATCGTGAAGAACGGCACATTGGCCTCGCCTGCGATCGCCCGCGCCAGCAATGTCTTACCCGTGCCCGGTGGGCCCACAAGCAAGGCACCCTTGGGAATGCGTCCGCCCAAGCGCTGAAACTTGTGCGGATCGCGCAGGAACTCGACAATCTCCTGAAGCTCTTCCTTGGCCTCATCGATGCCCGCGACGTCCTCGAACGTCACGCGCCCATGCCGCTCGGTCAGCAATTTCGCCCGGCTCTTGCCAAAGCCCATAGCGCGCCCGCCGCCCCCTTGCATCTGACGCATGAGATAGATCCACACGCCAATGAGCAGGAGGATTGGGAACCAATTGATCAGAATGGCAAACAGCGACGGCGTCGCGGAATCATCGCCCGCCACCGTCACGCCGACATTCTTCTCGATCAGCCGGTCGGCGATCTTCTCGTCCTTGGGCGCGTTGGTGCTGAACCGGCGGTCGCCCTCAACGAGGCGCCCCGTGATGCGCTCGCCTTTGATCACGACGTCCTTGACGTTGCCCTGATCGACCTGATCCCAGAATTCCGAGTATTTGATCGCGTCACCCGCGCCTGAGGGCGTGTTGGAGTTGGTGAACAGCTGGAAAGCGGCGATCAGCAAGACGGCGATAACCAGCCAAAGCCCGATGGTGCGAAAATTATTCACGTCCGTGTGTCCTTGCGGCGATGGGGCGGGTTGTCGTGCTGAGCCTTCAGCGCACCCCAGCCAATGTTTAAGGCATTTGTGACTAGTTCAGATAGTGTTTGTTGCAGGCCTTCGCCAGCCCCCGGATCGCGCCCGGCCCCTTCACGAAGCTGTTCCCGCCTCTTGGAGCGGTAGAAAGCGCGCATGAAGACCTTGACCTGGCGTTAATGCCGCAGGGCCAAGACATTGTTCACCACGCCAAAGCGCCGGAAATCCTGACGGCACTAGGGTCGCCAGTTGCCCCTTGATCGCGGGATAGGCGCCCAAATCCGCCCGTCTGATCGGGCGGCGGTCAGCGGCCACGCGGTACCGGCCAGGCTCATAGCTTGCCCCCAACGCGACCACAAACCGGCCATCCCAAACCGCGCTCTGCCCGGGTTGAATATCCACAGATGTAGACGCTGCGGCAGCAGGCTCCCGCGCCACCCACAACAAGCCGTTATCGCGTCCGACAAGGCAGCCGCTCAAAGTCCGCGCTGGGTATGCCACACTTGCACGCACTTCATGCCAAAGCCGTCCAAGGTCGTCGAACTCCGCCCCATAAGGCTCGCCACTCACGGCGCGAAGACCATTGGCCAAAACCCGCAACGCGACTTCCTCCGGCGCAGTCTGTACCAAACTCAAGGAAATCTTGGCAAACCCGAAAGGCTCAAACCGCACCGCCTGACGCAATAGCTGCTCCACCGCCGCCTCGATGGCTGCGCTCGCCCGTTGCAGATGCCCGATGGTCGCAAGCAGGCGGCCATGGGTGAGCCCCAGCGTGCCCAAAGTGCTCATGATCTCGCGCGCCTGAACCCGCGCAAAGGCCGTGTTCTCATTCGACGGATCGTTCACGGTCCGCAGACCCAGCGCCTCGCAATGCTGAACCAACTGAGCCTTGCGCACGCCCAGAAGCGGCCGCAAGACCCGAAGACCCGTGTACCCTGCCAAAGGAAAGGGCCCTGTCGGCGCGATCCCTGCTAGACCTTTGAGCCCACTCCCACGGCCCAAACGGAGCAGAAACGTCTCAACCTGATCGTCCGCCGTATGCCCTGTGATCAGATCGCGCAAACCCAACGTTTGCATCTGCTCCGCGATCAGACGATAGCGTGCGGCCCGCGCCAAGGCCTGCACATTGGCGGCCGGTTTGGTTCCCTCCCAAACCAAGACATGCGCCGTAAGTCCGGCCGCGCGCGCTTGCTCTGCGGCCATCGCCGCCTCTGCGGCTGACTCCGCCCGCAGGCCATGGTCCACGATGAGGGCCATCGGCGCAGGGTGTTGATGGTCAAGGGCATACTGCGTTGCAAGCGCCAATGCGGCTGTCGAGTCCGGCCCGCCCGAGACCGCAACCGCAAGCGGATGCCGGGGCGCGAGAGCCGCTAGCGCCGCAGTAAACTCATGCTCAAGGCCTGCCTCACTTACAGGCAAATTGCTTGCGTGCTTGGGCTGCCCGGTTGAAGAGCTGCGCATTGGCTTCCGGATATTTCTGCCGCAAGGCTGCAAGGGTCACGCAGCCATTGGCCTTGTCGCCCGCCTGCGCCAACGAAAGGCCCAGCTTGAGCATCGCTTCAGGCGCCCGCGGCGCCTTGGGATAGGTCTTGAGCAACGTCGCAAAGCCTTGTGCAGCGTTCGCATAGTTCTTCAGCACAAAATCGATATCGGCGGCAAAAAACTGCGAATGGCTCGCCCGCTCATGCTGCGGATAGGCCGCGACAAAGGCCCGGAAGGCATCTTGCGCCTCGGGGTATTGCTGCTTCGACAAGGTGTTGAGCGCTGCCTGGTATTTCTCATCTGGCGTGCCGACAGTGCCAGCGACAGATGCCTCAGCAGGCAGCGTTCCCAACACACCGGGCCCTGGCGCACCGCCCTTGGCCGCTGGTACTCCCGGCCGCAAGACCATAGATGGCGCAGCCTCAGCGGGCGCAGACCCAACAGGCGCAGCTGCACCAGGCAACGCGCTCGGGGCACCGCCCTCAAGAGCGCCCAAGCGATATTGGGTATCGCGCTGTGCGGTTTCGTATTGCTCTTGCATCCGCCGCACTTGGAACGACAGCTCCTCGACTTGGCCCGTCAGCCGCCGCAGCGATTGCTCCAAATCATCGAGCCGCACTGGCGACGCAGGGATCGGCGCCGCTTCGGGCGCGCCCGCTGCGGCCTCGCCTGTTTGCCCGTTTCGCATTTGTGCCTTGAGGGTGCGCAACTCCTCCTCGACCTGCTCGAGCCGGTCGGCGAGCACGGCCGGGTCCTGATAAAATTGTGCGCGCGCAAGGTCGGCTCCAAAGGCCCAGAGGCTCAAGGCCGTGAAGGCCACTCTCACGCTGTTCATCCCCACCACCATTCGTCACTACTCCCGCAAGGCGAAGCGCCGCACCACAATCACACTATACCTGTCCGCCCGTGACAAAAATACGGCGCGCTGCCATACAAAAAAGCGCCGGATTCTCCGGCGCTTTCGTAAATCGCGTCGCGTCGGCCCCCAGGCTTAGAGGCCCGCACCCGTGCCGCTTCCCACGATCAAAGAATAGCCACGGCGGTTTTGGCCCCAGCAACCCTCATCCGACTCGGCGCAAATGGGGCGCTCTTTGCCGTAAGACTTCGGCTCAAGGCGCGCGCCATCGACACCATTGGACACCAGGAATTCACGTACCGAGCCCGCACGGCGGTCGCCCAAGGCGAGGTTATATTCGCGTGTGCCGCGCTCATCCGCATGGCCCTCAATGACCATACGCACCGACGGGTTCGCCTTCAGCCATTGCGCCTGCTTCTGCAATGTCGCCTGCGCATCGGAGCGCAAGGAATGGCTATCTAGATCGAAATAGATCGTGTCGCCAACATTGGTTTTCAAATCGTCTTGGCTGCCCGGCCGCGCGCTGCCGCGCAGTTGAGCGGAATTATCCGCAACGGCCGCGCCCGTATTGGCCGCTTCATTGGTGGTCGAACAGGCGCCCAACATCACAAGTCCAAAGCCCAGAGCAAGGGCCCGTACTGCCACCGGCCCTAAGGACTTACCAAATAACGTCATTATCCAAACTCCCGTAAAGCCGATCAACATTATGAGGACACCAGGATGGATCGTATCCAGCCGCCTCACCCAAATCCAATTATTTCCGGCAGACTAGCCCGAAAGCT
>DMER01000192.1:0-125 GCA_003451645.1 Alphaproteobacteria bacterium | reverse complement strand
TGCCGCCCCGCCGTCCGGATAATTGACCTTGGCGCCCGGGTCAAGCCGCCGCAACCTCACAATTCACTGCGCATTGTAACGCTTCCCGGACCGCGAGCACCACCCAATCTCCCGCACCTAACGAC
>DMER01000006.1:2327-5486 GCA_003451645.1 Alphaproteobacteria bacterium | reverse complement strand
CGCTCTTGCTCTTGCTCCATCCAGTCCATGGTGGCCGCACCATCATGGACTTCGCCGATCTTGTGGCTCTTGCCGGTATAATAGAGAATCCGCTCGGTCGTCGTTGTCTTGCCCGCATCAATGTGAGCGGCAATTCCGATATTGCGGTATCGATCAATCGGCGTTGTGCGAGGCATAGGACCAAACTCCGGATTACAAAACTACCAACGGTAATGCGAGAATGCGCGGTTGGCTTCCGCCATCTTATGGGTGTCTTCGCGCTTCTTCACCGCAGAACCGCGATTATTAGCTGCATCCATCAACTCGCTGGATAGCCGCCCTGTCATGGTCGGCTCATTACGGCCGCGCGCTGCGTTGATAATCCAACGGATTGCCAGCGCCTGGCGGCGGTCGGGACGCACTTCGACAGGCACCTGATAGGTCGCGCCACCAACGCGGCGGGACCGCACCTCGATCGCCGGCGCTACATTATCGAGCGCGCTATGAAACATCTTCAATGGATCGCTCTTGGCCTTTTGCTCCAGCACAGTCAGAGCGCCATAGACAATGGCTTCGGCGGCAGATTTCTTGCCGTCATACATGAGGCAATTCATGAAGCGGCCCAGGATCTGATCGCCATACTTGGCATCGGGGATCGCTTCGCGGCGTTCGGCTTTACGGCGGCGTGACATCGTGTTGCGTTCCCCTTATTTCGGCCGCTTGGCGCCATAAAGCGAGCGAGATTTCTTCCGGTCCTTAACGCCCTGCGTATCGAGCACACCGCGCAGAATGTGATAGCGAACCCCGGGCAGGTCCTTCACACGGCCACCGCGGATCAGCACCACGGAGTGTTCCTGAAGATTATGGCCTTCGCCGGGAATGTAGCTGATCACCTCGAAGCCATTAACCAGACGTACGCGTGCAACTTTGCGCAGCGCCGAATTCGGCTTCTTTGGCGTCGTCGTGTAGACGCGGGTGCAAACCCCACGCTTTTGCGGGCACTCCTTCAGAGCCGGCGCCTTCGTCCGGTCCTTCTTGGATTCCCGCCCTTTGCGGATCAGCTGGTTGATCGTTGGCATTCAGTTTTCCCGTTCAGCCCGTTTAACCACTCTAGCTCAAAAACATCTGTCGCGCAGCGCGCGAAGGGCTTGACCTTCAAGCGGCTACGTCTTGCACAGAGGACCGTTGGCCAATCATGCCCAAAGGTCGTGTCGCACGAACATTCTCATGACGTTTCGGCAGCGTTTGAGACAAAGGCAGAAGCCCGGCTCACGGCCAGCCGTCAAGGAAGGCGAGTGTGTATAGATTGAGTCGAGAACCGTCAAGCCCGAACCTGCCTGCTCGTTTGAAAAGTTAGACAGCCGCAACTAAACCTTGAGCCAGCCCCTTTGCCGCCACAAACTCAACCCAACCATAGGCTGAGCACCGCTTCCAGTAGGGGACCCCGAAATGGCCAATTCTCTCAACATCTGGCGCCATCTTGCCTTCGCGATCGGCCTGACCGCGGGCATGGCAACCGGCCCGCACGCCCTGGCACAGACTGCACCCAAGGCCACGCTCAAACCTTTCGAAACCGATGAGGCCTTCCGTGCCTTCGTGAAAAAGACGCTCCCGCCCATTCCTGCGCGGAAAAGCCGTGAGCGCTCCGCCGACAGTGATGCATCTGTTAGCCCACCGCCGCCACCGCCCGCCCCTTCGGCGGCGCCGCAATCCGTAACGGTATCGGGTACCAAGAGCGAAAGCATTACCAACACCCAGGAACAGGGTGTCGACGAGGGCGGCATCGTCAAGAATTTTGGCGATTATCTGGTGATCCTGCGCCGCGGGCGCCTGTTTACTGTGTCGGTCGCTGACCGCAGCCTCACGCCGATCGACCACATCAACGCCTTCCCGCCCGGCGTGGACGGCAGCGGCAGCTGGTATGACGAGATGCTGATCGCGGGCAACCGCGTGATCGTGGTGGGCTATAGCTATTCTCGCGGTGGCACGGAGGTGAACCGGTTCCGCATCGACAACCGCGGCCGGTTATCTTTTGAGGACGCCTATCACCTGCGCTCCAACGACTATTATTCCTCGCGCAATTATGCTTCGCGCCTGATCGGCAACCGGCTGATTATGTATACGCCCCTGTATCTGCCTTACGAAGTTACGACAAATGACAGTTTCGGCTGGCTCCCGGCCGTGCGGGAATGGCGGGGCCGCAATGAACAAGACGGCTTCAAGCCCATGCTGGACGGGCGCCGTGTTTATCTGCCGCCCAATTGGACCGACCCTGAGCGTTCGGATATTGCGGCCCTTCACACCGTGGTGAATTGCGATCTGGGTGCACAACGCGTCGCATGCGAGGCGACCTCTATTCTGGGGCCGCGCGGCCGGAACTTCTATGTGTCCGCCAATGCGGTCTATGTCTGGGTCTCGCAGTTTGGCCGAGCGGTTGAGGGCCGCCGCGCGCAAGCCGGGATGTTGTACCGCTTGCCTTTGGATGGCAGTGCGCCGTCGGCCATTGGCGTGCGAGGCTCGCCGACCGATCAATTCTCTTTCCGTGAAGACTGGAGCGAGGGCCGCCTTAATGTCCTGGTCCGTGCGCAAGGCGGTGGCGATGCGATGTGGAACCCTGAGTTCAAATCCGGCGCGGTCGCGCTGCTGCAGGTCCGCCTGAGTGACTTTGGCGATGGCAGCGATCTGGCGCCGCGGGAGGATTACCGCGGCCTGCCCTCCCCTGGTGAAGGTTACTACGGCTTCCAGAACCGTTTCGTTGGGAACTACGTGCTCTATGGTGGCGGCAACTCTTGGGGCCGCCCGAAGGACCAAGGCTCGACCCTTTATGCGGCGGCCGTACGCGGCCGTTCGGTCGTGGAACTGCCTCTCACGCATGGGATTGACCGTATCGAGGTGATGGGGCGCGATGCGGTGGTCATTGGCGCCGACAGCCGCGATTTGCATTTCCAGGCTGTCACCTTGCAGGAGGCCTGGCAGCCCAAGCTGGGCAGCCGCTATACACTGCCGGGTGCCACGCAAGGGGAGACGCGCAGCCACGCCTTTTACTTCAAACCTGAACCCAGTCCGGGCGACCCCGATGCAGGCCTCCTCGGTCTTCCTGTCGCAAGGCCTGCCCGCCCGGCCTACAAGCAGCTTCTGGAAAACTCCGCCGCCATCATTTTCCTAGAGCGCGCGGCTGGT
>DMER01000006.1:1670-2113 GCA_003451645.1 Alphaproteobacteria bacterium | reverse complement strand
AGCGCGCGGCTGGTCAGTTCAACCCTTTAGGCGAACTCGGGGCGCAGGATGAGGGCGTGCGCGATGACGGGTGTGAGGCCTCTTGCGTCGATTGGTATGGCAATGCACGGCCGATCTTCATGCAAGGCCGCATCTTTGCCCTCATGGGCTATGAACTGGTCGAAGTCACCCGCGCGCGTGGCGCCATCCGCGAAACACGCCGCATCACATTTGCGCCGGGCACGCGATAATCGCTCTCTTGTGACCCAACAAAATGGCCCCGGGCTTCTCGCCCGGGGCCATGATATTGCACCGTTTGGTGTCCGCTACTCGGCCGCGTCCGGCGCGGGGAGCGCAGGCTGCTCGCGTTGCTCGACGATTACCTTGTCGCGGTCGGCTGCCACTTGCTTTAGACGGGCCAGCATACCACCGGTTCCCGCTGGGATCAGGCGGCCGACGATGAC
>DMER01000006.1:0-1423 GCA_003451645.1 Alphaproteobacteria bacterium | reverse complement strand
TTGCCATTGACCGAGGCCTCGGTCAGCACGCGCGTTGCTTCCTCGTCACTGTCCACTCTGCCCACTTGGAATAAGCCTCGTACAATCGCTTTCATGTAACCGAGTGAAAGTGCCAAGCCTCAATGGTGGCCAGAGTTCGTTTCACATGCTGGCTCTCACGGCCCTGCAACGCACGATGCATTCCTCTACAAGATTTGCAATCTCTGGTAAGGCGTCATCCATTAAATCAAAACCAAGCTTAACTGAAGAACACTTGCTGCTGTATTTCGCAATTTGAGGCCAATATTCCCTCTCCTGCAAATCACGCCCAGTAAAACCGAGTTTCTTAAGCTTCACCAAAATACTTACTAAGGCTCCCCGAAAAACATCACCCGCTTTTGAGTTGTAATTCCTGCTTGGTGCAAACCCCTCTTGATAAAAATACCACTTAGAATATTGATCAAGGCCATCGCAAATGATCATGCTTCCCTTGGCACCGAGTGTCACAATAACTATTCTTGGTTCTTCAGCTTTCCGTAACATGGACTGGACCACCTCCGCCCGCATCAACATGCTCACAAATTTTTCAATGTCCCCCAGAATATCATCGATTAAACCACTATACTCTCGTATACTTAAAAATGGTGAAATCGTGTTACCGCAGACTTTCTGAGCGAATGGAAATGAACACACTAGAAAGTTCACCTTTCCGAAAAGTCTTCTTTCGACGCTTAAATCTTCGGTACCTCTGGTTCCTGGTTCAAAGACAGTCCACGTCAATGGTGATAAAATTCTGATGATCTGCTCTGACGCTGCTTGTAAAAACTTATCAAAAAACAAGACTCTGTTCGGGTGCTCTTTAAGGCGCTTTTGCAGAGAAGCGATGTATTGCCTGGGAAGGTCAGCACTCTCCGAATCAATGCTTTCTTCAAGAATTACTCTTTGACCGAATGCGTCCGGAGACCGCGTTTCAGGTTGCAAAATGTAACTCACCCTTGTCTTGCGAATATGTTTCGTAACCTCAAGGTAATCTGTGTATATTGTTGCCGAACTCGATTGCCCTAATTTGGTTTGGATGTTTTTGTCAATGACGTCATCGTCCAAGTGACCTACCAAGAATGTGTCTTCGCCCACACCTTGCAGGACACGCGAAACTACGTATGCAGGTCCCCCGGGCTCTTCGGAGATGTTGACATTGAAGCTACCGCGGACTTCACCGCTTGGGATCGTCTTGCTGTCGAAGTCCAAATTTACATTCCAGGCGATCAGTCCGGCACAAATTGGCGCCGCAGCTCTGTCGCGCTCAAACAATGAAAGCTCGAGTGCAAAGTCTTTTTTGAATGCGAGAGTATCCAAAAGGATATTTTCATATTCCTGGCTTGGCCCTCCAAAATTGATTGCCTGAATTAATCCATCGACCAATTGGACACCTCCAAAAACCTCC
>DMER01000149.1:10441-12940 GCA_003451645.1 Alphaproteobacteria bacterium | reverse complement strand
GGTGGTCAGGTGCCGCCTTCAGCGCCGGTTGGATCTGCCGCCACAAGCTCTTGTTGAACGACACAATGTTGGACACGGCCTCGTGGCTGAAGGCGGCACCTGACCACCAAATGTTCCCCTGTCCTTGGATCGCCTGCATCCGCGACACCAAGCCGTCCCGCACGGCCTCGCGCCGATAGAGTGGGAAGTAGGTCCACCGCTTTTGCAAGATTGTCCGCCGGTACGCCGCACCACGCGCATTCACGTCATGGGCCAGACATGCTTGGAGTGCCGCCGAGGAGTCTGACGTCCCATATTGCCCGCTGAGATAAACGGATTGCGTCAGGGGCGTAACGCGGCCGCGCGGCAAGCGCCGTGCGCTGAGCATTTGTCCACGCGGGGCGCCTGGATAAAGCGTATGGCTATAGGCTTCGGCTTCATGTTTGGTGAACCAATTGTCCGCTTCAAACAGGGTCGTGACATACTCGCCCCATTCGATTGCGTCGCAGACCTCCTTTTCTTGCTGGGACAGCCGTAAGAACTTCGCGGCGTCTCCCGGCGCCACGGTGATGATCGCATGGGCGAATTGCTCGGTTCCGGATGGCGATGTCACAGCCACGCCGGCATTGCGCCGCTCAAGCCCCAGGACCGGCTCTGCGGTGCGTATATCCAGGCCCTTGGTGAGCCGCTCCCAAAAGACTTGCCACCCGCCATCCGGCATTTTGATCTGGCCCAGCGCGCCCGACAGGATGAGGCCGGGCGTGCACCAGCGCAAGGCTTGCAACACGCTGACCTCGTCGAGGAATCCGTAGCCCATATTCGTCAGCGCCCGTAACATAAAGCGCCGGATACGGACGAGTTTGTGCTGATGCAGCCATGCATCGATCGTCATGGCGCTTTCATCACGCACTTGGGGGTGGTTCGGCCTCTTCGCCACGGCAAGGGTATGATTGCGCCACAAGCGCATATAGACCAGCATTTCGCTGGCAAGACTTGCGCCCGGACCCGCACGGACAAAGTCCATAAGAGGCACGCCGTCCACCAATTGGGTTCCCAGTGGCGTTTGCTTGATCCCAAAGTCGCGCATCCAACGGTTGGTGAGCCGATGTGCCAAGGTGGAATAGCACGTGCCCATCTCGTGCAGCGCACCACCATAGGCAAATGTCATTGATTTGCCGCCGATCCTAGGCGCCGCTTCATAGACAGAGACATCTGCTTGCTTGGACTCGGCGATTAACTTTGCCATTGAGGCACCCGCAGGGCCGCCGCCGATGATGGCGATGCGAGGCGTGTTTTGTTTACCTGTGGTGGAATTGAAGGCGAGGCGGCGCGTAGACATGCGAGCGAGCCTTTCTCTAGTATAAGTGTAAAATCTTCAGCGAATGAATCATGTTCAATACTGTTAATCAATCCTTAATTGGTTAACAATCGGCGTAATTTCGATGTCTTGTTAATAATCGTAAACATTAATACAAACGCATGAATGCGCTCGGCCCGATTGGGATCAGTTTAAGGAAGTCCATGTAGTTTGCTGGTTCCACCCGCCTGGGGATCAGTATGACGGATGACCAAGAGCCCGCCCTGCACGGTGCCGCGCCGAGCGACGCGGTGCTTGGCGAAGTGCGCCGCCAGCAGCAAATCTATCTGGTCAAGCAGCTGCCGATCGTCATGGGCGTCAATCTGGCGAACGGCGCGCTAGTGACTTTGCTCTTCTCCGTACAGGGATTGATGCCTCTGGCTCTGGGGTGGTTCGCCTGCCTCTTTTTGATTTCTGCAGTACAGTTTGCTGGCTGGAGACAGCTGCGGGACCGGCCCATGCCAAAGTCCGTCTCTGGCCGCTCTTTGCGGCGGGCCGAACATCTCTCAGTCCTACTGGGGACAGTTTGGGGAGCGGTGTGTTTGGCGCCGACGGAGTCTCAGTCCTATCATATGTTTCTCGCGGTCTTGATCGCTGGCATGACGGCAGGGACGGCGAGCGTGCTGAACCCGCTGCCGCGGATCATCATTCACTTCGCCTTGCCTGCGCTCACACTCCTTGCCCTGAGGATGCTCTATGAGGGCAGCGCGCTGCATCTCATTGTCGCCGCCCTGAGTGTGGTTTTTGGCCTTGCGCTCTTTCGGGGAAGCTTTCGGGCGTATCAGCAATTCGAAGGGCTTGTGGCGCAAAGCCACGCCTTGCATGAGGCGCGCGCTGATCTGGTCGACGCTCTGCAATCCAGCCAGGACGCCTTTGCCCTGTTCGATGCCTCGGGCAAGCTGACCATCGCCAACAATCATTTCCGCAATTGGTTCCCTGGTGCCGAGGCGTTGGATGAGCGCGGCGGAAGCATGTCGCATCAGCAACTCGGTCAACGCTGGGTCCAAAGTGTCGTGACGCCAAAAGCGCGCGGCGGCTTTGTGGCTGTCCACACTGATATCACGCCGCTCAAAGCGCGTGAGGAAGAGATCATCGAGCGTATGCGCGAGGCAGAAGAGGCCAACCGCGCCAAGTCAGAATTTCTGGCGAATATGAGCCACGAA
>DMER01000149.1:9979-10205 GCA_003451645.1 Alphaproteobacteria bacterium | reverse complement strand
TGCGCACGCCCCTGAACGCCATCATCGGTTTTGCCGAGATGCTGCATGGCGAGATATTTGGGAAGCTGGGCTCTCCGAAATACCGGGAATACAGCCTCGATATTTTCAACAGCGCCAATCATTTGCTGGCCATCATCACGGACATCCTGGACCTCTCTAAGATTGAGTCCCAGAAATACGAGGTCACGCCGGAGCGCGTTGCCCCGCGCGACACTCTGCACTGGGT
>DMER01000149.1:0-9739 GCA_003451645.1 Alphaproteobacteria bacterium | reverse complement strand
CTTGTGCCAGCATCAGCCGCGCACTGCGCACCGCAAGCCTTTGGACATCTCCATTGCGACGGAATTTGGGGATCTGATGGCCGATCCACGGGCCTTCAAGCAAATCCTGCTCAATCTCGTCAACAATGCCTACAAGTTCACGCCAGAGACCGGGCGCGTGGGCGTTGATGCGCTCATCAACGAAGCAGGCGAGCCCACGATTACGGTGTGGGACACCGGAATCGGTATCCCGGCCGACAAGCTCGACGATGTCCGCAAGCCGTTCCACCAGGTGGAGAGCGCCTTCCAACGCAAATATCAGGGCACGGGGCTTGGCCTTTCGATCTCCGAAGCGCTGATCAAGATGCATGGCGGGCGGATAGAGCTGCAAAGCGAACTGGGCGTGGGCACCCGCGTCAGCGTGATCTTCCCAGCCGCGGCGCATATGCTAAATGAGCCGCGCAAACTGCGCCTTGTCAGCGCTTGAGACCCCCGGAGCTAATTCCTTCCCGGTCATGTCTTGAAAAGCGGGTCAGGACACCAAATCTTATAGTTGGCGACGCATGCCCGCTTTGGGGCGCGGCCAAGAATGGGAGTGGGTACAGCCATGAATGAGGTTCGCAATTCTGGCGACGTATGGTCGCTCGTGAAGCCTGCGGCGGGCTTGCTGGTCCTCGGCGTCATCGGCCTTGCCCTGGTCGGCGTGTTCATGGGCATCACCAGCGCCTTGATCAGCTTTGCGTCGTGGGTCGCCATAAGGGTTTTGCCCATACTCGCGGTTGGCGCGCTTTTCTATTGGATCGCCCGCGAGACCGGCCTTTTGGCCAAGTTGCGGCGATAGGCCTGAGGTCTGGACGGCCTGGCCGGGATTAGGTTAGCCAAATGGGCTTAACCGGCAATCCCTCCAAGAGGCCTCCAGACCATGCATTTCGCGAGCGATAACACGACCGGCGCAGCGCCGGAGGTGTGGGCTGCATTGGCGCAGGCCAACGCGGGAAATGCGCCGAGCTATGGCGCCGATCACTGGACCCAATCGGCGCAAGCCAAAATGCGCGCGCTGTTTGAGCGCGACGTCGCGGTGTTCCCGGTTGTGTCGGGTGTGGCTGCAAACTGTCTTGCGATCAGTGCTTATTGTGGCCGAACCAGCTCGGTATTTGCCCATGATGAGGCCCATATTCTGGTCCATGAGGCGACAGCGCCAGAGTTCTATACTGGCGCCCGGTTTGTTCCGGTCCCGGGGCAGCATGGAAAGATCGACCCCAGGGCGCTCGCCGATGCCCTCGCTCGAAGCGGCCGCGGCGATCTGCATTGCCCGCAAGCGGCAGTCTTGAGCCTGACGCAAGCCACAGAAGTTGGGACGGTCTATCACCCAGCCGAAATTGCTGAGCTTAGCCGCATCGCCCACGATGCCGGCATGCGGGTGCATATGGATGGCGCGCGCTTTGTTAATGCAGTCGCTGCATTAGGTTGCTCGCCAGCTGAAGTGACATGGCGCGCTGGCGTCGATGTCCTATCCTTTGGTTTGACGAAGAATGGCGCGCTCGCAGCCGAAGCGGTGGTGTTCTTCGATCCGGGACATGCAGCGGAATTTGCCTTCTTGCGCAAGCGCGCCGGGCACCTCGTCTCCAAGATGCGTTTTGTCTCGGCCCAGATTGACGCCATGCTTGAAGACGGGTTGTGGCTGCGTCTGGCGCAGCACGCCAACCGCGCCGCCTTACGATTGGCCGACGGTCTTGCGTCGATCAAAGGTGTTCACTTTGACATTCCGGTGCAAAGCAATAGCATTTTTCCAATTATGGATGGTGGTCTTTGCGCGGCCTTGCAGGAGAAAGGCGCGCACTTCTACCCCTGGGGTGGCCCGCAGCCTGACGGCGCCCAACGTGTCCGCCTGGTAACCTCCTTCCTAACCAGTGACCAGGACATTGAGCGGTTTGTCACTTTGGCCAGGACCTTAAGTGGGGCTTAAGGGCTATCGCGCTAGGCTTGCAGTTGATGACTCAGAACCCCAAATACGTGTTGAGCGAGACACTGGTTGGCGAACCCGACGACATCGCGGATCGCGTGCGGCGGGCTGAGGCCGCGATCTTGGCCATGCGTATGGACTTCGTCGCGTGGGCCTCTGACGATATTCAAGTGATGAAAACGCTGTGCGCACAAGCTGCACAAAGCGGAGGCGAAACACCCTTGGCCCGTGATGCAATCAGGCGCATAGCGCACAACATCAAAGGTCAAGGCGGCAGTTTCGATTGCGCTGAGGTGAGCGCGATTGCTCACGACCTTTGCGAGTATTTGAGGGCCGCCAGTGGAGCAGGCTGGGTAGCCAGCGCAACCGAAATGGTCAGCAGGCTGAACGACTCTTTGGACGCTGCCAGGCCATCGGAAAGCAAAACACTCAAGCAAATTTAAGTGCTCTTTAGCGTCTCAGCCCTATTCTGCAGGTGGTAGTAGATGTGGATCGTGGCCGGCGCCTCCTTATGCCTTTGCAAGACACCAAGAGCCAACTGACGCGCCTGACGCAGCAGGATGCGCATTTGGTTGTCACCAAACACGAAATCCTGCTCACGGGCCGGCTTGGCGGGGCACGCGCGAATTTCTCATTCTGCGATCTGACGGGTGTTGATCTGTCCAATCGCAATCTGGCGGATGCGATCTTCACCGGCGCGTTGCTGGCCGAGGCGAACCTGTCGCATGCCAAGATGGACGCCTGTAACCTCTTTGGCGCTGACTTGCGCCGGTCCAACTTTGCAGGTGCCAGTTTGCGCCGCGCCGACATGCGCGGCGTGTCCTTGCGGGGAGCCAATCTAACGGGTGCTGATCTGTTCGAGGCCGATCTGCGGGAGGGCGTGATCGCCGAACAAAAGCGCGGCGGACCCTTCCGGGTCCTGCAGCACGCGCTCGAGACCGATATGCCGAACGCGGTGTTCAACTCCGCCAGCCTCGAGCGTGTGAAGATGACCGGCGTCGCGGCGCTGCAGGCGGATTTCACGGACGCGATGATGCGCGGCGCGAGGCTGACGCGAGCCAATCTGCGCCAGGCCATCCTGGCGGGGGCAGTCCTCGAGAACGCAGACTTATCCGGCTGCGATCTCTCGGGCGCGGTGTTGCGCGGCGCGGTCCTCATCGGCGCGACCATGGCGCAGGCCAATCTGGATGGCGCTGATATGGATGGCGTCCTGCTCGACATCGAGGCGGGCAAGGTCATCCCTGCCGACCAACTGATGCTCATGCTGTCGCAGCACCATAATTGGGTGGATAGTGACGGCCGGTCAGGCAAGCCATGCAATCTGGCCGATAGCGATGTTCGCGCCCTGAAGTCCTTGGCAGAGTGGCGCTTGACCGCGCTATGCGCCCCGAGGGCTGTTTTCTATGGGCTTGATCTATCCGGCGTTAGTTTGCAAGGTGCGCAGCTCGCTGGTGCCGATTTGCGCAACGCCATCCTTAAGGGTGCCGATCTGCGTGGTGCCAATTTGTCCGAGGCCCGCATGAATGGCGCTGATTTACGCGACGCGCAATTAGGGCCGCTCTTGGTTGGCGATACGCGGCTTATCCCGTCCAAGCTCAATCAAGCCAATTTGCGGTTTGCGGATTTGCGCGGCGCCCAGTTGCGGCTTGCTGATCTTTCGGGGGCCGATCTGTCCTATGCCAACCTGTCTAGTGCCAAACTGCACCAAGCCAATTTTGCGCGGGCGCAAATGACGGGTACGAAGGTCGATTCTCAGGGGCACAATGACGCAATGTTGGCTGGTGCCATCGGCGTCGCGTCATCGCGCTAGGGGCCTACGGCATCTTATTGCGCCGCGCGGCGGATCATCATGTCTGGCGTGCGTGCCTTGATGAAGGACGCTGAGCGTGTCAGTGAGACTTTCGCCTCTGAAAGGTCGGGAATTGCCTGGAAGAAGTGCGGCATCCCTTCATAGACCTCCACATTCACATTCACGCTCGCGGCGGCCGCACGCTCGCCGATCCTGCTCGCATCGTCCTTCAGGACCTCAAGGCTGCCAGCGTGGATCATCAGCGGCGGAAGGCCGCGGTAATCGCCGTAAATCGGCGAGGCGAAGGGGTCGGCCGGTGATGTGCCGCGCAAATAGTGCCGCGCGCAGACGCCCAAGATTTCCCAGCTTAATGTGTCGTCGGACTTGCTGTTCTTGAGCATAGACCAGCCGGACATGGTCAAATCCGCCCAGGGAGAGAAGCAAACGGCCGCTGCCGGCAGTGGCAGGCCAGCGTTCCGAAGTGCCAAGAGCGTGGCCAAAGCCAAGCCGCCGCCAGAGCCGTCGCCCGCGAAAATCACATGCTGCGGCAGCAATCCCTGGCTGAGCAGCCAGCGATAGGCGTCTGCAGCATCACGCAAGGCGGCCGGATAGGGATGTTCAGGGGCAAGCCTGTATTGCGGGACAAGAATCCGCGCGCCAGAGGCCTGCGCGAGACGCGCCACAAACGGCCTGTGGCCCTCGGGCGAACCCGCAATAAAGCCGCCGCCGTGAAAATAGAGAATGACCCTGCGCGCTGCCGCGCCATCAGGAATGACCCATTCCCCGCGCATCGATGAAATGAGAACCGGAGAAACCTCAGTTCCCCGAAGGATCGGTCCAAAGCCAGACCAATATCCATTGAGCGCCTTGCGATGGTCTTCGACTGATGCGGCCGGATCGAAATCCGAACCTCGCCTGGCTATTGCCGGACGGCGCATCATCGAACGCGGCCAATTAATCATACTGTACTCATCCCGCGCAGCGTACCGTTGGCCCCCCAACGCCAGCCCGGCACATAAAACGCATGCCGAAGGCCCCGCCAAGAAGAACGATACCTCAAAGAACCCTTAATTCCAAGGCGGATATGCACTGAGGCTGTCACAAAAGGCAAGGGCTTGACAGCGCCAAGCCCTGCCGGTGCGCGTCCTGTTTTCAGGCTTAGTTAGCGCTGATCGGGATACGCGAAGATTTCGCCCGTTGTTCTTTGGGCTTGGGGATCACCACTGTCAGGACGCCCTTCTCGAACGAGGCCTTTGCGGTGTCGGTGTCAATCGTAAAGGGCAAGCGGATCGAGCGCGAGAAGGCGCCGTATCTGCGTTCGGTGAGGTGATAGTCCTTGGTTTTGTCATCACGCGCGGATTGCTTTTCGCCCTTGATCGTGAGGACATCGCCAGCAATCGACAATTCAACCTCTTTTTCAGAGAGGCCGGGCAATTCTGCGTGAATCTCAAACGCCTCCGCCGTTTCTGCGACATCCAGGCGCGGTGCTGTGAGGGTCAGCTCCTGCCCGCCGGTCAGCCGGCTAAACCCATCGAAAATACGGTTGACTTCGTTTTGCAGGGCAGAGAAGGGGTCTTCGTTTCTGCGCTGGGCCAGGTCTGTGCCCCATGAAAACGGAACGAGCGTAGGCATCGCTAATGTCTCCTTTCTGTGGCTGGTTTCTGTGCCGCTGCCAGCTTGCCCGACATTGAAAAGGGGCAGACTGGTGCGATGCCGTGCAGATGGGAAACAGACGTGGCGTTTTGAAGGGTTTTTGACGTGGATCAACTCAGAAATTCGCTTGGCGCTGTTTATGGCGGCGAACACCTCCCATATGCCTAAAGCAGCCTCTCGCGTACCCTTGTGACCATTGCCGGGCGCATCCCGGAAAGTGCCTCTGCGAATGCTGCCCGCCTTGATTGTTTCATCCCTTGTTTTAGGAGACGCACGCGATGTCGATCAAAAATCTCGATGCCGTCTTTCATCCCCGCTCGATTGTTCTCATTGGTGGAAGCCGCAAGCCCAACAGCGTCGGCGATGTTCTTGCGCGTAACCTGCTTCATGGTGGTTATGACGGCCCAGTGATGTTCGTGCATCCCGATGCGCCGTCATTGCACTCGACGCTTGCCTTTCCGACAATCCAAGCGCTTCCCAAGCCACCCGACCTGGCCGTGATCGCAACCCCGCCTGCGACGATCCCTGGGCTGATCGCGCAATTGGGCAGCGCGGGTGCCAGAGCCGCCGTTGTGATTACTGCTGGATTTGGAGAAATTGGTGCGCAAGGCCTCGCTCTTCAGGCGCAAGCGCTGCAAGCAGCCAAGCCGCATTATCTGCGGATTGTTGGCCCTAATTGCGTTGGTGTCATCTCGCCGCCGATGGGCGTCAATGCGAGTTTTGCGCATCTGCTCCCCAAATCCGGGCCCATAGCGCTTTTAACCCAATCCGGGGCGATGCTCACTGCAATGCTGGATTGGGCCCACGGGCGGGGCATTGGATTCTCACATCTGATTTCTCTGGGCGGCATGGCGGATGTCGATACGGGCGACATGCTCGATTACCTGGCGACCGAGCCCAAGGCCGAAGCGATCTTATGCTATCTGGAGTCGGTCACGCATGCGCGCAAATTCTTGTCAGCCGCCCGGCGTGCTGCACGCGTAAAGCCTGTCATCCTCATCAAATCAGGCCGTCACGCTGAGGGCGCCAAAGCCGCCGCCTCGCATACGGGTGCGCTTGCGGGCTCGGACGAAGTGTTTGATGCAGCGTTCAGGCGTGCAGGCCTTTTGCGCGTGCAGTCGATCGAGGAATTGTTCGATGCGGCAGCGACACTGGCCCACACCCGCCGCCTTCCCGGAGACCGCGTTGCGATCTTAACCAATGGCGGCGGCCTCGGCGTGCTGAGCGTCGATCAGCTGATTGATGAGGGCGGGCGGCTCGCCGCACTGTCGCCTGCCACAATGGAGGCACTCAACAAGGCCCTGCCCGCAACTTGGAGCCATTCGAACCCAGTTGACATCATTGGCGATGCGCCGGGTTCACGCTATCGCGCGGCAATGGAGGCGCTCCTCACTGATGGCGGCGTCGACGTTTTGCTGGTTCTGAATTGTCCAGTCGCAACGGCAGATAGTGGCGAGGCAGCTGAAGCAGTGGCGAGCGCCTATGATGCGCACCGCCAAGCAGGACACCATAAGCCCGCCGTGTTTGCATCCTGGATGGGGCAAGCTAAGGGCCGAGGGGCTCAGGAACGCCTTTCTGCGTCGCAAATTCCCCATTACGATGCGCCGGAAAACGCTGTGCGCGCCATGAGCCATCTTCTGCGCTTTGAGCGCAACCAGGCCTTGTTGATGCAAACGCCCGCCGCGCGACCAGAGGTGCCTCATGACAGAGCGCTGGCTCAAAAGATTGTCGAGGCTACGTTGCTCGAAGGGCGCGAATGGCTCAATGAGGTTGAGGCGAAAACTGTGCTCAAGGCCTATGGCGTGCCGGTTGTGGAAACGCTGATTGCGCACGATGCTGAATCAGCCGCTGCGGCGGCCACCCGCCTCGGTTTTCCAGCGGCGATCAAGATCCTCTCGCCCGACATCACGCACAAGACCGATGTGGGCGGGGTCAAGCTCAACCTGCGGGACGCCGAGGCCGTGCGAGATGCCGCGCGGGTGATGGAGCAGCACGTTCGCACTCGTGTGCCCTCCGCCAAAATCGAAGGCTTTACCGTGCAGGCCATGGCGCAGCGGCCGGGCGCGCATGAGCTTATTTGCGGGATTGTCGAAGATGCCGTCTTTGGTCCGGTCATCCTGTTCGGACAAGGAGGAACCGCAGTTGAGGTTTTGCGCGACAAGGCGATTGCATTGCCGCCGCTCAATCCGCATTTGGCGCAAGAGCTGATCGGGCGCACGCGCGTGTCCAAGCTGCTCGCCGGGTATCGCGGCCGTCCAGCGGCCAATATCGAGGCGATCGGCGACGTCTTGCTGGCGCTGCAGGATTTGGCGGCCGACTTTCCGCAGATTGTGGAATTGGACATTAATCCTCTTTGGGCGGATCAAAGTGGTGTGGTGGCACTTGATGCGCGCATCCGTGTGGCGCAGCCCAAGGCTGCGGGCACCGAGCGCTTTGCCATTCGCCCTTATCCTGCAGAACTCGCCATGCATTGCCGCGACGGGCGCGGGGCGGTCTATACCTTGCGGCCCATTCGCCCGGAAGACGCGCCAGAGCTGCAAGCCATGGTGGCCGCCGGCGATCCGCAGGATATCCGGATGCGGTTTTTCTCGGCCTTGAAAGCGTTGCCGGAGGCAATGGCTAAACGCTTGAGCCAAATCGACTATGACCGGGAGATGGCCTTTGTGGCCTTTGATGCCGAGGACCTGGGGGCCGGCGTCGTAAGGTTATCGAGCGATCCCGATTTTGCCAGGGCGGAGTATTCCGTCATTGTGCGCAGTGACCTCAAAGGCCAGGGCCTGGGCCGCGCGCTCATGAATGTGATCCTCGATTACGCCCGTTCGCGCGGCATCAAGGAGGTCTTCGGCGACGTCCTGGCTGAGAATAAGCGCATGCGCTCGCTGTGTGAAAAGATGGGCTTCAAAGAGAGCTTTTTGCCGGGTGAGCCCGGCGTTGTCGAGGTGGCGCTGAGCGTTTGACGGCAAGCAGTTCGCAGCGCATCCTCAAGCCATGGCGGACTTGCGGATTACAAGACGGCGCGCGCTGTTGCTGGCGGCTGGCCTGATCGCAGGGCCCGCCTTACCTGTTCAAGCGGCCATGCCTGGGCCGCGGCGGCTCGATCTGCGGCATGCGCACACGGGAGAGCGCTTTTCCGGCCCTTATCGCGATGCCTTTGGGCCTATCGCATCCGCCTTGGCCGATTTGCAAGTCTTTTTGCGGGATCATCACAGCGGGGTTTCGGGGCCTGTTTCGGTCGCAACACTGGATATTGTCCATGAGGTGCTCGCCGCGGTGGGCCAAGAGCGGGCAACGGTGCTGAGCGCCTTTCGCACGCCCGAGACCAACAAGAAACTTGCCGACCGGCTCTATGGCGTGGTGGAGAAGAGCCAGCACCTGCATGGCCGGGCGATCGATATCACGCTGTCCGCCAAGCTTGCGCAGGCGGCAGAGGCTGCCCGTGGCCTCAAGGCGGGAGGGGTGGGCTGGTATCCCAATTCCTACTTCCTGCATCTGGATTCAGGGCCGGTGCGGAACTGGACCTTGGGCGGCAAGGGCCTGAAGCGCGGCTTCGATCCGCAGGCCATCTTGTCAGGCGCAAAACTGAGCCGTCCGCTCACGGTGAAGGAGCGGCTGGAATTACATAAGGCGCTTGCGAAAAAGCAATTCCGCGAACGCAAGTGAAGGCGCCCTGGCCGGGAGATTGCCAGAGCGCCCTCACCTTAGCTGCGCATTTTACGCGACCCGCAGGGGTGTCGCATCAATCGGCTTCTGAGACGGCGCAGACCCGACATCGATGGCGATGCGGCGCGCTTTCTTCTCCTCAGGGATCACCCGCTGAATGTCGACATGCAGGAGGCCGTTTTCGAGCCGGGCGCCATGGATTTCCATATGGTCGGCAAGTTGGAAACGCCGCTCAAAACTGCGCGCGGCAATGCCTTGGTGCAGGTAATTGGCCTGACGCTCAGCCTCTGCCTTGCGGCCGCTAATCGTCAGTACACCTTCCTTGACTTCGACGCTCAGTTCGCTGTCAGCGAAGCCTGCGACGGCCATGGTGACGCGGTATTGGTTTTCCGCCAGATGCTCGATGTTGTAGGGCGGGTAGGCGGGGCTAGACCCATCCAATTGGGCCATGGTGTTCAGCATCCCGGCCAAGCGGTCAAAGCCCACCGTCGAGCGGTAAAGGTTTGAAAAGTCTACAGTTCTCATAGTCATCCTCCAGTTTGAGCGATGGTTACCTTAGTCCGGACCCACGCTGCGGCATCCGGACAGACAGGGAGATGGGGATCGCTTTTTTGGGGTTCAAGGGCCCTTTGCAAACGTAACCAGATGTAACTGGACACCTCCAACAACCGAGATTTCTGGCGCGGTTTGATCGC
>DMER01000141.1:472-5959 GCA_003451645.1 Alphaproteobacteria bacterium | reverse complement strand
CGGTCCGTGCCCTTGGCGATGTCGTGCAGGAGAGCCGCGACATACAGCACCTCGCGCGACAACACCTTATGGATGATGTCATGCGCGACTGGATGATCATCCTTTAATTCGCCCCGTTCGATCCGGGCCAAATTGCCAATGACGCGAATAAGATGCTCATCGACAGTATAATGGTGATACATGTTGAACTGCATCTGCGCGACAATTCGGCCGAATGCAGGGACAAACCGTCCGAACACGCCAGATTCGTTCATAAGCCGCAGGGCGCGCTCTGGATCTCTCCGCGAGCACAGGACTTCCAGGAACAATCGGTTCGCATCCGGATCGTTCCGCAAGCCATCATCGATGCGGTGCAGGGAACGCGTCACATGTTTGAGGGCGTCTGGGTGGATATCGATGCCCTTGGCATCAGCCATATGAAAGAGGCGGATCAGATTGAGCGGCTCATTCTGAAAGACCTCCGCGGAATCAACATTGATCCGCCCGGACTCAAGATGGAAACCCGCCACCTCTAGCTTGCGCTTCGCCAAGCCGGGGAAAAGGCGCCCCAACATGGGCCAGGCTTTTTTCTGCTGGGCCTCAAGTGCCGCGCAAAAAATGCGCGTCAGATCGCCGACGGTCTTGGCTGTCAGAAAGTAGTCCTTCATGAACCGCTCAACACCGCGCTGGCGGTTGGCATCGTGATAGCCCAGCCGCCCCGCAAGCTCCAACTGGGCGTCAAACGTCAGACGCTCTTCAGCACGCCCGGCCCAAAAATGCAGGTGACACCGGACTTGCCAAAGAAAAGCCTCCGCCACGACAAAGGCCTGCAGCTCTTCGCGTGTGAGCAAGCCTTGGCCGACAAGACCGGAGACATCCTCAACCCGGTAGAGATATTTGCCAATCCAGAAGAGGGTGTGTAGGTCTCGCAATCCCCCTTTTCCGTCTTTGACATTTGGTTCCACCAAGTACCGGCTTTCGCCCGCCGTGTGGTGCCGGGCACCGCGTTCCGCGAGCTTGGCGTCAACAAAGTCAATGCCAGACCCGGTCACGACTTCGCGCCAGAACCGAGCTTTCAACTGATCGAAAAGCTTCTGATCGCCCCAGAGGAAGCGTGCCTCAAGGATCGATGTACGAATGGTGAAATCCGAAATCGAAAGCCGGATGCACTCATCGAGCGAGCGTGTGGCATTGCCTACTTTGAGACCCAAATCCCAAAGGACGTACAGCATGAACTCGACAACGCTCTCGCCCCAAGGGGTTTGCTTGTAAGGCAAGACGAAAAGCAGATCGATGTCGGAACCGGGAGCCAACGCGCCTCTGCCATAGCCACCCACCGCCACTAATGCCAAATGCTCCGCAGACGTCGGATTTTGCGCATAAAAGACATGCTTTACGGTGAAATCGTAGAGCACCTGGATCAGCTGATCGAGCAACTCGCTCAAGCCTTGCGCAACCGACAAACCCGTGGCCCCCGCTTCAAGCCAGGCCTTTAGGGCCGCCCGGCCATCGGTCAGCGCGGGCCGCAGGCGCTGAACCGCCACCGCCCGCAG
Source organism: Alphaproteobacteria bacterium (assembly GCA_003451645.1). Taxonomy (GTDB): domain Bacteria; phylum Pseudomonadota; class Alphaproteobacteria; order Micropepsales; family Micropepsaceae; genus DMER01. The sequence goes on along the minus strand of DMER01000141.1, from coordinate 4,427 downwards.
CGCATCTGCGCCGCTAACGTCCTTGGACAGCACATCTGCGGTGAGCGCCGAACGCAAAAGCGCCATGTCATAGAGAGGAGGCCGCGGTGGTGACGATTGAAGCATCGGTGACGAAAGCTCTGCCTATAGTTTTGAGAAGCGCTCAAGGGCTTTGATGCGCTGATGTGGATCGATCACTTTCTGAACATCAGACACGAAGTCGCGCCGGGCCTGATACACGCGTGCAGCACACGCTTCAGGAGGCAGTTCCTCCACCGCACGATAAGCAGCCACCAGATCGTCCAGGACGGGTTGCCGGTGACCACGAAAGGCCGGCTCCTTATCCTCGTCGCCATCCTTACTGCCGACATTGGGGAAGAACCACCGCCCCTCATCAACCAAGCTCGACAGCATATGAAGATACTCAATTCTCCGCTCACGGAACAGCGCACTGTCGGGTGCCCGGGCGTACTCATAGATTTCTGCCAATAAGGCAAGGCACCGGTTGGCCCACCCGATGATGGCGGTATCGGTCGCGAGCTTCAAACTTTGCACTTCAATGCGGGTTTGGCGCCCCGCGATCATGTAACTCATCAGCGCCGCAACCAGCGAAATTGCGGCCGCAGCGACCGCGACCATTGTTTGCAAATCAAACTCAGACAGTGCATTTGCGGCGGAGCCGGACATCTTTACCCCCTGGTTCATCCTTGGTCTTTGAGCATATCCCGCAAGCGGTATAGCAGGTCCAGAGCCTCACGAGGTGTCAATTGATCCACATCCGCCTCGCGAACTGCTGCCTCGACCGCCGATGGCACAGGCGCCGCTGGGACCGCCCTAGCCAGCTCCGCAAAGAGTGGCAAGTCCTCGGCCACTGTGAGTTTACGGCCCGCTCGCCCGGACTTCTCAAGCGAGGACAAAATGGCTTGCGCCCGCTGCAAAACGGCCGGCGGCAGCCCCGCAAGCTTTGCGACCTGGATGCCATAAGACCGTTCCGCCGCGCCCGGACCAATGGAGTGCAAGAAGACGATCCCGCCCTTCCACTCCTTCACTTGCGCGGTCACGGTCGCGACATTTGGCAAGGTCTGCGCCAATTGAGTCAGTTCGTGATAATGGGTCGCGAACAGCGCGCGCGACTGATTGACATTGACCAGATGCTCAACACAGGCCCAGGCAATCGACAGGCCGTCATAGGTCGCCGTGCCGCGCCCGATTTCGTCCAGGATGACCAGGCTGCGCGGTGTCGCCTGGTTGAGGATCGTGGCCGTCTCGACCATCTCCACCATGAAGGTGGAGCGGCCGCGGGCCAGATCGTCTGCCGCCCCTACCCTGCTGAACAGCCTGTCTGCAACGCCAATATGCGCAGACGCTGCCGGCACAAAAGAGCCCATTTGTGCCATGATGCAAATCAGCGCTTGTTGCCTCAGGAACGTCGACTTACCCGCCATATTGGGCCCGGTAACAAGCCAAAGGCGCCCAAGTCCGTCCTGCGACAAGGTACAATCGTTTGGCACAAAGCCCTGATTGCCGTCAGACTTGAGGGCTGCCTCGACAGTCGGATGGCGGCCGCGCATCACGTGAAACTGCAGACTGGTATCGAGGACTGGGCGGCAATATGCCTGCTCAATGGCCAGCTGCGCCAGCCCGCACAGCGCATCCAACGTTGCCAGAGCATCGGCGGCCTGGGCAATCCTGCCACCCAAGGCGCGAACCTTAGCGCATGCGGTCTCGAAGTGAGCCATTTCCAGACTAAGCGCTTCCCCTGACGCGTCGGCAATCCGCGACGCAAGCCCAGAAAGCTCGCCCGTCGTGAAACGCATCGCACCGGCCATTGTCTGGCGATGTACAAACGCCGGATCATTCTTGATCTTGTCGGCTTGGCCCTGGCTGACTTCAATAAAATAGCCCAGCACGGCATTGTGCTTGATTTTCAGGGAGCCAATGCCTGTCTCAGCTCGCAACCGCCCCTCAAGCGCGGCGATCACCCGGCGGCTGTCATCGCGCAGCGCACGCGCGGCATCGAGCTTTTCATCCGCACCAGGAGCAATGAACCCGCCCTCCCTCGCGATCAGAGGCAGCTCCGCCGCCAGTAGCGCTTCGACATCGCTGCAGAAGTCATTCAACTCTGTACACCAAAGACCATCTTGATCCTTCAGTGCGGCGACAAGGCCAGGCTGCATTGAGAGGCCAAGTTGAGCCTGCGCCAATTGCGCCGCCGCTTGCGATGCAGCACGCAACCCATCGCGTAACGCACCGAGATCCCGCGGACCGCCGCGTCCTAATGTCAGCCGCGCGAGCGCGCGCGCCATGTCAGGCGCCCGGCCAAGGATCACGCGCAGGCCGGTGCGCAGATTCTCGTTGTCAGCAAAGTGCTGAACTGCATTCAGCCGCGCGCGGATTGCTTCGGGCTCGGTCAGTGGCGATAACAGCCATTGCGCGATCCTGCGCCCGCCCGGCCCCGTGACGCTGCGGTCAATCGCGTGTAATAGGCTGCCGCGGCGGCTGCCCTCGAGCGTTTCGGTGAGCTCCAGATTACGCCGCGTCGCCGGATCGATGAGCAAGAACGCCTGGTCTGCCTCACGCTGCGGCGGCAAGAGCGCGGGCACCCGGCCCTTCTGGGTCATCTCTAGATAGTGCGCGATGGCCCCCGCTGCGGCGACCTCCGCCCGGCTAAAACTGCCAAAACCGTCGATCGAATTGACACCATAGAGCGAGCGCAACGCCCTCGCGCCGCTATCCGGTGACAGCGAAGCAGCAGGCAACAGTGCCGCCCGCTTTCCATACTGCTTGACCAAGGGATCGACACGCGGATCTTGCGTAATCGCGTCGGAGAACAACACCTCGCTCGGCGCCAACCGCGAGAGTGCGGCATGCAGGCCCGATGCATTTACGTCGGCGGCACGGATCGCACCCCCCGCCATGTCGACAGACGCCACCGCAAATTGCTTATTCACGCAAACGACGGCAGCCAAAGTATTGGCAGTACGCGGATCAAGAAGCTGGTCTTCCGTCAGTGTGCCTGGCGTAACCAGGCGAACCACCTCGCGCGCCACCACGGCCTTGGCGCCGCGCTTCTTGGCAAGGGCGGGATCTTCGGTTTGCTCGCAAATCGCGACGCGATGGCCTTGCCTGATCAATCGTTCGAGATAGGCCTCAGCGGTGTGAACAGGCACGCCGCACATGGGGATATCTTGGCCCTGATGCTTGCCCCGCTTGGTCAGTGCGATGTCGAGAGCGTCCGCCGCAGCGACTGCGTCCTCAAAGAACAGCTCATAGAAATCGCCCATGCGATAGAAGAGCAGGTAACCGGGATGCGCGGTCTTGATCTCCCAATACTGCGCCATCATCGGCGTTGACGGGACAGCCGAGACAGGCCCTACTTCATAGGGCACCTCATCCTCCTCCCGCAGCGCAGCATCGAGCGGCGCGCGCCGGTCCTTGTGCGTCATAGCCCGATCCTTGTATCGATAGGACATTCCCACCGCGCGCGCCCCCGCGCCACAGGTCCCTCAGGACGCCACAGCCGTTCAGACCGCCCAACAAGGTTCGCCAACACCATGTCCCAAAAACGTCCCTTTACCGATGAGGAAGCGCTTCTTTTTCACGCGCACCCCAAACCCGGCAAGCTGGAAATACACAGCTCAAAGCCCATGGCGACGCAACGGGACCTGTCGCTGGCTTATTCGCCGGGCGTGGCGGCCCCCGTGCGCGCAATCGCCGAGGACCCGGCCAAAGTCTACGATTATACCTCCAAGGGCAATCTGGTTGCCGTGATCACCAATGGTACTGCGATTCTGGGCTTCGGTGACTTGGGGCCGCTGGCCGCCAAACCGGTGATGGAGGGCAAGTCGGTCCTCTTCAAGCGATTCGCGGATGTGGACTCCATCGATCTTGAGATCGAGACCTCCGACACAGAAGAATTCATCAATTGCGTGCGTTTTTTGGGGGCAACCTTTGGCGGCATCAACCTCGAGGACAT
>DMER01000141.1:0-209 GCA_003451645.1 Alphaproteobacteria bacterium | reverse complement strand
TTTCATGACGACCAGCATGGCACTGCGATCATCACCGCTGCCGGTCTGATCAATGCCATCGCGCTGACAGGCCGCGACATTGCGACGACCAGGATGGTCGTCAATGGTGCGGGAGCTGCAGGCATCGCTTGCCTCGAACTGATCAAAGCCATGGGCATGCCCAATGAGAACGCCATTCTGTGCGATACCAAGGGCGTGATCTATCGCGG
>DMER01000056.1 GCA_003451645.1 Alphaproteobacteria bacterium | reverse complement strand
CTGCTGGCGGGTGAGCCCGATCAAGCTTTGCACGATCACTCTCTCCGAAGGGCCGCTTGGCGGGCCCTATTTGCAGGCCTCTTCGGCCTTTTGCAGCGCCGAGGAAATACCCTTGAGCGCATAGGTGTCGGTCGTCAGCGTGCCCCGGCGCGACACGCCTTGGATCGTTACCTCGCTGCCATTCTTCAGCGCCTCGACGAAGCGGACTTCGTCTTCATTGGCCTTGATCCAGGCGCTTTCGCCTTGTGTGAAGAAGCTGAACTTGTCCGAGCCCACTTGCGCGCTTGCTTCGCTACCGTCCTTGAACGGATAGCCGATCTGCACATTAGGCTGATGCTTGATGCTCTTGGCAGGCCAAGTGTTGATCACGAGGAAGACGGGGTCGCGCTTGGCGCCTGCGGGTTCCTTGGACTGCGGTTCAGCGACCACATAGCACACGACGCCTTGCGCCTCGGTGGATTTATAGGCATCCCAACGATCGAAATTGCCCAGCAGTTGCGGCGCGGCCGTTGCCGCAGCGGCGACAGCCAGAGAACCCAGCGCCAGGGCAGCCTCTGCAAGACCGCGTGGGAGTATGCGTGCCCGAAACGACGAAATGTCCATGTCCAACCTTCTGTATGAACGGTCCCGGCGCAAGCCGCGCACAGGCGCAATGCCGAACCTCTCTCAAAGCGAGCTTAAGAGCGCATTGTGGCCATCCTCTGACCGGTTGCGCCGTTTACGCCGCACGACACCCTCCTTATAGCCGGTTGAAAGCCTGTCTTGTCAACCATTTGGCAGCCCGGATGTTCCCTTTTGCCCGGCAGCCCAGACATTCTCGGAACGGTGAAAGTCTTGACTTCTGGCCAGACGAAGCCCCTGCTCTGGTGCAGCGTCATTTCGACCCGGCACTGCGGCCGCAATCACATGTTACGCTTGGACCATGGCTGTGATCCAAAAAGCACCACCCTCTGACGCGGCGGAACCCAGCAAAGACGCGCTCGCCGATGCGATCGAGGCAATCGCTGCGCGCGCTGACCGCGGGGCCTTCGCAGTGGTATTCCGGTACTTTGCACCGCGGGTCAAAGGTTATGTACTGAAATTGGGCGCGAGCCAGGCAGAGGCTGAAGAGGTCACGCAGGATGCGATGCTGTCGGTCTGGCGCAAGGCGGCGCAGTTTGATCGCAAGCAGGCCTCCGCCTCCACATGGGTGTTCACAATCGCCCGCAACCGCCGGATAGACATCATCAGGCGGGAAAGGCGGCCCGCTTTCGACCCCAACGACCCCTTCTTTGTACCTGAAGGCAATGATGCGGCGGACGCCCCGCTCAACGCCAGTTACCGTCAGGATCGCATCGCTGAGGCGCTGAAGGCGCTGCCGCCCGAGCAATACGCGCTGGTGCAGGAGGCCTTCTTTAAGGCCAAGACGCACGCGGAGATAGCGGAGGAGAGCAAACTGCCGCTTGGCACTGTCAAGTCGCGCTTGCGGCTGGCGTTTGGACGGCTTCGGAGTTCTCTGGCAAAGGCATCAATCGACGGAGACGATCTGTGAGCGGCGCAAAACCTGTTCAGAACGGGCAGCACATGCCCTTGGGCCTGATTGAGCCCTATGCCTGTGGAACCCTTGGGCCAGCAGCGCATCTGGCTGTCGGCCTGCACCTCGAGCGTTGTCCGCTTTGCAAGGAAGCGAGCCAGGAGTTAGACGCTATCGGCGGCGCTTTGCTTGACGCATTGCCGATTGAAGCAGATGCCGCAGATGATGCGATCTTCGCGCGGCTGCTGATGGAGATCGAGCAAGAACCGGCAGCGGCACCACGCCACGCAGAGGCCGATCCCGATGCCGCATATCTCCCTGAAGCTCTGCAGTCAGCGTTTCGTGAGGCGAGAGCGCGGCGCCCATGGGCGTTTGCAGGTCCCGGTTTGCGCACCCTCGATTTGGAGATCGCTGGCGCCACTCAAGCCGGTGAAACGCCTCAGCTCCTGAAGATCCAGCCAGGTCACGGATCGCCCAGGCACGGACATGGCGGGGTGGAGTTGACCTTGGTGCTGCATGGCGCCTTCAAGGACAGGATGGGCGTATTTGGACCAGGCGACTTGGCGATCTGTTACCCAGGGGTCTCTCATCGCCCGGTGGCCGAACCTGGCCCCACTTGCATTGCTTTCGCGGTAACCATGGCCCCACTCAAATTCGAGGGCCTGACCGGGATCGCACAAAGGCTCTTTTCTTGGCGGCGCTGAGGCCGCAACATCCCCCTTATGTCGAACCCAATTCTCGTAGAAGTTACACGCGGTGACGTGGTCGAAAGTGTCCACCGGGCCGCAATTGCCGTCGCCGACTCAACGGGGCGCTTGATCGCGCAATGGGGCGACACCGACAGAGTGGTGTTCCCGCGGTCGGCCATCAAGATGATCCAGGCACTGCCGCTCGTCGAAAGCGGCGCCGCGGATGCTTTTGGGCTCACCTCCGAGCACTTGGCGCTGGCCTGTGCGTCGCATTCTGGCGAGGCCATGCATGTAGGCCGGATCGGCTCTTGGCTGGGCCTGATAGGGGCAACAGATGCGGACCTCGGCTGCGGCGCCCATTATCCATATGCCGATTACGCTCGCGATGTATTGGTGCGCAATGGGGACCGGCCACGCCGAATCCATAACAACTGCTCCGGCAAACACACCGGGTTCTTGAGCTATGCCCGGCACATCTCCGCGCCCTTTGAAGGCTATTTGGAGACACACCATCCTGTTCAGCTCGCAGTGATGGATGCACTTGCCAGTATAAGTCAGGTACCTGTTGGTTACTGGTCGACCGGCATTGATGGGTGCTCCGCTCCCAACTTCGCCTTGCCCTTGGGCGTTTGGGCTGGCGCGATGGCGAGGCTGGCCTCAGGTGCAGGCCAAGGTCCAGAGCGCGCCCGCGCCGGGCAGCGATTGCTCTCGGCGATGAAGGCGCATCCCGAATTGATGTCTGGCACAGATCGCGCCTGCGCGGGCCTTATTCGTGCATGCCAAGGCGGTGTTGTTGTGAAAACAGGCGCCGAAGGCTTCTTCGTGGCTATCTTGCCTGAGCGGGGCCTGGGCGTTGCGCTGAAGGTCGAGGACGGCGCGACCAGAGCCTCAGAAGCGATTATGGCTGCCAGTTTGATCCAGCTCGGGGTCCTCGATCCGGACAACCCTGTGGCTCGCAACCTGATGCATGGCCCGGTGAAGAACTGGGCAGGCGTGCAGGTTGGTGAACGCCGGGTCGTGCCGGAGCCCTTTAGCGGCCGGCTTTAAGGCCCGAAGCGTCAGGCGTGACCGTCAGCGCCAGTGTCACCGAGACCCTTGGCCAAGCTGAATTTGTGAAGACTTGCGCCATGATTGCGCAGCCACTCTTGCGCAGCCTGCGCACTTTCGCCCACCAGCCGGTCGACGAGCCGCCAGAACCTCGGGCTATGGTTCATCTCGCGCAGATGCGCCACTTCATGCGCCGCAACATAGTCGAGCACAAAGGGCGGTGCCATGATAAGCCGCCAGCTGAAGGACAGATTGCCACTGGTGGAACAGGAGCCCCACCGGCTGGACGCATCGCGCACACTGATACGGCCATAATTGACGCCCAGTTCCGCACCAAAATAAGCGACGCGGCGTTGCAGCACGGACCGGGCTTGCTTCTTGAGCCAGTCCTCAACCCTGCGCGGCGTATGCTCCGGCGCACCAGAAACGCGTAAGGTTGGACGATAGGCCTCGCCATCGATCCAGACCGGGCCGCGCCCTTGAGCGGGCGCATTGCGAATGACGAACTCCTGCCCCTTGAAAAGAACGACTGAGCCTGGTTCCAGCGCCACGCGCTCAGGGATCTGCGCGAGACGCACCGCTATCCAATCCCGCTCGCGCCGCAAGAACTCGATTGCGCGGCTAATTGAGCGCTCATGCGGAGCCACAACAGCGACTTCGCCTGTCGACGGGTGCACCTTCACGATCAAACGGCGCGCACGAGGATTGAGACGGATTGCGACGGGCACTCTCTTCCCGTCGATCCGCAATAAGTCATTGCGCGATAGCTTCTTCACACCCAAAGTTCGTCACTCCAGTCTCACATCGCAAGCAAACGGCCGGTCCCGCACCTATGGTTCCCACCCTTCCCCGATTCCATCTAGCCTTCCCGGTGCATGATCTGCAGGCAGCGCGGGCGTTCTATGGCGGAATCCTGAAGTGTCCGGAGGGACGGTCCAGTCCCGAATGGGTCGACTTCGACTTCTTCGGACACCAGATCGTCACCCATTTGAGCAACCCCAGCCCCTCGGGGGAAGGACAAAATCTTGTCGACGGCGATAATATTCCCGTGCGGCACTTCGGTGTCATCTTGACACCTGAAAATTGGCAGAAAATAGCAGAAATTCTAAAGCAAGCGGATGTTGAGTTCCTGGTAAAACCCAAGACGCGTTTTATAGGTGAGCCCGGCGAGCAATCGACGCTCTTCGTGCGCGATCCGTCGGGAAACGTCTTGGAATTCAAGGCGTTCGCGGACGACGGGATGGTGTTTGCACGCTAAGGCTGGTTAATGCTTGATGGTTGCAAGCGTGCTACTGCAACGCAAACGGGATGTGCGATTGCAACTCGCGCAAAGCTTGAGGGCCTGATTCGACCTTGATGGTGGCCATCCACATGGCG
>DMER01000089.1:61275-61449 GCA_003451645.1 Alphaproteobacteria bacterium | reverse complement strand
GGAGCCGCATCCCATGAGCGAACCCGCCCCCTCCCGCCAAGAGCAGTTCAGCGGCACCAAGGAGGTGGGCGCGGCCCATATGCTCGATGTGGGGCGGCTGGAGGCCTATCTGGCGGCCCATGTGGAGGGGTTTCGCGGGCCCCTGACCTTACGCCAGTTCAAGGGCGGGCAGTC
>DMER01000089.1:54831-61041 GCA_003451645.1 Alphaproteobacteria bacterium | reverse complement strand
TTCAAGGGCGGGCAGTCCAACCCCACCTATCAATTGGTGACGCCAGGGCAGCGCTATGTGCTGCGCCGCAAGCCGCCGGGCAAGCTCCTGCCCTCCGCGCATGCCGTCGACCGGGAGTTCCGCGTGATCAGCGCGCTCCATAAGGTCGGCTTTCCCGTGCCCCGCCCCTATCATCTCTGTACGGATGAGAGCATCGCCGGCACAATGTTCTATGTGATGGATTGCGTCGAGGGCCGCATCCTGTGGGAACCGATGCTGCCCGGCATGACCCCGCGCGAGCGCCACGCCATCTATGACGCCATGAACGAGACCTTGGCGCGGCTGCACTCCATCGATTACAAGGCGATCGGGCTTGAGGATTTCGGCAAGCCGGGCAACTACTTCGCGCGCCAGATTTCGCGCTGGACGCAGCAGTACAAGCTCAGCGAGACCGAAACCGTGCCCGAGATGGACCGCCTGATCGAGTGGCTCCCTAAGAACATTCCCGACGATCAGTCTGAGTCCATCGTCCATGGCGATTACCGCCTCGACAACATGATCCTGCACCCGACGGAGGCGCGGATCCTGGCGGTGCTCGATTGGGAGCTGTGCACGATCGGGCATCCCTTGGGCGACTTCACCTATCACATCATGCAATGGCGCATGCCCGCGGGCGGCACGGGCGGCGGCACGGGCAGCCTGGCGGGTGCAGATCTGCGTGCGCTCGGCATCCCGACCGAGGAGGAGTATGTGGCCATGTACTGTACTCAGACGGGCCGAAAGGGGATCGAGCATATCGACTATTACTTCGCCTATAATTTCTTCCGGATCGCAGGCATCCTCCAAGGCATCGCTGGGCGTGTGCGTGACGGCACAGCCTCCAGCGAGCATGCGCGCCAGACGGCGGCCAATGTCCGGCCCTTGGCTGAGCTCGGCTGGCAATTCGCCCAACGCGCCGGCGCCGCTTGAACGCAGATCAATCATCAACCTGCAGCCCAGCCGCTTGTCGCGCTTTAGAGCTTGTTTAAGAGGACTGGCCTTAAGGTGCGGAGGTACCCGCCACGCCCGGCGGGCTTTGGGGTTGGGTGGTCATCACGGTGTCAGCGGCTTCTACCACGTCCGGGCCGGGTTCAGCGCCGTCGCTGCTCGCAGCCATAGAGACCATGCAGCAGCGCTTCGCCGCGGTGGAGCAGGCAGCGCGAATTGGCTATTGGCGGACCGAGGCGCATAGTGGCCGCCAGTTCTGGTCGCCCGGCATGTATGCCCTGCTTTGCCTGGAGCCCGGCAGTGTCGAGGCCCGCCCGGAATGGCTGTTTGACCGCATTCACCCAGACGACCGGGACGAAGTGCTCCAAACCATCAAACGTGCGATGGTCATGAAAGAGCCCTTCTTCTACCGCAATCGGGGCCTCACTCCTGGGGGCGCGGTGTGTCACTTCGACACTTTCGGTTTGGTGGAGCTCGGGCCTGATGGCGAGGCGAGCGCCCTGATGGGCGTGGTCCAGGACGTCTCAGACAAGGTGGCGGCAGAGGAGGCCCTCAAAGCCTCGGAGGAGACCTACCGGCTTTTGTCGCATGAGGCGAGCGACATCATCTGCCAGCACGGCCCTTCGGGCGCGGTCGTCTTTATTTCCCCTGCCGTTACTCGTGTTCTGGGCTTTGAGGTTGACTCCTATTTGGGCGTCACGCCCTGGGATAGGACGCATCCGGAAGATCTGGAGAGCGCCATGGCCGCCGTCAATCACGCCAGGCGGACAGGCGAACAGGTCACCTATGCCTTCCGTGCACGGCATAAGGCGGGGCACTATGTCTGGATGGAGTCGACGACCCGCTTCATCTTTGAAGGGCCGCAAAGACTGGTCAAAGGGGCAATCTCGGTGTCGCGCGACATCACACAGCGCAAGGCGGTCGAGGACGAACTCACCCGTCAGCGCGAGCATGCCGAAGCCGCAAGCCAGACCAAGACGCGCTTCCTCGCTAATATGAGCCACGAGCTGCGCACACCGCTCAACGCCATTATCGGGTTCTCGGATATTCTGAATAAGGAGCTTTTTGGGCCCTTGGGCAGCGAGCGCTATATCGACTATGCCAACCTCATCAACGAGTCCGGCACCTTGCTCCTTGATCTGATCAATGACCTGCTCGACATGTCAAAGATCGAGGCCGGCAAGTTCGAACTCCACTACGAAGACATTGCCGTCCAAGAGCTCGCGGCCATGTGCGTGCGGATTGTCTCCAGGCGTGCGGAAGAGAAGGGCTTGGTCCTGGAACTCGATGTTCAGCCTGCGGACTTCCGCTTTCGCGCCGATCAGCGGGCGGTCAAACAGATTCTGCTGAACCTTCTCACCAATGCTGTCAAGTTCACCTCCAAGGGCGGTGTCAAGGCACGCATTGCGCTTGAGGGCGCAAATGTGCAAATCGTCATTGAGGACTCCGGCATCGGCATACCCGCAAAGATGCTGCCGCGCCTGGGTCAGCCCTTCGAGCAGGCCCAAAATGAGGCCAGCCGGTCGCAAGGTGGATCGGGTCTTGGCCTGGCGCTTGTCAAGTCTCTCGCCCAGTTGCATGGCGGCTCTCTCGAGATCGCAAGCCTGGAAGGTCAAGGGACCACCGTCACGGTTACTCTGCCTGCGGACAAACCGCAGACCAGCACGGATACAGCAAGCGCCGCATAGAAAAGGCGCCACCGCTGTTGCAGCGGCAGCGCCCAATAATCGTTCAGCCGTTATTACTCCGCCGCCTCGTGCCGCATCACGTTGGAGTATTTGCCGAACTCAAGCCGCGCGATTGTCCGGTTGTGGACCTCGTCCGGACCGTCGGCCAGACGCAGCGTCCGGATCCCAGAGTACATTTTTGCAAGGCCCGGATCGGTGGTGACACCCGCACCGCCCCATGCCTGGATCGCATCGTCAATGACCTGCAGGGCCATGCGCGGCGCTGCCACTTTGATCATCGCGATCTCGGTGCGCGCGACCTTGTTGCCAGCCTTGTCCATCATATCGGCAGCCTTAAGCGTCAGCAGGCGGCACATGTCAATGTTGATCCGTGCCTCCGCCACCCGCTGCTCCCAGATCGAGTGCTCGGCGATCTTCTTGCCAAAGGCCTCACGCGACATCAGGCGCTTGCACATGCTCTCCAGCGCCCGCTCGGCGACGCCAATCGTGCGCATGCAGTGATGGATGCGGCCCGGCCCCAAGCGCCCTTGCGCGATCTCAAAGCCGCGCCCTTCGCCCAAAATGATGTTCTCGGCCGGGACCTTCACATTCTCAAAGACGATTTCCGCGTGGCCATGCGGGGCATCGTCAAAGCCAAAGACGGGCAGCATACGGACGACCTTCACGCCCGGTGCATCCATCGGCACCAGGATTTGGCTTTGCTGCCGGTATCTGTCAGCGCCCGGATCGGTCTTGCCCATCACGATCATGACCTTGCAGCGCGGATCGCCCACGCCCGAGGACCACCATTTGCGGCCATTGATCACATAGTGATCACCCTGCCGCTCGATCCGCGTGCGGATGTTTGTGGCGTCCGAGGAGGCGACCTCAGGTTCCGTCATGATAAAGGCCGAACGGATCTCGCCCGCGAGCAGCGGCTTGAGATATTTCTCCTTCATCCACTCCTGGCCATAGCGCTCAAAGACTTCCATGTTGCCTGTGTCGGGTGCGGAGCAATTGAAGACCTCGGACGCGAAGCCCACGCGCCCCATCATCTCGGACAGGGGCGCATATTCCAGATTGCTGAGACCTGCGCCATGCGAGGATTCGGGCAAGAACAGGTTCCACAAACCAGCCGCTTTGGCCTTGGCTTTTAGGTCTTCGACCACAGGCACAACGATCCAGGGATTGCCCTTCTCGCGCGCCTCGGCCATTTGTTTCGCGAAGACCTCTTCGGCGGGATAGATGTGGCGGTCCATGAATTCGCCAACGCGGCGCATCCACTCCTTCTGGCGGGGTGAGTAGTCAAAATCCATCGTCGTGTCCTCCTTTGCTCTTCTGATCTCTAATCTATGTTCTCAGCGGCCGAACTCATAACGCACTGGCAAGGTCTTCAGCCCGCTGACGAAGTTGGCGCGGGTGTTGCGCGGCATGCCCGCCAACTCGATGTGTTTCAGCCGCGGCAACAACTCAGCAAACAGCGCCTTGATCTCCATGCGGGCCAGATGCATGCCCAGGCACAGATGCACGCCATGGCCAAAGGCCACATGCTTTGACATCACTTCGCGGTCGACCTTGAACTTGAACGGCTCTTCGAAGACGTCCTCGTCGCGATTACCGGACCAGTAGAATAGGCAAACTCCATCACCCGCTCTGATCTTCTTGCCGCGCAGCTCATAGTCCTGCGTCGCCGTGCGCATGAAATGTTTGACCGGGGTCACCCAGCGGATCATCTCCTCCACCGCATTGGGCAGCAGGTTCATATTGGCCTTGAGTTTGTTCATCTGCTCAGGATTGCGGATCAGCTTAAGCAATCCTCCGGCGGCTGATGAACTTGTGGTGTCGTGGCCAGCTGTCGCGACGATGATGTAATAGCTCATCGCCTCCCGGTCACCGATGGGGGCGCCGTCAATCATGCCATTGGCGATGATGGAGGACACGTCGTCCTTTGGATTGGCGCGGCGGTCGGCGGTCAGTTTACCGAAATACTCATATAGCGCCATGGCGGTTTGCGCCAAATCGACGCCGCGGTCAGCCTCGCCCAGAAAGCCCGCACTGTCCGCCTTATGCTCTGTCTGAGCGGCAACATCAGGATCGCCCGGCCCAAATATCTCTTGCGTCATCTTGAGCATGAAGGGCTCGTCCTCCGGCGGCACGCCCAAAATGGTCATGATCACACGCAAAGGGTACCAGAGTGCCACTTCCTTGACGAAGTCGCACTCCCCGCCCAGCGCCTCCATCCGGTCGACATGGTCCTTGGCGATATGCGCAATGCGGGCCTCGAGCTTTTTGAGATTGGCCGGCATGAACCAACCTTGCGTCAGGGCCCTCAGCTTCATGTGTGTCGGGTCATCGAGATCGACCAGCGTGCGGAACAGATGCGTGTCACCAGTGATCGACTGCACCCATTGCTCGCCCGAGATGGGCGAGAGGTAAGTCCGGAGGCGGTTGACGAAAATGCCGGGCTGCCGCTCGATTTCCAGGATGTCCGCATTCTTCGTAATGGACCAGAATGGCCGAAAGCCATGCGGCTCGGTCCAATGGACCGGGTCCTCGTGCCGCAATTTCGTATAGACCGCATGGATCTCGTCTTCATTGGCGTAGAGTTCCGGATTGACGATCTCATCGTCGATCCGCCCACGGGTAAATCCGGGGAAGCGTTCGATTTCTGGGGCCGCGCTCATGGTCTGGCTCCTAATGGTCTGGCTGGTGACTAAATGTCAGTACTAGACCCGAGGCTCGCCTCCTCGTCCAGCCGCAAAGTGGAGCGTCTGGCCCGGAAAAATTCGCGCAACACCTGCGCCGATTTGGACTCCCATTCGCCCTCGGCATGCACGATCTGCGGGCGATGGTGGCAGGTCGGTTGCTCGAAGAATTTGGGGCCGTGCAAAACCGCGCCACCTTTGGGGTCTTTGGCGGCAAAGACGACCTTGGCAATCCGGGCCATGGAGATGGCGCCTGCGCACATCGCACAGGGCTCTAAGGTCACATAGAGCGAACTCCCCACAAGCCGCTCGGTGCCCAGTTTCGCGGCCGCAGCACGGATCACGAGGATTTCGGCATGAGCCGTCGGATCGCGCAATTCAACGATGCGGTTCCCGCTCGCCGCCAGCAAGGTCCCATCGGCCGCCATGAGGACCGCGCCGACCGGCACCTCCTCACGTTGGGCCGCGGTTTGCGCCTCTAAAAAGGCAAGCGCCAAGAAGTCTGAGTGCAAGGCGGTGGCTCCGCTCAGAAGTTCTGCTATGACACACCACCATGACGGAAAAGACTCAACGGCGCCAGATCAAGCCCAAGACCCCAACATCCCCCACTCCCGAAGCCGAGGGTGGCGGCGACCGTATCGCCAAACACCTCGCGCGTGCCGGCATCGCGTCCCGGCGAGACGTGGAACGCTTGATCGCCGAGGGCCGGGTCAGCGTTGATGGCGCTGTACTGACCACGCCAGCCTTTAAGGTCGCTGCCGGCCACGTAATCACGGTCGATGGCAAGCTGGTTGGCGCACATGAGCCCTCCAGGCTCTGGCGCTATCACAAGCCTACCGGCCTTGTGACCTCTCACAAGGACCCTGAGGGGC
>DMER01000089.1:53478-54626 GCA_003451645.1 Alphaproteobacteria bacterium | reverse complement strand
AAGGACCCTGAGGGGCGCCCAACCGTCTTCTCAAAGCTGCCCGCCAATCTGCCGCGTGTAATCTCGGTGGGGCGGCTCGACTTCAATTCTGAAGGGTTGCTGCTGCTCACTAATGATGGGGCCCTGGCGCGGAGATTGGAGTTGCCAGCCTCGGGCTGGATCCGGCGCTACCGCGCACGGCTCTTCGGGCGGTTGGAGGACCGGGACCTCGAGCGCATCCGCAAAGGGGTGCAAATCGATGGCGTCAAATATGGCGAGGTGGAGGCCAAGATTGACCGACCGCATGAGATCTACCCGTGGGTGACGGTTGCGATCCGCGAAGGCAAGAACCGGGAGGTACGCAAATTGATGGAGTATTTGGGCGTGCGCGTGTCCCGTCTGATCCGCGTGTCCTTTGGCCCGTTCCACTTGGGGCAGTTGGAACCGGGGATGGTGGAGGAAATCCCCGCCCGGGCTATCAAGGCAGCCCTGCCCAAGCCCGCGTCCAAGGACCGCGCCTGATGCGGGTTGTCGGCGGAACGCTCAAAGGCCGCGCTCTCTTCGGGCCCAAGGATGACCGCGTGCGGCCAACCTCCGACAAAGTGCGCGAGGCCCTGTTCAACATCATGGCCCATGGCGGCGTTGAGGGCTTTGACCTTGAGGGTGCCCGTGTGCTCGACCTCTTTGCGGGCACTGGCGCGCTCTCTATCGAGGCCCTGTCGCGCGGGGCGGCCTTTGCGTTGCTCATTGATGACAGCGTCGATTCGCGGGCCATCATCCGGCGCAATGTCGAGGCCTTGAACCTGACAGGCGTCACCAAGATTTGGCGCCGTGATGCGGCAGCGCTCAGTGAGAAGCCTGCCAATGCTGGTGACGCCTTCGATCTTGTCTTCGCCGATCCGCCCTATCGTCAGGGGCTGGGCGGCCGCGCGCTGGCCACAGCAGCCGCGGGCGGCTGGATCGCCGAGGGGGCTCTGGTGATCCTGGAAGAGGCCGCGGATCAAGCCTTGGCCGCGCCGGATCGTTTTGCCCTCTTGGATCAGCGTATCTACGGCGACACGCAGGTCGCGTTTTACCGGTACAGGTGACCGGGGTTATTTCCGGCCGAACAGGCGCTCAATGTCGGCCAGTTTGAGGGCGACAAAGGTCGGGCGGCCATGGTTGCACTG
>DMER01000089.1:52872-53233 GCA_003451645.1 Alphaproteobacteria bacterium | reverse complement strand
TCGCGCAGCAGCGCGTTCATCTCATCCGGCGTCAGTGCCCGCCCCGCCCGCACCGAACCGTGACACGCCATGGTCGCGCACACCTCGTGCAGGCGGTCCGCAAGTACAGTTGTCGCGTCCCACTCTGCCAATTCATCCGCCAGATCGCGCAAGAGCGCTTGCACATCGAGGCGCTTCAGCATGGCTGGCGTCTCGCGCACGATCAGGGCATCTGGCCCAAAGGCTTCTACGGTCAGGCCCAAGGCCTCCAGGTCAGACGCGCGGGCGGCAACACGCGCCACATCCGCCGGGTCCATTTCCACGATTTCCGGGATCAGCAAGGTCTGACGCTGCACGCCGCTGGCCTGTAGATGGGCCTTCA
>DMER01000089.1:51203-52643 GCA_003451645.1 Alphaproteobacteria bacterium | reverse complement strand
TCATAGACGAGGCGCTCATGCGCCGCATGCTGATCAACGATGACGATGCCGTCCGCCGTTTGTGCGATGATATAGGTGCCGTGAACCTGGCCCCGCGCAGCGCCCAAGGGATGATCGCTTTGTTCCGGCGCGCGGGCCTCCGGCGCGACTGCCGCCCTCGCCTCAGGCCGCCAATCCTGCGCACCGCCATCAATCAGGCTCAGCCGTGGCGGCGGCGCAGGTGCTGGCTCGTGCAGCATCGGATAGCGTGATTGTGGTATTCCTTGAGGCGTTAGATTGAGTGCCTGACCGACCGCGATGCGCTCCAACGCCGCTTGCGTCAATGTCGTGGCCGGCCTCACACCCGCTTGCGCCAAGGCACTGCGCAACGACGAGACAATCAGCCCACGGATCAGGCCGGCATCGCGGAAGCGGACCTCGGTCTTGGCTGGGTGAACATTGACGTCCACCTCCCACGGCGGCAGTTCGACGAACAAGGCGACGACCGGATGGCGGTCGCGCGCCAAAACATCCTGATAGGCCGCGCGCAAAGCCCCAATCAGCAATTTGTCCCTGACGGGCCTGCCATTCACAAACAGATATTGCTGCCCTGCCGTCCCGCGCGCCGCTGCAGGCAAGCCCGCAAAGCCCCACAGCCGGACATTCTCCCGCGCCGACTCGATGACCAGCGCATTGTCACCAAAGGCGGCGCCAAGCAGCTTGCGCAAGCGCTGCAATCCGCCATCGATCAGCTCCCCCGTCTCAGGCTGGCTGCGAAAGACTGTACGCTCCTCGCTGTCCAGCGTGAAACCGATGTCCGGCCGCGCCAGGGCCAGACGGCGGACGACCTCGGTGCAGGCAGCAGCTTCAGCGCGCGCACTCTTGAGGAATTTCAACCGTGCTGGCGTCGCGAAGAACAGGTCGCGCACTTCGACGATGGTGCCATGCGCGGAGGCAAGCGGGAATGGCGCAGGTCGCGGACCGTCGACCTCTCCGCCCGAAACCTGAATTGCGAAGGCCCCGTTGGCGTCCGCCTTGCGGCTTGTGATGGTAAGCCTGGCGATCGACCCGATCGAGGGCAAGGCCTCGCCGCGAAACCCCAGCGTCAGAATATTGGTCAGATCGTCCTCGCCCTCGCGGGAGACAGGCAGTTTCGATGTCGCGTGGCGCTCGATCGCCAGTTCAAGTTCGGCCGGCGCCATACCCACACCGTTGTCGGCGACCTTGAGGAAACTAACCCCGCCCTCGGTCATGGCAATCGAGATCGCGGTGGCGCCCGCATCGATCGCATTCTCGACCAGCTCTTTCAGCGCGGCGGCCGGGCGTTCGATCACCTCTCCGGCCGCGATCCGGTTGACCGTGGTGCCGGACAGCTTGCGGATCGTCATGCGCTGCCTGAGAGGTATGACCTGGTCAGCACCTTACCAAGCTCCACCGCTGGCTGGTCAAAGGGATCGACCC
>DMER01000089.1:43520-50992 GCA_003451645.1 Alphaproteobacteria bacterium | reverse complement strand
TCTGGTCAAAGGGATCGACCCCCAAAAGCTGCGCGGTCACCAAGGTCTCCAAGATGAAATGCATCATCAGTGCGCCCATCGCTTGCTCGCCCAATCGTGGCACATGGATGACGCGAACCGTCCGTCCAGCACGAACGAGCGCCTCCGCCGTCGCGCGTGCCTGCGCGTTCACGATCTCGGCCACCGTGCGGCCGCCCAACAAGGATTGCCCGATTCGCCCAGCGGCGTCAGCGGGCACGGCCAAATCGTCCCCATCTTGTGTGGTGATGATTGTGATCAGCTTGTCATTGGGTCCGTCCAGATACAGTTGCAGCTGCGAATGCTGATCGACGGGACCGAGTGCATTAATCGGTGTAGAACCCTTGCCCTGCTTCCCCAAGCTTTCACCCCACAGCTGGCGCCACCATAGGGTGAGCTTTTCTAGCCGGTCGGCATAGGCCCAAAGCACGCTCTGCGAGCGGCCGCACGCCATCGCAGCCATATTCAGCGCCGCACCTTGGGCCCAAGATGAGCCCTCGTCGAGTGCCAGCAAAGGAGCCAAGGCTTGCGCCGCACCATGGCGAATCGCCCGAATGTCGAGCCCTGCAACGGCAGAAGGGACAAGGCCCACGCAGCTCAACACGGAATACCGCCCGCCTAAGGCAGGGTCATGGTCCATGACCGGGCAGCCGGTCATCTGAGCCCATTGGCGCAACGCATTGTTACCAGGCTCTGCGATCACCGCGCAGTGCCGGGCGAGATCGGCACCGCGCGCACTGGCCCAAGCGGCCACGATTAAGAGCTGCGCTAGTGTTTCGGTAGTTGAGCCCGATTTCGAGACCGCGAGAACCTTTGTGGCCGCAGGATCGAGCCCCGACAACAAGCCCGCCAGGCTGCGCCCATCCAAATTCTCGACAAAGTGCAGATGTGGCCTGTCTTTCAGGCTGGGCTGCGCGGGCGTGCCCCACCCGGCCAGCTGGCACAGGGCTTTAGCGCCCAGACTGGATCCGCCGATGCCCAGAATCACGAGGTCTTTGGCACCATCCGTCAGCCCACCTGCAAGAGCTGCAATATCCGCCAAATCACCTGTCTGCGAAGGCAGTTTGAAATGCGGCAGGCCCTGCTCTGCTAACACCTGCACCGCGCGCAGTGCCTGGGGCAGCTGTTCACGTACGCGCGTGTATTCCGCAGCGATGGCGGCGTCGCCCGTACCCAACCTTATGCTGACGTCAATGGACATCCTGCGCTCCCGCGATTTCGGGGGCGATCACGTCCTAAAACACGCGGCCAATCAAGCCCTTCTCGGTGGACTTTTCAATGATCGGGGTGCCCTTGCCCGTCACCACTTCGCCGGAGCGTTGCGCGCGCTGTATGCGGCGCTCCTCGGCGGCAGCGTCAACCACCCAAACTTCCTCCTCGGACCCGCGCCAGAAGAGCGCCCGCTCCGTGATGGACTTTGGCGCGCGCTGCTCGCGCAATTCTTCGGCCATTTCGTTGCGGACCTTGCCGTCCGTCTTGATGGCGCCAGCAGAGTCAATGAGCGCACGCTCCCCCGCCGACACGGTCGCACCAAAGGCCGGCGTCGCCACAGCACCGCGCGTTTGCGACAAGGCGGCCTTGGCCTCGCCTGCGGGGCTCAATTGCTGCGGCCGGGGCGCGCCAGGGGACGGCAACCGCAGCGCCGACATATCCGGGGGCATTGCAAGGGGTGCGCGAGGCACAACCGAGAATTCATCAGGCTTGGACCGGCCAAGGCCCATTTCGTCGCGGACGGTTGAGCAACCGGCCAAACCAAGCGCCACGATACACAACCCAAGTGCCAAACCACGCCGGTGCAACGCCATCGCCCTACCAACCTTTGCAAACTCTGCCCGCATCAGATCGAACCCGGATTGCGCCACAATTATGGCGCACGGCATATAGACCGCCCGCCCGGCCACTCGTGTTAACCAGTGTCCTTCGCCGGACGATTTAGAAATAGGACATCATAGGCCATCAGCGCAACACCCAGAACGATGGCGCTGTCCGCAATATTGAACACGTACCACTCGAAGCTGAAAGCGTGCAGCAAAAAGAAATCTGCGACCGCGCCATAAAGCACACGGTCGACCAGATTACCCAGCGCGCCGCCGATCATCATGGCAATCGCGATGGCCAACAGGCGCTCCTTGATCGTCAGCAGCCACCACACCAACACGGCGATGAGCGAAGCCGAGACGATGACCAGCAACCAGCGCTCGAAGGCTGACCCCGCCTGCAACAGACCGTAGGAGATGCCGCGGTTCCACACCATCGCCAGATCGAAGAACGGCATAACCGCGATACGGTAGCCTTCTGGCTGGCTGATGAAGTCAAGACCATACAGCACAAAGTGCTTTGTGGCCTGATCCAGCACAAAGACGAGGGCGACGATCATCATGCTACGCCGCAGCAAGGGATTGAGTCCGCCCTCACTCATGGCCTTTCACCGCGTCATGGCAGCGATGGCAGATATCGCTCGCACCCGAAAGCGTGCCGACTTCTGGCAGGACGCGCCAGCAACGCTCGCAGCGCTGACCCGTTGCGCGTTCGAACATGGCGCTCACCCCTTTCACATCGGCCAAACGGAAGGCTGTGTCTGGTCCCGCGCCGGTCATCACCTTCCCGCCTGAAGTAATCACAAGCTCCGCGAAGTCCACACTCTGGAACAATGTCAAGTCCGCCGGGTCCTCGACATAAAGCACGGGGGCGGCTTCCAAGCTCGAGCCAATGCGCTTCTCCGCGCGGGCAAGCTCAAGCGCACCTGTAACGACACGCCTGAGATCGCGAATGCGCTTCCACCGGGCGTTCAACTCCGGATTGGACCAGTTGTCAGGAATCGTCGGGAATTGGCGCAGATGGACGCTGGCGGCCTCGGCCCCGTGCCGCGTCGCCCAAGCCTCCTCCATGGTGAAGCACAAGATGGGCGAGAGCCAGGCCGTCAAAGCGTTGAACAACTCATCGAGGACGGTGCGAACCGCACGGCGCCTAAGGCTCGTGGGCGGATCGCAATAGAGCGCGTCCTTGCGAATGTCGAAATAGAACGCTGACAAATCCGCATTGGCAAACGCACTGAGCGCGGTGAACACACCGTTGAAGTCATAAGCCCCATAGGCGCCACGCACCTCGCCGTCCAACACATGCAGCTGGTGCAAGACCCAGCGTTCAAGCTCGGGCATCTGATCGGGTGCTACGCGCTCGTCCTCGCGCCAGTCTTTCAAATTGGCGAGGATATAGCGGATTGTGTTGCGGAGTTTGCGGTAGTTCTCGGCAACCGCCTTGAGGATGTCCGGCCCTACGCGCTGATCCTCGGTATAGTTGGTGGAGGCAACCCACAGGCGCAGAATGTCGGCGCCATATTGCTTCATGACCTGCGCAGGCTCGACCGTATTGCCCAAAGATTTGGACATTTTCCGACCTTGCTCATCCAAGGTGAAGCCATGCGTCGAGACGGCCTTGAACGGCGCGCGGCCGCGCGTGCCAACACTCTCGATCAGGGAGGACTGAAACCAGCCGCGATGCTGGTCGGAGCCTTCGAGATAGAGGTCCGCCTGCACATCCTTGAGACCCATTTGCCCTTCGAGGACATAGGCATGCGTGCAGCCGCTCTCGAACCACACATCGAGAATATCGTCGACCTTCTCGAAGTCGCTGGCATTGTGGTTGTTGCCGAGGAAATCCGCAGGTGGGCGCGCATACCAGGCGTCCGCCCCTTCGCGCTCGATGATTTCGGCGATCCGGTGATCGACCTCCGGGTCGCTCAAGACCGTGCCATCGGCCTTGCGGACAAAGACGGCGATTGGCACACCCCAGGCGCGCTGACGCGACAAGACCCAGTCGGGCTTGTCCTTGACCATGGCGCTCAGCCGGTTCTCGCCCTGAGGCGGGATCCACTTCGTGTTCTTGATCTCTGCCAGCGCACGCTCCCGCAGTGAGCCCGTCGCCCCTGCGGCCGTAAAGTCACGGTCCATCGCCAGAAACCATTGCGGCGTGTTGCGGAAGATGAGCGGCGCCTTGGACCGCCAGGAATGCGGATATTGGTGCGTGAACGTACCCTTGGCCAAAAGCTTGCCCGCATTGATCAGCTCACGGATCACCGCGCCATTGGCGTCGCCGTCCTTGCCATCCGGTGTCAAGATTCGCTTGCCCACAAAGAGGGGCACATGCGCAAAGAAACTGCCATCCGCGTCGACGGTGTGCGGTACCACGTCGCCCGTTTTCGGGTGTACTTGCGGGTTGGACATCCACAGCCAGAAGTCATCAAGGCCGTGGCCCGGGGCGGTATGGACGAAGCCCGTGCCGGTGTCATCAGTGACATGCTCGCCGGCCAGAAGGGGCACGTCGAAGTCATAACCCATCCCACGCAATGGATGCGCGCAGACGAGGCCGGTCAGCGGTCCAGCGTCTTGGAGGCGCATCAACGTCGCCTTCGCGCCCTTGCCGACATCTTCGGCCAGTTTGTCCGCCAATACCAGGCGCAAACCGGGCGTCGCGAGCGACCCTTCTAAAACCGATGCGACTTCATAGAGGCCATAGGCGATCCGCGTCGAGAACGCGATCGCGCGGTTCGCAGGGATAGTCCACGGCGTGGTCGTCCAGATCACCACGTCTGCACCCCTCAATTGCGCGGGGCCATCGATCACTGGAAAGCGAAGCCAGATTTGCGGGCTCTTTTTCTCCTGATATTCGACCTCAGCCTCAGCGAGCGCAGTCTTCTCGACGATGGACCACATCACGGGCTTGGAGCCGCGATACAACAGGCCATTATCCTTGAATTTCAGGATTTCGCGCACGATCTGCGCTTCGGCGTCAAAGCTCATCGTCTTATAGGCGTGGTCCCAATCGCCTACACAGCCCAGCCGGATGAACTCCCGCTTCTGCTCGCCGATCCAGTGCTCGGCATAAGCCCTGCAGCGCGCGCGGAATTCTGCGGCCGGCACTGTGTCCTTGTCGATGCCCTTCGCGCGGTATTCTTCCTCGACCTTCCACTCGATAGGCAGGCCGTGACAGTCCCAGCCCGGCACATTGCGGGCGTCCTTGCCCATCATTTGCTGCGAGCGGACGACGAAATCCTTGAGGATCTTGTTGAGGGCATGGCCGATATGGATATTGCCGTTGGCATAGGGCGGGCCATCATGGAACACAAAGAGCGGGCGGCCTTGGGCGTCGTCCCGGAAGCGTTCATACATGCGGCTTTGCGTCCAACGCTCGACCCATTTGGGCTCATTCTCCGGCAGGCTTGCGCGCATCGGAAAGGGCGTGTCGGGCAGAAAAACTGTGTCCCGATATTTGGAGTCCGCCTCGGACTTCTTAGGGTCGGTTTGTACTGACATGGTGTCGGGTGGCCATTGATGAGGTCGTGTTCAGGGAACGTAAACGGATTCGCGCGCCGGTGCGGTCTTAGTCCGTCACCGGGGTGATAATTCGCACGATGATCCGTATGGCCGTCATGATGGTCCCTCTGAAGCGCCTATTATAGCAGCCACCCGAGCGCGGATTCAAGACAGAGGATCCGAGCCATCTATCCGCCCGGGGTGCTCAAGACGCTGTGGCTCAACAGTTCTCGCGCTGCCTGGGCGTCGGTTGCGATTTGGGCCTTGAGTTCTTCGAGCCCCGCGAACTTCCGCTCCGGCCGCAAATACCCTACAAAGGAGACAACGATCTCCTGCCCATAAAGATCGCCTTGGAAGTCAAACACATGGACCTCCAGCAGGACATCGGTCTTGTCGAAAGTGGGTCTGCGGCCGAAATTCGCCACGCCGCCATGGAGCGTGCCAGCGATCTCAACCTTGACCGCATAGACCCCCAGGGCTGGCTGCAAATAGCCGCGCAGGGAGACGTTGGCGGTGGGAAAGCCGATGGTGCGCCCGCGCTGATCCCCCTTCTCGACCATACCCACGACAGACCACCAATGGCCCATCAGCCGGGCAGCCGCCGCCGGATCGCCCGCCTCCAGCAACTCGCGGATCGCGGTTGAGGAGATCTTGGCGAACTCCCCCTCGCCGACCGGCGCCAACACCGTGGCGCCAAGGCCATTGGCCTCACAAAAGGTGGTGAGCGTTTCCGTCGTGCCTTCCCGGCCTTTCCCAAATTGGAAGTCCGGACCAACAACCAGGTGCTTGGCACCCAGCCCGTCCCTCAAGACTTCGCTCAAGAAACTCTGTGCGCTGCGTTCGGCCATGTCGTGATCAAAGGGCAGCGCATAGATGACGCTGACCCCATAACGCGCCAAGAGCCATGCCTTGGTCGCCAGCGGGGTCAGCCTGAAATGCGGTGCGTCCGGTTGGAAGTACTGGCGCGGGTGCGGCTCAAATACGAGTGCGGCCAGTGGCACGCCCCGCGCCTCAGCCAATCGCCGCGCCTGCCCCAGAACGGCCTGATGACCGCGATGCACGCCGTCGAAATTGCCGATCGCAATGACGCATGCCCGCGCGACGTCAGGGACCTGCCGCCAGTCGCGATAGATCTGCGCCCGCCCAATCTTCCCGCCAGACACGCTCAGGGAAAAAACCCTTCTAAGGTTTAGGACTTTCGCGATGGCGCCATCACCATCGCCTCACCCTCGATCACCACCGTTTCGCCGACCTTGCACACCGTCGACAAAACAACGCGCTTCTTGTCCGGAATGATCTCCGTAATGGTGGCGGTTGCCAAGACGCTATCGCCAATCTTGACGGGCGCTTTGAACTTCAAGGTCTGCGACATGTAGATCGCGCCAGGCCCCGGCAGCTTGGTGCCCAGAACCGTTGAGATAAATCCCGCCGAGAGCATCCCATGGGCGATCCGGGTCTTGAACATTGTGGGCTTGGCGAACTCCTCGTCCAGATGGACAGGATTGGTGTCGCCAGATACGCCCGCAAACAGCACGATGTCTGCCTCGGTGACGGTCTTCCCATAAGAGGCGCTCATGCCCACTTGCAGGTCTTCGATGAAATAGCCGTGGCGGTCAGACATCCTACTCTCCATGTTGAAGCCCATTGACTTGAATCGGTCGCACACCTTCTAGCGCTTCAGACCTGCGAACGGCAATTGCTGGCATCCGGTTGCGCCGGCCGTCTGTTCACAATAGCGTTCACCGCACCTTTCACGGAGCCCTCACATGGCCATCGACCCTATGCATGTTCTGTTCTTGTGCACCGGCAATTCCGCCCGCTCGATCCTGGCTGAGGCGATCTTGAGGCAAGATGGCGCCGGGCGCTTCGTGGCCCACTCGGCAGGGAGCAGACCCGCAGGCCGCGTCAATCCTGGTGCTCTGAAGATTTTGACCGCCCGCGGTTATCCCGTTACCGGCTTCACCAGCAAATCCTGGGACAGTTTTACAGGTGCGGACGCCCCCTCGCTCGATATCATCATCACCGTGTGTGACAATGCCAAGGGTGAGACCTGCCCCATCTGGCCCGGGCGGCCCGCCACCGCCCATTGGGGGGTTGAGGACCCGGCAGCGTTTGACCCTGGACCTCAACAGGATAAAGCGT
>DMER01000089.1:33877-43307 GCA_003451645.1 Alphaproteobacteria bacterium | reverse complement strand
CCGATGCCTTCGCCATTTTGCATGGGCGTATTCAGAAACTTCTGGCTCTTCCGCTTGCCACATTGTCGCCCGAAGAGCGCATTCATGCCCTGCGCGAGATTGGCGAGGACGACGTGCCTCAAGGTGCTCACTCGTGACTATCCCGTTTGGCCGCCAAGCGCGCGCGCTCTTCAGCCTCGACCCGCAAGGGACCTTTCTGAACCATGGCTCGTTTGGCGCCGTCCCTATCCCCGTTCAACAGGCGCAGCAGCGCTGGCAAGCGGCGATGGAGCGCCAGCCGGACCTATTCTTCCGCCGGCTGATGAAACCTGCCATTCGCGCGGCGGCTGAGGTCCTCGGCCCTGTCGTCAACGTCAACGGTGACGACATCGCGTTCGTGGAGAATGCAACATCTGCCATCAACGCAGTCCTCCATAGTCTGACCTTCAGGCCAGGCGACGAGATCCTCATCACGTCGACAACATACAATACCGTCCGTTTAGCGGTGGTGGAGGTGTGCAAGCGATCGGGAGCGACGCCGGTAGTCGTCGACCTTCCGCTTCCATTGCATGATCATCAATCGGTGGTCGCGCGGTTCGCGGCAAAGCTCTCGCGCCAGACGCGCTTGGCCATTTTCGATCTCATTGTCTCACCCACCGCTCACATCCTGCCAGTGCGCGAGATGACAAAGCTGTGCAAGCAGCAAGGCGCGCATGTCCTGATCGACGCCGCACATGGTCCCGGCCAAGTTCCCCTTGATATTCAATCCCTAGGTGCCGACTGGGTCACAGGCAATCTGCACAAATGGCTCTTTTGCCCGCGCGGCACGGCGTTCTTTTGGGCGGGGCCGCAGGTCCGAGACCTGACCGCGCCCTTGGCCGTCAGCCATTGGTTCGAAGACGGCTTCCCGCGCTCGTTCGACTATACGGGCACGCGTGACGCCACTGCATGGCTTTGCGTGCCGGATGCCCTCAGTTTCATCGCCGAGTTCGGCCTGGAAGCGATGATGGCGCATAACCGCACCTTGGTTCGCGACGGCATTGCAAAGTTTGCGCAGCTCGGTGCACGGCCAACGGCTGAGCCTGGTTACTTTGCCGCTATGCTGTCTATGCAGTTGCCAACCATAGGCCCCGCCTCGCCCGAGGCTGCGGCATTCCTGCTCCATGAGATGTGGGACCAGCACCGCGTCCAGATTGCAGCCTCAGTTGTTGAGGGGGCTCTGCTCCTGCGCCTGTCAGGACAGATTTATTGTTCTCTCGATGATTTTGCCCGCGCCGCAGAGGCGTTGGACGCATTGGGATGGCCCGGGCGGCCTTGAAGACACCCTACCAGCGCAAGCGCGGACACGCTGCAACGGCATTCAGTCCCGCTCGCGCCAATTGCGCACGAATGCGATCCGGATCGGGCTCCTCAACACTATGCCCAAAATCGGCCGTATGGATGCCGCCTGTGATCAACAGCACCGGGAGCCCTGCGCGGTTCGCGCCCAGAACATCCGTCTTCAGACCATCACCCGCCATCAGCACCCGCATCCGCGGGATCGCCCGGCCAGCCGCGCGGGCCAATTCCTCATCGACCCGGCCATAGACCGGCAGATGGGGCTTGCCAGCGTACCAGACCATGCCGCCGAGCTGCTCATACAGGGCCGCCAATGAGCCCGCGCAATAAATGATCCGTTCGCCGCGCTGCACCACTAGATCGGGGTTCGCGCAAATCATGGCGAGACCACGGGCCGCCGCGCGTTCCAACATGTCGCGGTAATCGTCCGGTGTCTCTTCATCGTCCTTGTACGGACCTGTGCAAATGATGACCTGCGCGGCATCGAGGTCAGTGCGCACCACCATCTCTTCATCAAAGATGCCCAAATCACGATCCGGGCCAATATAGAGACTAGGCAACGGCCCGCCATTTTCGGCGGCTCGGCGCGCGATCTCGGCGCGCGTTAGATCGCCCGACGTCACGATCGCGTCATACGCGTCATCCGCTATGCCAAAATGATGAAGCTGTTTGGCGACCACGCTTTGCGGCCGTGGCGCATTGGTCAGCAGAACAACGGGTTTGCCCATGTTCCTGAACTGCCTGAGCGCGTCCGATGCCCCTGGATAGGCCTGGACCCCATTATGGATGACGCCCCACACATCGCTCACCAGCGCGTCATAGCGCGGCGCTAGCTCGGACAATCCGTATACCAAGGAGGTCTGCGGCATGGTGTCAGTGAATGCCTCAATCCGGGCCGAAGGTCAAACGACATGCGCGTGACCCTCGTTGTTTTGCACGTCAAGCATGCAAATCGGACATAGCCAAAGCTGCGCGGTCAAGCGCGGGCCCGGCGCTGCGTTGCCCGGGCGGCGAGGGC
This sequence comes from Alphaproteobacteria bacterium, assembly GCA_003451645.1. GTDB lineage: Bacteria > Pseudomonadota > Alphaproteobacteria > Micropepsales > Micropepsaceae > DMER01. The sequence goes on along the minus strand of DMER01000089.1, from coordinate 40,972 downwards.
CTCAATCGCCTTGCCGCGGGTTAGCACTGGCGGAGCTGCATCGGGTGGCGCAGGCATTGGCGGCGGCGGGACCGGCGGCAAAGGATCGGCGGCGGGTTTTGGCCACTCGGCTGCGGTACCGGTCTTGCGGGGTGCCTGGGCGCCTGCGCTCAGGACCGCTTCCCGCAATGGCCGCGGCTCGCCGAACAAATAGCCTTGCGCAAAGTCCACATTGAAATCGAGGAGATTGACCACCTCCCGCTCATGCTCGACCTTCTCGGCGATGAGGCTCAAACCAAAGCGGCCCATGAGTTCCTTCAGATCGGGTGCGGCGACACTTGAGCCCGCGCTCCCAATATCGCCCAGCAAGGTCGTAGACTGAACCTTCACATACCTGACACGCCGCTCCCGCAGCCGCTCAAAATCCAGATCCAGCGAGGCGACCTTATCCATCGAAAAGCTAAAGCCCAAATCCGCGAGATAGGTCAGGTTCGCCTCTTCGACCGGGCCGCATGCGTCCATCGCATCCTGCGACAATTCAAAGATGATGAGGCCCGCCAGATCGCGGTTATGCTGCATGAACTCAAGAAACTGCGCGAAGAAGCCCGCATCCTGCAACGTGTAGCGCGAGATGTTGCAAAAGACGGCTAGCTCCTTGTTCCGGTTGGTCAGCCTACGGACCACTTGGATGCACCGGAACAGCAGCAGATTGTCCACGACCGACATGAGGCCAGCCGGCTCGGCAATCTTGATGTACTGGCTGGGCAGGATGAGTTCGCCGTCTTCTGCGCGCAACCGCGTGAACGCCTCGTAAAAGCGGATCCTGCGTTGCGGCAGACTGACAATCGGCTGAAGGTAGAGGTCGATCCTGTTGTCTTCCAAACACCGCCGCACAATCTCGACCAGGCGCGCATCATCCGGCGTTCCGCCCAAATCGGCTGCCGAAAGTGCTGCCGCTGACGGCCTCAGGCCCGCGGGGTCGGACTCGGCGGGCTGCTCGCGTGATTTCGAGGCGATCCCTTCCGCCAGGCGCCGGATCAGCACCTCCAGCACTTTGAATTCCGAGACCAGGCGCTCATTGCGGCTGCTCACCCGCTTTTCAAAGTCGCTGGCCAAATCGTGCAGGCGCTGCTGCGCGAGTTGCGCCTCCATGGTCAGTTCTTGGCTGACTGCGAACAATTTCGCCAGCTCATTGTCCATCCGCCGGTTGGTGTGCTGTATACGGACAAAGCCATCACCAATGACCATGGCTGTGGCAATACATGCGCCGCAGGCCAGAGCCGCGCTCAAATCCGCGCCCGCCAGGCGATAGAGCGCCGCCGCCGCGACAAGGCCCATGACCATGGCGGCAGAGACAACCCAACCCTGTCCAAATGTGTGCATCAGGCCGCGCGTGCTCATTCAGGCATTACCGGTCCGGATGCTTCACCTGAAAGCGTTTACAATTTGTTATCAATGATGAAACTGGCCTGAACGCGTCTCAACAAGGACACTCCCATGACCAGCGCTCATGATTTCAGCTTTACGAGCATCGATGGCTCGCCGCTGCCCTTATCCAAATTTCGCGGCCAGCCGGTCTTGCTCGTCAACACGGCAAGCGCGTGTGGCTACACCCCGCAATATCAGGGCCTGCAAGCGCTGTGGACCGCCTATCACGGTCAAGGGCTTTGGGTCGTCGGGGTGCCCTGCAACGACTTCGGCGGACAGGAACCGGGCAGCGCAGAAGAGATCCAGACCTTTTGCACCACCCGCTATCAGGTCACCTTTCCAATGACGGCCAAGGTGTCGATCTTGGGGCCGGACGTGCACCCGTTCTACCGCTGGATCGGCGAGAGCCTGGGCGAAGGCGCCATGCCGCGCTGGAACTTCACCAAATATCTGATTGGTGCCGATGGTCAGATTGCCGGCAGCTTCGCGCCAGGCATTGACCCGCAAGCAGCCGAGCTGGTCAACGCGGTGAAGGAGACCCTCGGCCACTAAGCACAAAAAAGGCGCCGCGATCACGCGCGGCGCCTAGTCTCAAGTGCCCGATGCGGGACTTAGCTCGTGTGCGGAATGATTTGGATTTCCACGCGGCGGTTGGCAGCGCGGCCGCCAGGCGTCGCATTGCTCGCCACCGGGCTGCGCTCGCCATAGCCATTCGGCACCAAGCGGCCGCCAAACACGCCATTCTGCATCAAGATGTTTGAGACTGCATTGGCGCGATCTTGGCTGAGGCGCAGGTTGAACGCATCGTCGCCCACGCTGTCGGTATGGCCGCCAACTTCAACATAGGTTTGGTTGTACTCGTTCAGCACGTCGGCCACCGCCGCCAAGGTCGGATAGAATTGCGGCTTCACGATTGACATGCCCGTGTCAAAGGTGATGTCCGAGGCCATGACGAGCTGGATGTTGTTGCCAACCCGGCGCACCGAGACCCCGGCCGAACGCAGGCGGTTACGCAGTTCCGCCTCTTGCTGATCCATATAGCCGCCGACCGCACCACCGGCCAGCGCACCGATGCCAGCACCGATCAGTGCGTTGCGGGCGGCTTGCTTGCCGCTCGAGGTATTGGTCAGCGCACCGATGGCCGCACCGGCGAGACCACCCAAGATCGCGCCACGCGTCGCGTTAGAGGTTTGCTGCTCGCCCGTATAGGCGTTCTGCGTTTGGCAGCCTGCCAAAACCAGGGCCGCGCAGCTCAGCGCTACGATCATCTTACGCATGGTTAGTGTCTCCCGTTTCGAATTCGATGTGAAGGTCAGTCCGCTCTCGATAATTGCCAAGTCCGATAGCCGGATTCGCCCTAAATCTCAACTTTTTCAAGGAGGAACCGGCCGCTTTTGTGCGGCGGCCTCAGATTCCACACGGTTTTGCAACCAAGTGTAGCGCCGGTCACAGGCTAAAACCGCATCTGCACTTACAGTGAAGCTCCGAAATGGTCGTTTGCAGGTCTGCGCGTTTGGTGTTTCATGACGCTGGCGCCGCTTTGGCGCTCTAGCAGGAAAAATCCATGACGCTGTTTGATCTGACCGGGAAAGTTGCCGTTGTAACGGGCTCCACGAAGGGCATTGGCGAGGCCATCGTTCACCGCCTTGCTGAGCATGGTGCCAAAGTTGTCGTCTCGAGCCGTAAGGCCGATGTGTGCGAGGCGGTGGCAAAGGATATCAACAAGGCTTTCGGTCAGCATGGCGACGTAGCGATCCCGGTGGCGTGCAACATCTCCTACAAAGATCAGCTGCAAGCGCTGGTGGCCACGACCCGCGACAAATATGGCAAGATCGACATTTTGATCTGCAATGCCGCCGTCAACCCCTATTTCGGCCCCGCTGCCGGGATCACGGACGACGCCTTTGACAAGATCATGGATGTCAATGTCCGTTCGAACTTCTGGTTGACCAATATGGTGCTGCCGGAAATGGTTGAGCGTAAGGACGGGGTCATCATCATCGTCTCCTCCATCGGCGGTTTGCGCGGCAGTCCAGTTCTGGGCGCGTACTGTATTTCCAAGGCGGCGGATTTTCAGCTTGCCCGCAATATAGCCGTAGAATATGGACATCATGGGATTAGGGCGAATTGTATTGCACCAGGCTTGATCAAGACCGACTTTGCGCGGGCGCTATGGGAAAATCCCGAGATCCTCAAGCGTTCGACCGAGGGTGCGCCGCTCAAGCGGATCGGATTGCCTGACGAAATTGCGGGTGCTGCTGTCTTTCTATCATCGCGTGCCGGAGCATTCATGACCGGACAAACCATGGTCATCGATGGTGGAGCTACGATCGCCTGATAGTGAGGCCGGTCAGAGTTCCGCGTCGGTGCCCCAACTGCAGGTGAGGCGCTACGATGACGACTTCAGTCCACTCAGCTGCCGAGGCCGACCATTCCTTGGCGAGCATCAAATTGCTCGGCAGCTTGGACCGCCAGAGCCTGCGCCATTTTGAGGATCAGTGCAGCTGGCGTCACGCCAAGGAGGGCGACCAGCTTCTCAGCCGCGACAGCGACAGCCGGGATGTCTTTTTCGTGGCGCGCGGCAGGGTGCGGATTGTCAATTTCTCCCATTCTGGCCGTGAAATCGCCTTTGGGGTCGCAGGGACTGGCGATTATTTTGGTGAGCTCGCCGCCATCGATGGCTTGCCCCGCTCAGCAACCGTAGTCGCGCTGGAGGATTGCAGGCTGGCGGCATTGTCTCCCCAAGGCTTCAAGGAGCTGATCGAAGGGCACCCGCGCGTCGCCTTGCTGGTGATGGAAAAGCTGGCAAAGATCATCCGCACCTGTGACGACCGGATCATGGATTTGGCGACTTTGTCCGCCTACCAACGGGTCTATTCCGAGGTCCTGAAATTGATGAAGCCCGACCCGGTTCGCACGGGCTCTTGGCTGGTCTATCCCTTGCCAACGCAGGCGCAAATCGCGGCACAAGCCTCAACCACGCGAGAGACCGTGGCACGCGTCCTCAGTCACCTCGCCATTGACGGGATCGCGGAGCGCAAGTCCAAGACGCTCTATATCCGCAGCCCCGATAAGCTCAAGCAATTGTGCGAGCGCCATGCGGGGTTGAACAAGGAAGAAGACTGACCCGCGCAAAGCCACCCTTAATGGACCACCGGAAGCGCATTCTCCGGCGGCACATAAACAAGATGTTGAGCCTCAGCCACCGCCTTGTATGTCAACGCACCCCTGTGAATATTGAGCCCCTCCAACAGATGCTTGTCGTCGGCAAGCGCCTTGCGGTAGCCCTTGTTGGCCAAGGCAACCGTGAAGGGCAGCGTTGCATTGTTGAGCGCAAAGGTCGATGTCCGCGCCACCGCACCTGGCATATTGGCCACGCAGTAATGGACGACATCATGGACACGATAGGTCGGCTGGGCATGCGTCGTGGCGCGAGAGGTTTCGCTGCACCCGCCCTGGTCAATCGCCACATCCACGATGACCGAGCCTTTTTTCATCCGGCGAACCATGTCTTCGGTGATCAGCTTGGGCGCCGAAGCGCCCGGCAACAAGACCGCGCCGACCACAAGGTCCGCGCCCAGCACATACTCCTCGATCGAGTCGATCGTTGAATAGATCGTGTTGAGCTTCGCGCCAAATTGCAGATCCAGATCTGCCAAACGTCGCAGCGATGTGTCGAGGACCGTTACATGCGCCTCTAGCCCCATCGCCATGCGTGCAGCATTGGCGCCGACGACGCCGCCGCCGATGATGACAACGCGCGCTGCCGGCACGCCCGGCACGCCGCCCAATAACATCCCCCGCCCGCCCGGCTCCATCTCCAGGCAATGCGCGCCCGCCTGGATCGACATGCGGCCAGCGACTTCGGACATGGGCGCCAATAGGGGCAAGCCGCCGCGCGCATCGGTCACGGTCTCATAGGCGATCGCAACGCAATCTGATCGCAAGAGCCCGCGGGTTTGGTCTGGATCTGGAGCCAAATGCAGATAGGTGAACAAAACTTGGCCCGAGCGCAGCATCGCGATCTCGCGTTCCTGCGGCTCTTTGACCTTGACGATCATCTCGGCCTTTTCAAAGACGTCGGCGGCCGACGGAACAATCGAGGCCCCCACATGCCGGTACATGTCGTCCGAAAGCCCAATCGCGGTGCCTGCGTTCGTCTCGATCATGACCCGATGGCCTTGCGAGGTGAGTTCGCGCACGCTCGCCGGCGTCAGACCAACACGATACTCGTGAACTTTGATCTCCTTTGGAACACCAATGAGCATGTTTCCGTCCCTTGTTGTTTCTGGTTAACAGCACGGCTGGCCCGCCGCCCGGATCAGCCTTGGCTTTAGCATGACGAATGCGCGCCCGGAACGGGTGTGTCACAAGTCTTTTTGGCTTCAAATGCGACTCGTTCGCAGTTACTGTTGGCGCATGGGGCCTCGCGCAACGAATTGGCAATGGATCGCCGCATCCTTTGGGATGGCGGCCCTTCTATGCCTGCCATTGGTGTCGGTGGCGGCAAGTTTGCTGCAGCCCTCCTCGCCCAGCTGGGCCGATACGGCAGCGACCGTCATGCCGCGCTATGTGTTCAACTCCATCCTGTTGGGCGTCATTGTGGGGATCGGCGTGTCGGTGGTGGGGACCGTCTGTGCTTGGCTTGTGGTCATGTACCGCTTCGCAGGCCGCCCAATCTTGGAGGTTCTGCTGGCGCTGCCCTTGGCGATGCCTGCCTATGTCATGGCCTATGCGCTCGCGCATACACTGCAGTATTCAGGACCCGTCCAGAGCGAACTGCGCGAGGCTTTTGGCTGGGGCCCGCAGGATTATTGGTTTCCCAATGTGCGCTCAGTGCCCGGCGCCGCAATGATGCTCATTTTTACGCTCTACCCCTATGTCTACCTGCTGGCGCGGGCGAGCTTTATTGAGCAATCCGTCTGCGCGCTGGAGGTCGGCCGCAGTCTTGGCCGCGGGCCTGTGCGCTTGTTCTGGGATGTGGCTTTGCCTTTGGCGCGCCCTGCCATTTTGGCTGGTGCTGGCTTGGCCGTCATGGAGACGCTGGCCGACTATGGAACCGTCGATTATTTGGGCGTGCAGACGTTCACGACCGGTATTTACCGTGCCTATTTCAGCCTAGGCGATGCGGTTGCCGCGGCGCAACTGGCCTCGGCGTTGGTTGGCCTCGTCGCCTTTGTCGCCATCGCCTTGCGCGTTTTTGGAGGCCGCAGCTTGCCCCGTCAAGCAACAGCGCGCTACCGGCCCCTGCCCACCATTTCATTGGGGTTCGGGGGCAGCCTCGTTGCCATCGCGATTTGTTTGCTCCCGCCAGTCCTTGGCTTCGCGGCGCCTGTGACTATCCTGATCTCTCTGGCGGTGGATGGCAGCGATGTCTTTGACGCGCAGCTTCTCACCCATGCGATCAACAGCTTTGGCCTCGCCTTGGGTGCCTCAAGCCTCGCGGTCCTCATCGCTTTGGGCTTTGCCTATGCGCGGCGCATAACCCGGTCACGGCTGGCGGCTCTGGCTGCCTCGCTCGCGACCTTCAACTATGCGGTCCCCGGCTCAGTCATTGCGATCGGCCTCATTGTTCCCTTCGCCTGGGCGGACGCGAGGCTGGCAGCGCTGTTCGGCGATGAGCGGTTTCTGCTGCTGTCCGGCAGCATCGCTGGATTGGTATTCCTCTATATCGCCCGGTTCTTTGCC
>DMER01000089.1:32100-33649 GCA_003451645.1 Alphaproteobacteria bacterium | reverse complement strand
AATCGCCCGGTTCTTTGCCGCCGCGCACGGAGCCGCCCGCACAAGCCTCGCCCGTGTGACCTATTCCATGGACTGGGCGGCGCGCAGTCTAGGTGCCACGCCCTTGCGCGCTGTCATGCGCGTCCATTTGCCCGTCATGGGCCCGTCGCTGCTCACAGGCGTGTTGATTGTCTTTCTGGATGTGATGAAGGAGTTGCCGGGCACGCTGATCTTGCGGCCGTTCAACTTCGACACCTTGGCGATCGCGACCTATCATCTGGCCAGTGACGAGCGCATCTCGGAGCTAGCGGCGCCTGCGCTCGCCATTGTCGCCGCAGGCCTGTTGCCATTGGCAGTCATGATGCACGCGATTGCCCGCGGCCGCGCGGGCTCTCCAAGTGACGAACAGGACTAGCGCCAGCCCGCTTTATCGAAGAGTTTTTGCGCCTCTGCCTGGTTCTCGCCATAGACCCGCACATTGATCGTGTCGGTCTTGAACTCACCCAGATTGGTCAGCACTTGCGGACGCGCCACACTGGCCACGACTGGGAACTCATAGTTCCCATTGGCAAAGTAAGCCTGCGCCGTGTCTGATACCAAGAACTCCAAGAATTTCTGCGCCTCGGCCTTGTTCGGTGCGGATTTCAGCATCGCCGCGCCTGAGATATTGGCATGCACCCCGCGCCCATCCTGGTCAGGCAGCACAGCCTTAATCTTCGCCGCCGCCGCCTGCTCTTCCGGCTTCTTGGAGTTCTGCAGCCGCACGAGATAGTAATGGTTGGCAATCGCCACTTTGCACTCGCCCGATGCGACGGCCAGGAGTTGATCCGTGTCGCCGCCTTGAGGTTGGCGCGCAAAATTGCCAGCGACCGCCGCCGCCCACGCTTGCGCCTTGGCCGCCCCATCTGCACCGATCCGGGCGCCCAGCAGCGACAGATTATAGATGTTGCTCGACTGCCTTGCGCAGACCATGCCTTTGAAGCGCGGCGCAGCCAAGTCGTCATAGGACTTCACGTTCAGCTTGTCCGCCTGGTCCAGTGCCACCGCGATCAGGCGCACCCGATAGGCAATGCCAAACCAGTTATTGGAGGGATCCCGGAACTGCGCAGGGATACGGGCTGACAGGATCGGCGAGGCTACTGGCTGCACGACGCCGGCCGCTTCCGCCCGCCACAAATTGCCAGCATCGACCGTGACCAAGACATCCGCTGGGCTCGCATTTCCTTGCGCAACGATGAGCTGCAACAGCTCCTCGGGCTTGCCCTCTTTACGGTTGACCTTGATGCCAGTCTCCTTCGTGAAGGCGTCATAAAGCGCAGCGTCCCCCTCATAGTGGCGGGCGGGATAGACATTCACTTTTGCCGCACCCAAAGAACCCGCCGCAACCAGCGCGCCACAGGCGCCAAGCAATGATTTCACGATGGTCTGTTGCATGAACTTCGTCCCCAATTTGACAACCAGTGTTGCGACTGATTATCAATAGCGCACCCAATTTGCAAGTCCAGCGCGCGCCCAAACTTGCCCGCCCGTCCGTCCATGAAACCTTTCCATTTTGTCACGGGATGGCTTA
>DMER01000089.1:22892-31874 GCA_003451645.1 Alphaproteobacteria bacterium | reverse complement strand
AGTGTCGAGCGTCGTGGTGTCCCGCGCGCATCGCGCCGCGGAGTTCCTGCGTTCAACCGAGTTTAGGCCGCTAGGCATGTCGACCAAAACACAAGAGAGCGTGACCGTTCCGCCTGCCGGGAAGCCCGAACAGGCTGAAAGCCACGACGATCCGCATGAACCGATCGATGCCGCCCCCCACACGCGGGATGAGGTTCTGAACCGTGAGGAAACGGTGCTGCCGCCGTCGGCGAGCGCGTTCGTGAAGGTCAAGGACGAGCGGCCGGACGGGCAGAGTCCGCACCCCTTCATCCGTCACTTCGTCGATGAAGACGCCACGAATCAGAACGATTCGGCTGCCCCAGAGGTGCCCCCTGCAGAGCCGTTAGTATCCGAAGACCGCTCGGTGAGCGCCAGCCTTGACCGGCTCGACGACGACATTTTGTCCTCTCCGGACGACACGCGCCCTGCCGATGAGCCCTTGCCTGAAGCCCGCACCATTGAGCCTGCGCCGGACTTTGCGCCAGACGAGCCCGCGCTTGCGGCGGCCGCGGCTCCAATGCCTCGAGTGCCTATGTCCGAAGACCGCCTGCCGCCACGGCCCATGCAACGGCAAGACGCTCCGGTCTACGCCCCGGAGCCCGCGCCTGAACCTGTCGCAGCCCCGCAGGCACAAGACGACATTCTCCAAGACATCCTGCCCCAGGCCGCGGACGCCACGCCGTTTGTGAGTTTCGAGAACGTCCAAAAGAGCTTTGATGGCAAGACCTTGGTGGTCAAGGACCTGAACCTCAAGGTTGCGCGGGGCGAGTTCTTGACCCTTTTGGGCCCCTCAGGCTCGGGCAAGACCACCACCTTGATGATGCTGGCGGGCTTTGAAACCCCAACCCAGGGCGAAATCTATTTGGAGGGGGAGCCGGTCGCCAACACGCCGCCGCATAAGCGCGGCATTGGCATGGTGTTCCAGAATTACGCTCTGTTTCCCCATATGACGGTTGCCGAGAACCTCGCCTTTCCCCTCAAGGTCCGGAACATGGCGCGCGCGGCGGTCAAGGACCGCGTGGCCCGTGCCTTGCGCATGGTCTCGCTTGAGGGTTTTGAAAAGCGCCGGCCCTATCAATTGTCCGGCGGGCAGCAGCAGCGTGTGGCGGTCGCCCGTGCACTTGTGTTCGGCCCCTCTCTCGTGCTGATGGACGAGCCTTTGGGCGCCCTCGACCGGCACTTGCGCGAGCAGATGCAATTCGAACTCAAGCGCCTGCATCGCGATCTCGGGCTCACGGTAGTCTACGTCACCCATGATCAGTCCGAAGCTCTAACTCTGTCTGACCGCATTGCCGTTTTCCATGATGGCCACATCCAGCAGATCGACACGCCCGAGGCGCTCTATGCCCGCCCCGTGAATGCGTTCGTTTCGACCTTTGTGGGGGAGAACAACAAGCTCGCGGGCAGCGTCGACCACACGACCAGGGATCATGCCTTCATCGTCCTGGATGGCGGCGAAAAAATCCAGGCCAGCAGGCGCGATTGCGGTGATGCGGGCTCTCGCGCGGTCGTCACCGTGCGGCCGGAGCATTTGCACGTAGTTGCTGACGACGCAGCACTCGACGCGACCTACAACCGCATCTCCGCGCACATCGACGACATGGTCTTCCACGGCGATCATATGCGCTTGAAACTTGTCGTGCCTGGCTGCGCGGACATCATTGTCAAAACGGCCGAGCGGCTTCGCTTGTTGCGTGGCGACACTGTGCAGGTTGCCTTTCGGATTGAGGACTGCCCTGCCTTCCGGCCTATGGATTGAGGCGCCCGCTACTGATGACCCGCCACCACGTTTACTCTGCGCTGATGTTCACTCAAGGCAAGGCCGTATGGCATGCGCGCCGCCCAACCACATTTTGACGGGAACTCTCCATGAGCAAGACGATCCTTTATGTTCTGCTGGCGGCCGTGGCGCTCATCGCAGCGATTGTGGCTGGCCTTTATGTGTTCGGGCAGAACTCCGAAGAACTGGCCAACGATATGAGCCGGGACATGCAGACGCGGGCGATGCCCGAACTGCCGGTTTCCACCCCGGCCGCTCCCATTCCCGGCGCCGCTGGCCAGGCCAAGCAATTTGCGGGGCGCGAGGTTACGGTGGTCTCCTGGGGCAGCGCCTATACGCGCAGCCAAATAGAGGCCTACCACAAGCCCTTCGCGGCGCAGACAGGCGCAAAGGTTGCCTCCATCGACTACAACGGCGGCATCGCGCAGATCAAAACCCAAGTCGACAGCAACACGCAGTTTTGGGACGTTGTCGACATGGAGGTCGCGGACGCCGTGCGCGCCTGTGATGAGGGCCTGTTGGAGAAGATTGATCCCGCGATGCTGCCTCCTGCATATGACGGGACGCCAGCGATGCAAGACTTTATCCCCAATGCGATCCAGCCCTGCAGTGTCACGACCATCATTTTCAGCCATGTCGTGGCGTTCGACACAACCAAATTCCCGGCGGATAAACAGCCCTCAACGCTTGCCGATTTCTTTGACACGGCGAAATTCCCAGGCAAGCGCGGGCTTCGCAAGACGTCGCCGAAAATCAATCTTGAAATGGCGTTGCGTGCCGCTGGCGTCGCGGGCCCCGATGTCTATGCCACGCTCGCCACGCCAGAAGGCCAAGCCAAAGCCTTCGCGCAATTGGACAAGATTCGTAAAGACGTATTGTGGTGGGAAACGGGTGCACAACCGCCGCAATTGCTCGCCGATGGCGAGGTTGCCATGACGACGGGCTATAATGGCCGCTTTTTTGACGCGCAAATTGTCGAGAAGAAGCCCTTCAAGATCATTTGGGATGGCCAAATCCAAGAACATGATGTGCTGGGCATTGTGAAGGGTGCCAAGAACAAGGATGTAGCGCTGGAATTCATTCGCTTTGCGACCGGTACGGTTCCGTTGGCCGAACAAGCCCGATTCATCGCGTATGGCCCGGCCCGCCGCTCCTCGCTCCCGCTTGTATCGATCCACGCCACAGCAGGCGTCGACATGAAGCCACATATGCCAAACGCGCCGGAGAATGAAACCAACGCGATGCAGGTGGATGCGGCATGGTGGGCGGAGTATCAAGAGGAATTGAATCTGCGTTGGGCTGCTTGGCTTGCGCGCGGCTAGAGCGCTTTCCGGCGAAGTGGATACCAATTCGTCGCAAGAAAGCGCGCAAATCAAACGAACCTAGACCTGCTGCGATCTCATTTGATCGCCCACAGCTCTAGGCAACAGTTGGTTGGGGTAATGTGATGGACATGACGGTCACTGCTTCGCAGGCGCTCCGTGCCGATCTGTCGGCCGCGATTGAGCGGACCAACAAGCGGGCGCGCAGCAGCGCGTTCTGGATGGCCATGCCGCTCGTCGCTTTCCTGACCGTGTTTTTCGTCCTGCCCATTGGCGACATTCTATGGCGCAGTGTCTACAACCCTACCCTGTCGGAAGTATTGCCGCACACCACGAACGCTTTGGTCAGCTGGAATGGCCGGGGCAATCCGCCGATCCGCGCTTACAACGCCTTGCCGCAAGATCTCATCAATGCTCAGTCCAAGGACATCCTTGGCAAGGCGGTCACGCGGCTCAACATCGAGATGCCTGGCTTCCGGTCCATGTTGATCAAGGCCGCACGGTCGGCGGATCAATTGTCGGCGCCTTATGCACCGGCCTTTGGTGCCCTCGATTCGCGCTGGGGCTCGCGGGAGACTTGGGTCAAATTCAAGAACGCGGCCGAGGTCTACACCCTGGGCTTCTACCTTGCGGCCCTCGACCTCGAGCGCAATGTGGATGGCCAAATCATCCAAAAACCTCAGGAAGACAGCATCTACGTCACCCTGTTTCTGCGGACCTTTGTGATCGCGGGGTTGGTAACTGTCCTGTGTTTGTTCATCGGCTATCCGCTCGCCTTCATGATGGCCAATACAACGCCCTTTTGGCGCAACAGCATGATGGTACTGGTGCTCTTGCCCTTCTGGACCAGCGTGATCGTGCGTACCACTGCCTGGATCGTTCTGCTGCAGCGCGAGGGCGTTGTGAATGACCTCGCCGTCGCCTCGCCCTTCTTCGCCGAGACTGAGCGCATGGACCTCATCCATAACATGACTGGCACGCTGATTGCGATGACGCATATCCTTTTGCCATTTATGATCCTGCCCATCTACTCCGTCATGATCGCGATCCCGCCACATTATGTGCGCGCCGCGCGTTCACTCGGCGCCTCAGCGCCGGGCGCCTTTTGGCAGGTCTACTTGCCACTCTCGATGCCAGGCGTGGGCGCGGGTGTTTTGCTGGTCTTCATCTTGGCGGCAGGGTTCTACATCACGCCCGCCCTTGTCGGCGGCGACAGCGGCCAGATGATCGGCAATTTCATCAGCTTCCACATGAACGAGACCCTGAATTGGGGTTTGGCGGCAGCCTTGTCCGGCCTGCTCCTCGCTGGCGTTCTCATCATGTATTTCATCTTTATACGGACCATTGGCCTCGACCGGATGAGGGTGGCATGAGCATCGCTGAGGCAACCAAGCCCCGCCCCCGCAAGGCTTTTGATTTGGGCAGCGCCGGCACCATCGCCTTCCGGGCCTATTGTCTCTTGGTCTTGGCCTTCCTGATCGCGCCATTGCTGGTGATCGTGCCGCTCTCCTTCAATGCAGAGCCCTATTTCACTTTCACTCAGAGCATGCTGCAGCTTGACCCCACCGGCTGGAGCTACCGCTGGTACGAGGAGCTGCGCAACAATCCGCAATGGTTGGAATCCGTCAAGAACAGCTTCATCGTCGCCGTGTTTTCGACCCTTATCGCGACTGTACTGGGCACCTTTGCGGCCATTGGCCTGACGAGGCCTAATATGCCCTACCGGGGGCTCATTATGGCGCTGGCGCTTTCGCCAATGATCGTTCCTGTCATCATTGTCGCGGCCGGGATGTCATTCGTGTATGGCGGCTGGGGTCTGAAGCAAACGCATCTAGGCTTGATCCTGGCGCATGCAACACTCGGCATCCCCTTTGTCGTGGTGACCATGACCGCGACCTTGTCGACCTTTGACCGGCGCCTCTCGCAAGCCGCCCAAGGCCTGGGCGCCACCCCGATACAGTCCTTCTTTGAGGTCACTTTCCCGCTCATCATGCCGGGTCTGGCCGCGGGCGCCTTGTTCGCCTTTGCGACGTCCTTTGACGAGCTGGTGACAGTGCTGTTCCTCGGCGGACCGGATCAGGTCACCATCCCGCGGCAGATGTGGTCGGGCATCCGGGAGCAAATTTCACCAGCCATTCTGGCGGCGGCGACGCTCCTCATCTGTGTTGCTGCGACGCTGCTCATTCTGGTGCAATTGGCGCAGAACCAGCAGAAATCCTATGGTGGCATGAAATCCTGATTGCCCGCGCTCCTGCCCCAACGCTACCGTAACGGCGGCGCGCTGTTGCGCCCAACCACTTGAGTCTTGGGGGATTCCACCATGAAACTTCGCCTTATCGCCAGCGCCACTGTGGCCTGTGCGCTCTCTGCTTCGCCAGCCATGGCCTATGACTATGTCACCGATGTTTTGATCGGCAATACGGTCGAAGTCACCGATCTGGGCACGAACAAGACCACGACCTTCAAGGTCAAGGCCGACAAGACCGTCGAGCGCACTTTGGACGGCAAGACCGTTTCGGGCACCTGGTCCACGCAACCTGGCAAGGTCTGCGCCGTCTATCCGGGTGAGAATAATGGCCAGCCGCAATGCTCCGACATCCCCAAGGAGCCGGTGACGGTTCCCGGCGAACGGATGAGCGAGTTGCCCAACCCCAAGGCTGGCGAGGCACCGATCAAGCTCAAGATCAAATACGTCAAGGGCCAGTAACCGCCCTCTTATGCCATGGCCAGGGCCGCCGCGCGGGCGGCCTTGTACTCCTGCGTCAGCTGCGCCACGACCTCCTCGACCGATGCAACCGATGCGATCTGGCCAACGCCCTGCCCTGCGCCCCAGATGTCCTTCCAGGCCTTTTTCTCCATATTGCCGCCCGAGCCAAAGTTCATCTTGGACTTGTCCGCCTCCGGAAGGTTCCTGGGGTCCAGCCCCGCGGCAACAATTGACGGCCCCAGATAATTCCCGTGCACACCCGTGAACAGGTTCGAATAGACGATGTCGTCCGCCGCGGCCTCGACCAGCATCTCCTTGTAGCGCGCATCCGCATTGGCCTCAGTGGTCGCGATAAAGCGCGTGCCCAGATAGGCCAAGTCCGCCCCCAGCGCTGTCGCCGCAAAGACCGCAGCGCCTGAGGCGATCGCGCCCGACAACAACACCGTCCCGCCAAACCACTGCTTGACCTCCGGCACGAGTGCAAAGGGCGACAAGGTGCCCGCATGCCCGCCAGCACCCGCACATACCAGGATCAGACCGTCCACCCCTTCGTCGGCCGCCTTGCGCGCATG
The DNA here is from genome assembly GCA_003451645.1 of Alphaproteobacteria bacterium. GTDB lineage: Bacteria > Pseudomonadota > Alphaproteobacteria > Micropepsales > Micropepsaceae > DMER01. The sequence goes on along the minus strand of DMER01000089.1, from coordinate 25,472 downwards.
CCGGATATTGATCACATCGTGAAAGACCAGACCGCCATAGCTGTGCGCGGCGCTAATGACCTCGCGCGGGGAACGCAGCGAGGTGATGATGATCGGCACCTTGTGCTTCACACAGACATCCATGTCGTGCTGCAGGCGGTCATTGGAGGCATGGCAGATTTGATTGACCGCATAGGGTGCGGCCTTCTTGCCCGTTTGCGCTTCCCACGCGCGTAGCTCAGTCGTGATCCTCTCCAGCCAAGTATCCAGGAGTGCTGCAGGCCTTGCATTCAGGGCGGGAAACGAGCCAACAATCCCGGCCTTGCATTGGGCGATGACCAATTCAGGCCCCGAGACAATGAACAGTGGCGCCCCGATCACGGGGATGCGCAAGCGGTCTTCGAGAATAGCTGGCATTGGCATTCGAAATCTTCCTCTATCCTTGAAAGCTGAAAAGGGTCACTTGCGCGGCATCACAAACTCTTGCTTCAATCTTTGGGTGCAGCCCCTTCTTCCTTGTCCCAATATAGGGAATGGTTAAGCTATCCGTCATAGAGTAGCGGTGCAACTGTCGTCCAATCTGAGTCTCCAACTTGCCCGACCTCGTGCCAACCCAGGCTGAAACATCGCCACTCTCCCTGCAAGGGGATGGGCCATTGCGCGCATTGGTCGCCGAAGATAATCCCATTAATCAGCAAGTCCTTTCTCATTAACTGACCCATTTCGGTGTCCCGCATGACATTGTCGGCAATGGTCAGGAGGCGTTGGACGCGGTGTGTGCGCGCCATTACAGCATCATCCTGATGGATATTCAGATGCCTGTCATGGATGGCATGGAGGCGGCCAAGCGTATCCGCGCGCTCGAGGGCCCGGTCTCGCGCATTCCCATCATCGCGGTGACCGCCTTCTCCGATCTGGAGCAAAACCAGGCCTATCTTGCAGCCGGTATGAATGATGTGGTGGCCAAGCCGGTCCCAGCCCTCAAGCTTCATGCGGCCGTAGCCAGCGCCCTCAATGCCGCCGCGCGCGGATAGCTCAGATATGCAGCGGCCCATGCGCCAGACGCGGCAGGACATGGCGCGCAAACAGATCGCACTCGGCCGCATGCGGATAGCCTGACAGGATAAAGGCCTCAATGCCCAACGCCTGATAGGCGCGCAATTTCACCAAGACCTGATCAGGGTCGCCCACGATCGCAGCCCCGCATCCTGAGCGTGCGCGGCCAATGCCGGTCCACAGATTGTCCTCGACATAGCCTTCGTCGCCCGCGGCTTCCCGCAGTTCCGCCTGCCGGCGCACGCCAATGCTCGCGTGATCGAGTGATTTCATGCGGATGGCATCGCCCGTTGCCGCGTCGAGGCGCGACAACAGCCTGGACGCCGCAGCCCGCGCCTTGCTTTCCGTCTCCCGCACGACCACATGCACCCGGTAGCCGAACTTCAGTGTACGGCCTTTGGCGGCCGCCCGCTGGCGCATATCCGCAATGATCCCGGCGACCGCGGGCATCGTGTCGGGCCACATCAGATAGACATCCGCGCCTTCCGCCGCGGCGGCCCGTGCGTCCTCGCTTAAGCCACCGAAATACATCGCAGGTGCGCGGCCGCTCACCGTTCTGGCCGCGGGCGGCGCAATGTCGAAAGTGTAGAACTCGCCTGCAATCTTCAGATGCTCCCCATTGAGCAAGGTCCGCAGGCACTTCATCACCTCAACGGTGCGCCGGTAGCGTGGCCCGGAGGCGAGCACCTCGCCCGGCATCTCGCTGGAGATGATGTTGATGGTCAGCCTGCCGCCCAGCATCTGATCGAGCGTCGCCAAGGTTCTGGCCAATTGCGGCGGCCACATCTCACCACACCGCACAGCGGTCAGAAGCCGCATGCGCTTGAGCATCGGCGCCATCGCGGCCGCAAAGCTCAGAGTGTCGATGCCCAGGGCATAGCCGGACGGCAAGAGGATATTGTCAAAACCGCCCTTCTCCGCCGTCAGAGCGATGGTGCGGCAATGCTCAAAGGACGAGCGCAAGGCCTCGTCTGGCACGCCCAGGAACTCATAATCATCATCGCACAGCGCGGAAAACCACGACACTTCGACAGTCGGCACAGCGTCCACCCTTTTCATCCTGCCATCATGGCGCCGGGTTCAACATTAGCTCGTTCAAGACGCAATAAAGCCCCAGCACGCTCGCCACCAGCAGCATCGCCCATTGGAGTAAGATGCCAATCGCGCGCGGCATGTTGGGGGCCATCATCCACATACCGATGGGGTGGAGAATACGCGCAAGGACCAGTGCCGCGGCAAGACCATAGAGCACCTCGCGCGTGAACCCTTTGTACTCCAGCAAACCTAGCAGGATGAGGCTCAGCGGCACATACTCAGCGAAATTGGCATGGCTGCGCGTGGCGATGAGAAGGGGGGCTTTGTCCGGGGCTTCACCGCGCCCCAGATTCTCCGTGCCCGGACCAATGCTTAGGCCCGCGCGGCGGCGCTGAACGATCACACCGAATGATAGGACCAAAAAAATCAATCCAAGCAGCGAGGCAGTCAGTGTCGTAACAATCATTTGTCCTCCAAGGTCCAGCGCAACGGGCGATCAAATCACTTCGA
>DMER01000089.1:20904-22674 GCA_003451645.1 Alphaproteobacteria bacterium | reverse complement strand
CCGTGCATCGTTATCGCGGTCAGTTGACGGTATCGATTCCAACTGACCGCGCGATGCACTGAGTGCGTTATGGCAAATCCATGCCGCCTGCGGATGCGATCTTGTACCACTGTGCCCGCGACAGCTGGATGCTAACGGCCCGGCAGGCCTCAATGATCCGAGCAGAGTTCTGCGTGCCAATGATGGGGATGGGGTGGGCCGGATGCGCCATCACAAAGCTGAGCGCGACCGAAACGCGCGTCGTGTTCATCTCATGAGCCGTATGATCGAGTGCCGAAATGACCTTGGCCAACCGGCCCGACGGATCGGCCTCATGCGCCTCATGCAGGGTCAAGGCGAGCTTGCCCCCGCCCAATGGCGACCATGCGAGCGGCACCATGGCGCGCGACAGACATTGGTCGAGCACACCATCATGGACCGGCGACAGGCAAAGGGCCGAGAACTCCGGCTGATGCGTGGCCAGGTCAAAATCCAGAAACTGCTGAAGGTTCAACGTCTGGCGCGCGGAGTAGTTCGACACGCCCGCGGCCCTTATCTTGCCCGCTTTGCGCAAGGTTGAGAGTGTCTCCGCAAGGTCTGCCGGATGGGTCAGCACATCCGGCCGGTGCACCTGGAACAAGTCGATCACATCCGTTTGCAGACGGCGCAATGAGTCCTCGCAAGACTTGATTACGCAGGCACAAGACGAATCATAGGGGATGCCTGGCGTGATGCCGAATTTGGTGGCGAGGATCATCCGCGCGCGCAAGCCAGGATCCGCTTTGAGCACCTGCCCCAGTAGCTGCTCGTTCTCACCAAAGCTTGCGCCGCCCCAATCCAGGCCATAGACGGCAGCGCCATCGATCAGGGTAAGGCCCGCGTCCAAGGCTGTGCGCAATAGCCGGTCCGCGCCGGACACGTCGCGACCCACGAAACGCCAGAGGCCAAAGGCCAACCGTGGCAGCCTCAAATCGGTCCCGGCGAGCATGCGTTCCCCGGGGATGGGCGGTTTGGTGAGCATGGTGTTGCGCCTCCAAGGGTCGCAGGCTAGGCAAGGTCCGTAAGATTGCAGCGGGATACGCTGTTTGCCAAGCCTGACGTCGAGAGGATCGCATGACGCGCAAAATACGCTATGGCCTCATTGGAACCGGCATGATGGGTGCGGAGCACATCATGAACCTCAAACTGATGCCCGAGGCCGAGATCGTGGCGATCAGTGATCCAACGCCCAGCTCCCTCGACTGGGCAAAGGCTGTACTGGGGCCCGACCTGGCGGCTGGTGTCACAGCCTTTGGCAGCCACAAGGAACTGCTGGCACAGGGCCGCGTGGATGCGGTGGTCATCTCTTCGCCGAACTACACCCATGCTGCCATCCTGGACGATGTGTTCGCCACCGATGTCCATGTGCTCTGTGAGAAGCCGCTTGCGACCACGCTTGCCGACGCGCAGCGCGTTGCGGCCGCCGCTCAGAAGCACAAAGGGCTCTTTTGGGTCGCGATGGAGTACCGCTATATGCCGCCCGCCGCAGCCCTGATTTCGCGCGTGCATGAAGGCGCCATCGGGACCTTGCGCATGCTCGCCATCCGGGAGCACCGCTTTCCGTTCTTAAAGAAGGTTGGCGACTGGAACCGTTTCGCCCGCAACACTGGCGGCACGATGGTGGAGAAGTGCTGCCACTTCTTCGACCTGATGCGCCTGATTACAAAGTCCGAGGCCGTGCGCGTATATTGCTCGGGCGCGATGGACGTAAACCACGTTGATGAACTGTACGACGGCAAACGACCGGATATC
>DMER01000089.1:0-20731 GCA_003451645.1 Alphaproteobacteria bacterium | reverse complement strand
ATGTGAACCATCGCGATGAACGTTATGACGGCCGGGTGCCGGACATCATCGACAATGCCTATGCAGTGGTGGACTTCGCCAATGGCGTGCGGGCGATGCTGGATCTGTGCATGTTTGCCGAAGGGTCTCGCAATCAGGAGGAGATCGCAGCGACTGGCGACACGGCCAAGCTTGAGGTCTTCATTCCAGACGGGACATTGGTCTTTAGTCCGCGCGTTCCCTTAGGTGCGCCGAAGCAGGTCGTCAGCGAGCACATCGCGGTCGATTCCGTTGCACTGAACGCTGGCACCCATCATGGAGCCACCTATTTTCAGCACCGCCGCTTTTTGGATGCAATCTTGAACGGGCGGCCGGCGGAGGTTACGGCAGAGGATGGCTTTCGCGCGGTCGCCATGGGCTATGCCGCCGAGCTGTCAGCCCGTGAGGGCCGCGCCGTATCAATGGCAAGTCTCGGCATTTAGCTTTAACACCCTCCCCTCTTTTCGCAGATTTTGGCCAATGTGGCGACGCTGGATCAGCCTCGCTCAGCTGTCGCACTTATTGTTTTGTGTACTCTCGTTGTATCCCGTTACGCGTCGAGTTGATGCGCAGTTGCTCTGAATGGGAAAAAATAGGGGTCATTGGATGGTTCCAACGCCCCCTGAAAGCCGCCCGACTCTCTTGACACCGAACCGTTTGCGGACCGGTTTGCTAGCCCCGGCGAGGCCGCATGTCTGCCCTCAATCGGGCAACCGTCTATACCGCATCTCAGGCGCCGCGCTATTCCCCGGCAAATGCACTCGCAGCAAGCAGCGCCTTTTGCACGAGCTCAGCGAGCATCTTGGTCTGGACGGGCTGGCGCAAGACGCCGCAGACTTGCAGGCTCTGCGCCGCACTCTCCAGTGCTTGGCAATCATGGCTAGTCACGACAATAGCTTGCGCTTGCCCCGCTAATCCTTTGCCCCAGCCGCGAAATTTCGGGATCAGGTGCAGCCCGCCGCCCGCTAGCTCATCACTAACCACAAAGAGCCCAAAGGCTTGCCGCTTCAGAACTTCTTCTGCGGCGCCCGCGTCCAACGCCCAATGTGGACGCAATCCGACACTCTCCAGAAATGCTATAATCGCATTCGCAGTTGCTTCATCTGAGACTGCGACGAGAGCATTGGTATTGAACATAGCGCTACCACTTTTCGGCTGCGAAATATGATTACGCAACCATAAGTGATCTCTATGAAATGCAACTTAAGAACGCCTGAAATAGCAACAGCTCGCATTGGTTGCAGCTTGTTGATTGCCAACCTGGCCCCAATCGGTGTATGGAAATTCCTATGGTAAACACGCTGCTCGTGAGAGGGAGGCGCCATGCCGGATCGCAAAGCCGCCTCGCTAAAGGCCGTGTTGGACATCGCCCGGGCCGAGTTTTCCTCCAAGCCCTTCGACCAGGTTAGTATTGGTCAGATCGCGACGGCGGCCCATTGCTCGATCAGCACGATCTATGATGTCTACGAGAACAAGCACGGCCTATACGTGGCCGCAACCGAGGCCCATGTCCTGGGGATTTGGCAGAAGCTGGCGGCTAGCGCTACCGGAGATAGTGCATTTGAGCAGTTTATCAACCTTATGGAGGCGCGGGCTGAGACGTTCTCTCAGCACAACTTCCGCGGGGCGTTCCGCAACCTTGTCACCGAGATCGGCGGTTCTGACCTGATTTCCGCGCCAAAACTAAGGAAATCCATCATCGAGCAATATGAGCAGTTTATGGACCTCGTGGCCCGTTGTGCGGCCGAAGGGGTCTTTCGCGACCTGCCAGCCCGGGTGATGGGCGAAGTCATTTTGGCCCATCTTGACTGGCGGCCGCTTTACCATTCCCTTTGTTTTGGCTCTGACGCCCCCTTGAATATCCCGCCGAGGGAGATCGTGCGGCGCGGCTTGCTCAGTTTCCTGAGCGACAAAGGCCTCAAAGCCTATGAACGTTTGCGGCCCAACCCATAACGATCGCTTGACTTTTCAAGGTTACTGGCAGTTCCGCCATTGACTTTGGCAGGCCCCTCGTGAACCTTCTGTGGCAGGGGATTGTGGCCGTGCCCGTCAGCGCGGCCGCCATTGATAGCAAGATTTTTGGGGAACGGACCACATTCGATGCTTCGCTATGTGATCCAGCGTTTGGTGGGGGCGATACCCACATTGTTCCTCATCATCGTGATGTGTTTTTTCATGATGCGCATCGCGCCCGGCGGGCCGTTTACGCAAGAGCGTGCGCTACCGCCAGAGATCGAGAAGAACGTGCTGGCGGCTTACGATCTCGATAAGCCCTTGTTGCAGCAGTTCATTTACGTCGATAGCTTCGTGTGTCAGCAACGCTTTGCGATGTGGCAGACGGGCCAGCCGCCTGATGCCGCAGCGCTCTCAGGGCGCGGGCTGCAGTACGTGCGCGGAGCATTTCGCGAGACCGGCGGCGTTCAGCGCGAGATCAAGTGCCTGGGCGGATATTTTGGTAAATTGCTGCAGGGCGATTTCGGCCCCAGCTTCAAAAAGAAGGACTTTTCTGTCAGCGAATTGATTGCCGATGGCGCGCCAGTAAGCGCGATCCTGGGCATTTCGGCGATCCTGCTCGCCACCGCAATTGGCGTCACCTTTGGCATTCTGGCAGCGCTTAACCAGAACCGGCTGCAGGACTATTCGCTCATGACGATCGCGATGATCGGCATCACCATCCCGAGCTTTGTCATGGCGCCCATCCTGACTCTGATTTTTGGCGTTTACATGGGTGTTTTACCTGTAGCCACCTGGGGCGGCGGGGCGTTCAACCATTTGATCCTGCCTGTGACCTGTCTTGCCCTCCCCCAAATCGCAGTGATCTCGCGCCTCACGCGCGGCGGGATGATTGAGATCATGCGCTCCAACTTTGTCCGGACCGCGCGCGCCAAGGGCTTGCCGGAGCGGCTGGTGATCGGCCGCCACGCCTTGCGTGCGGCCCTTCTGCCTTTGGTAAGTTACCTAGGGCCCGCAACCGCTGCTTTGGTGACAGGCTCGCTGGTGATCGAGCAGATCTTTCAGCTTCCCGGGATCGGCAAGTACTTCGTCACCGGCGCTATTGAGCGCGACTATACTCTCGTGATGGGCGTGATCATCCTTTATGCAGGCTTGGTCATTGCACTGAACCTCATAGCGGACGTTGTCTACGGCCTCCTCGATCCCAAGGTGAGGTTCGACTAATGGCAATCCAAGACACCGAAGAGGCGGTGTTGGCCGCCGAACCGATCAAGGGGCGCAGCCTTTGGCAGGATGCGCGGCGCAGGCTTTTTGCGAATCGTGCAGCAGTTACCTCGATGGTCATACTGTTTATCATCGCCGCACTCGCCATTGTCGTCCCGAATGTCTCGCCGCATCCTTACAAGAAAGATTATTACGACCGCGTTGCATGCCCACCACCCGATGCCCTGAACCCGGAGCGTGGCGTGACGCAAGCGATCAATTGGGTCCGTGAAGGCCTCGGCTATGCGCCTGCTGCCCTGCCGCTGTCGCAAGCAGAGCTATGTCCGGAAGCCGTTGGCCAAGGCCACTGGTTTGGCACGGATGCCAACGGGCGTGACCTGTTCACACGCACATTTCTGGGCGCTGGCGTCTCGCTCATGGTCGGGCTAACGGCCACGATCGTGGCACTCTTTATCGGCGTGCTCTATGGCGCCACAGCAGGCTATCTGGGTGGGCGCGTCGACAATTACATGATGCGGTTCGTCGATATTCTCTATGCCCTGCCGTTCATTTTCTTCGTGATCATTCTGATGGTCGTTTTCGGCCGCAACTTTGTGCTCATGTTTGTGGCCATCGGTGCGGTCGAGTGGCTGACCATGGCGCGAATTGTCCGTGGTCAGACATTGTCCATCCGCCGCAAGGAGTATATCGAGGCCGCCGAAGCAGCGGGCGTCAGCAATTGGGCCATCATCCGCCGTCACATTCTGCCCAATGTGGTGGGACCGGTCATTGTCTTTGTGACCCTGACGGTTCCCGCTGTCATTCTGGCTGAGAGCTTCTTGAGCTTTTTGGGCCTGGGCGTTCAAGAGCCATGGACATCGTGGGGCGTGCTGATCTCCGAAGGCGCGCAGCAAATGCAGAGTTATTCCTGGATGCTGATCTATCCCGCCTTGATGCTGTCGATCACCTTGTTCTGTTTCAACTTCATCGGCGACGGTTTGCGCGACGCCTTGGACCCGAAGGACCGGTAAGCCCATGAGCGCGGTGTTGAGCGTGCGCGATCTGAATGTCCGCTTCTCGACCCCGGAAGGTGCGGTTGAGGCGGTCAGCAACGTCAACTTCGATGTGGATGAGGGCGAGTGCCTGGGCGTGGTGGGCGAGTCGGGCTCGGGCAAGAGCCAGACCTTCATGGCCATCATGGGCCTGCTCGCGGGCAATGGCAAGGCGACCGGCAGCGCCAAGTTCCATGGCCAGGAACTGTTGAACATGCCCGCCCGCGCGTTGAACAAGATCCGCGGCTCGCGCATGACGATGATCTTTCAAGACCCAATGACAAGCCTAACGCCGCATCTGAAGATCAGCCGTCAGCTGACGGAGGTACTGGTCATTCACAAGGGCATGAGCGAGACGGACGCACGCAGGCGTGCGCTTGAGATGCTGGAGCTCGTCAAAATCCCGGACGCAAAGCGGCGCATGGATATGTACCCGCACGAATTTTCCGGCGGCATGCGTCAGCGGGTGATGATCGCGATGGCGCTGCTGTGCGAGCCGGAATTGCTGATCGCGGACGAGCCGTCGACCGCGCTTGACGTCACCGTGCAAGCACAAATCTTGGAGTTGTTTCAGGACCTGAAAAACACGACGGGCAGTCAGGGCAAGAAACTCGCCATCATCATGATCACCCACGATCTGGGCGTGGTCGCGGGCCTCTGCGACCGGGTCAAGGTCATGTATGCGGGCGCGTTCTGCGAAGTTGGCACCGTCCACAATATCTTTGACGACCCGCAGCACCCCTACTCGCGCGGGCTCTTGGCCTCCGTGCCGCGCATGGACCGCCCCGCGGATGAACGCCTGCGCGCCATTCGCGGACAGCCACCCAATCTTCAAAGACTGCCCAAAGGCTGCACCTTTCAAGAACGGTGCGATTACCGGTTCGATCGCTGCGTGGCCGAGCGCCCGGCCCTTTTGGAGTTCGCGCCAGGGCGGCTGAAGACCTGCCATCTCAAAGGCTTTGCGGAATCGGGCGAGGTGCTCAAATGAGTAAGCCCGCTGCAACGTCGAGCGCGCTCCTATCCGTCCGTGGGCTGAAGGTCTATTTCCCGGTCCGCCAAGGAGGGCTGTTTGGCCGCCAATTGGCGCTGAAAGCCGTTGATGGCGTGTCCTTCGATGTGCGCGCGGGCGAGACCTTGGGCGTGGTAGGCGAGTCCGGCTCCGGCAAGTCGACAATCGGCCGCGCGGTCTTGCAGCTGATCAAACCGACGGCAGGCCAGGTCGTCTGGCTGGGTGAGAACATCGCAGGCTTTTCCCGTGCCAAGATGAAGCCCAAGCGGCAGTCGCTGCAGATCGTGTTCCAAGACCCTCTCGCCAGCCTCAATCCGCGGATGACGGCGGGTGACATTATCGCGGAGCCGCTGGATACGTTCGAACCCGGCATCGGCCGGGACGAACGCCGCCGCCGCGTCGAAGAAATCATGGCCAAGGTTGGTCTTCTGCCGCAGATGATCAACCGTTACCCGCACGAATTCTCTGGCGGGCAGAATCAGCGCATCGGCATTGCGCGCGCGATGATCTTGCGGCCCAAGCTCATCATCGCGGACGAACCGGTCTCAGCGCTCGATGTCTCTATCCGTGCGCAGATCATCAATTTGCTGGGCGACTTGCAGAAAGAGTTCGGCATTTCGCTCATTTTCATCAGCCACGATCTGGCGGTTGTGCGCCATGTGAGCCATCGCGTGCTGGTGCTCTATTTGGGCAAGGTGATGGAGATCGCCGACTCAACGGCACTCAACGCGCGGCCGCGTCACCCCTACACGCAAGCGCTGCTATCGGCAGCGCCGGTCCCTGACCCCACCGTCGAGCGCGAAAAGCGCCGGATCGTGCTCCAGGGCGACTTGCCCTCCCCGCTCAATCCGCCATCGGGCTGCGTGTTTCGGACCCGCTGCCCCAAAGCACAAGCCAAATGCGCGGCTGAAATCCCGAAGTTGGAACCGCGCGGTGGGAGCGCGGATCACCTCGTAGCCTGCCATTTTCCGGACTGACGCTTTGTCAGTTCGGCAAGATCAACGGGCCGCAACTTTGTCATCATTTTCTGTCGTGATTGCTACTCGATTGGTTGCGGTACAAGACCTATATTCCCGGCCATAACGTCTAATGGGAGGACACCTTAGTGACGCCTTATCACCGACCCCGCGCAAAAGCGGTTGCTGCCAGAAAGACCGCCCAACCGCGACTGGCATGGTTTGCCGCGCTGATGTTTGTGACGATCTTGGGGCTTGCCCTCGCCAATATGGCCAGCGCGCAGCAGAAGATCTTGATCCGCGGCAATGGCGCGGAACCCAACAGCCTCGACCCCCACTCAGCGACCGGCACCTGGGAGAACAACATTATCGGCGATTTGTTCATGGGACTTTACACAGAGGATGCGGCGGCCAAGCCGATCCTTGGTGCCGCAGACAGCGTGAAGACTGCACCCGATGGTTTGTCCTGGACCTTCACCATTCGTCCGCACACCTGGTCGGACGGTGTGCCTGTGACGGCCAATGACTTTGTCTTTGCCTTTCAGCGCATCCTCAATCCCGCCAATGCGCGCGAATACGCGCAAGTTCTATTCCCGATCAAAGGCGCACGCGCGGTCAATACGGGCAAGATCCCACCAGCGCAGTTGGGTGTGAAGGCGATCGATGCCAAAACCTTGGTCATCGAACTCGAAAAGCCGGCGCCCTATTTGCCAGAGCTGCTCACGCATTACACGACCTACCCGATCCCCAAACATGCCTATGACAAGCATGGCGACAAATGGAGCCGCGCCGGCAATATGGTCACGAATGGACCGTTCATGCTCAAGGAGTGGCGCCAGAATGACCGCGTGATCGCGGCCAAGAACCCGAAATTCTACGACGCTGCCAATGTGAAGCTGGACGGTGTGGTCTATTTCCCAACGCAAGACGATCCGGCCGCATTCCGCCGCTTTCAAGCGGGTGAGCTTGACATGCATGAGCGCTGGCCAATCGCCGAGCTCGCGCGCATCCGCGCCAACCCGACACTAAAGTCCGAGGCGCGCAGCTACACCTATCTGGCCGTCTTCTACACGGTCTTCAACATGACCCGGAAGCCGTTCGACGATGTGCGCATCCGCAAAGCGCTTGCCATGTCGATCGACCGCAAGACGATGCTGGAGAAGGTCTTTCAAGGTGCGTTAGGTGTTCCTGCGGTGTCGTTCTTCCCGCCGGGCATGGCCAATGCCGACATGTCGCACAAGGTTTTCTTCGCCGACATGCCGTTTGAGCAACGCCGCGCGGAAGCCCGCAAACTTATGGAGGCCGCAGGTTACGGCCCCAACAAGCGTCTGAAGCTAACCTTCAACATTGGCAACACAGCGGATGCCAAGCGTCAGGCTGTCTTTGTGCAGTCGATGTGGCAGGAGATTTACGTGGATGCCGAGATCATGAGCCAAGACACGGCCGTCCACTACAAGACCCTGCAGACCAAGAACTACGATGTCGGTCAGGCTGGCTGGGTCTGGGACTATAATGACGCCAAGAACATCCTGTTCTTGTTCGAGAGCACGACCAAGGCACAGAATTATCCGGGCTATAACAACCCCGAATATGATGCGCTCATGATCGCCTCCGACAATGAGAAGGACCCTGTGAAGCGTGGCGAGATCCTGGGCAAGATGAATGCGCTCCTGCTGCGCGACCTGCCCGCCACGCCAAACATCCACCAGTTCGAGCGCAAATTGGTGAAGTCCTATGTGAAGGGCTTTGTAGAGAATGCTCGCGTGATCAACCGGGCTCGCTACTTGGATTTGGGGCCCGAGGCCGCTACGATCTCCGCGCGGGCCGGGTCGCTGAAATAGCCCTTGTACTATATGAGGATATGGGGCGTCCGGAGCAATCCGGGCGCCTCATTTTGTTCGGCGAATGCGTATGTTCAGGCACGGCGCCACGACGCTCAGACCGCTGCTTCTTGGCTTACTGAACCCAGGTCCAGCGCGGGCTATTGTCCGCAAGCTGACGGCCCTCGAGCGAGGCGACGGGCACACTCGGCAAATCCTGAGGTGTCTTGTACTGATCGTAGGCGGGAACTTGATCCAGCGTGACAAAGCGATAGCCGTCCGCGACGAGGACGGGTATCATTGTCTCAACCATCTTGATCGTGCGCTCCCGCACGTCATGGAACAGCGCCACGCCGCCCTTCTTCCGGGCGATCTCGCGCATATAGCCAACCTCGCACTCCTCCGCCGTCCATTCCCGGCGCCAGCAATCCCAGTCAGCCGAGGCGGACGCCTTACCCTCACCATCGATGGACGTGTGCCCGCCAATATCCCAGAACACCGGGCCTACATAATGGCGCAACACCGGATCGGCGTTGAGAGTCTCGGCATGCGAGACCCGCCAGAAGCCATAGGGCGCGCGGAAGTAGAGCCCTTGGCCAGGCCGCAGGAATGGCGCGATCACCTCATGCGTATCGCCCACTTCGGCCAACAGCATGTCCGCATTGCGGCTATATTTGCGTCCGAGACGCGCATGGGTCGTCGAGTGATTAGCGATCACGTGGCCTTCGTCTCGCATACGCGCGAGTAAGGTTGGGAAACGCTCAGCCTGACGTCCCAGGACAAAGAACGTCGCCTTGATATTGTGGGCCTTGAGGATGTCGAGCAATTCGCCCGTAAACCGGGACGGCCCATCGTCAAAGGTCAGCGCCAAGGTCTTAGTACCGAGTAAGCCCGAATGATGGATATTCGCCTCTTGGAACTGGGCGGAGGCCGGATCGGGGAACGAGGCTGGCGCAAACATCACGATCGCGGTGCTGAGTGCCAAAGCCCCTGCCCACCGCAACGCTGTGCCGCGTCTCTTCGCCGTCTGAGCCCTATCCCGCGCACCCATCATAAACCCCCAATGGTGCCCGAGTGCTGCACCACTTTTTCATGGTCGCAAATGTTTACTCTTGGACGCAAGGGAAATGTTTAAACCTGTGCATTCGAGAGCGGGCCTGTGTCCGGCTGACACCGGCCTAAACTTTTGGCAAGATAGCGTTCTGAAGTGTCGAAGACGGGCGAAAAATAGACGGGGGATACACGTGAAACTCGACCACCACCAGGAAAGTTCAAATGTCGAGGACCGCCGGGGTCAGAGGTCCGTCCTGCGGCGCGGAGGGCAAATTGGCGGCGTCGGGTTGATAATTCTCTTTGTTGCGGCCCTGGTGATGGGGATTGACCCCCAGCAATTGCTTCGGCAGGTGGGCCAGCAGCCGGGCGCACAAAGTGCTCCGGCCGAACCTGGCAAACCCTATCAAGAAGGGCAAACCGAAGCCACACTGCGCGAGCGGTCGGGCAAAGTCCTCACCAGCACAGAGGTCGTCTGGTCGCAGTATTTCGCTCGGGAAGGTCAGCAATACCCCCCGCCAAAGCTCGTCCTTTACACCGGAGAAACTGAGACAGCGTGCGGGAATGGCCAGGCGGGCATGGGACCATTTTACTGTCCGGCAGATCAGAAAATCTATATCGACCTGTCCTTCTTTGTGGAGCTCGACCGCAAATTTGGCGCGCCAGGGGATTTCGCGCAAGCCTACGTGATTGCGCATGAGGTCGGACACCATATCCAGACCGTCTTAGGGATCTCGCAGAAGGTAAACGCGCGCCGCTCACGAGCAGCCAGCGAAGCCGAAGCAAATGAGTGGTCTGTGCGGCTGGAACTGCACGCCGATTGCCTGGCGGGTGTGTGGGCACGCAACGAAGACGCCCAATTCCGGTCTATGGAGCAAGGCGACATTCAAGAAGGTCTGGCGGCGGCATCCGCTGTGGGCGATGACCGGCTGCAGCAGCAGGCGCAAGGCCGGATCGTTCCGGAAAGTTTCACCCACGGCAGCTCCGAACAGCGAATGCGCTGGTTTACCAAGGGCTTGCAGTCCGGCACGATGGACACATGCAATACGTTTTCCGGTCCGCTATAGCACGTGGCGCGGATGGGTGAGGGCGTTTTTGAGCGGTGTGATAATTTGGCCGCGCTTGCGGTCCGAAGCATTTGCTCCCATTTCGTTGATCGGGACATTGACTTTTTTTGCGGTATTATAACGCTAGTCTGTCTGGAGGGGTGGCTCTTATGTGGTCTTGGTTTTTGGCGCGCTTGGCGGGAATTTTCAATTTCTTCGCCTCGATCATTATCTTCCTGGTGATTGTGGCCCTGATTTCGGGCCTGATCGGCGCCTTTGCCGGGCCTGACCGTTCAGTACCGAAGCTGGCGGTGCTTGAGCTCGACTTCCGCACCAATGTTGTGGACTCGCGCTCTGAAAATCCTTTTGCGGATGAAGGCCCCTCGGTCATCAACATTGTGGCCGCTCTGGCCAAGGCTGAGAATGACGACCGGGTAAAGGGTGCGCTCTTGCGCATCGGGGGCGGTAGCATTGCGGGCGCGCATGTCGAGGAAATTCGCGACGCAATCCGCTCGTTCAAGGCCAAGAAAAAGTTTGTGGTGGTCTTTGCCCAGGCTTTTTATTCCAATGGCATTGGTGAGTACTGGCTCGCCTCGTCTGCGGACGAAATTTGGCTTCAGCCGGTGAGCGAGCTGGGCACAGCCGGCATCGCTTCCCAAACAATGTTCTTCAAGAATCTGCTCGACAAGATCGAGGCCAAGGCCGAGATCGGGCAACGCTATGAGTATAAGAACGCGGGTGCTCCCTACTTGGCGGACGACTATACGCCGGCACACCGCGAAGCGACCCAGCGCCTGCTGAAGTCGATCTTTGACAATGCGACAACCGCAATCGCAGCGGACCGCAAAATGTCGACGGAGGAGTATGTCGCTCTCGTCAATTCGGGGCCGCATCTGACGCAAGCGGCGCTGGATGCCAAGCTGATCGACAAGCAAGGCTATGATGACGAAGCCAAAGAGGCAGCTCTGTCCAAAGCCGGCAAGGACGCAAAGCTGATCAAATACAGCGATTATCTCGAAAAGGCTGGTCATCCTTGGTTTAAGGATGAGATGGGCGGCGGCACCTCCTCCATCGCACTGATCACCGGCGAAGGCGGCATCCAAGACGGCAAGTCCGAAGATGGCGGCTTTGGCGGCTCGCGCTCGATCGGTGGCGACACCGTGGCCAAGGCTTTCCGCGACGCAACGGAAGACAAGAACATCAAGGTGATTTTGTTCCGGGTGAACTCGCCGGGCGGTTCGGCTCTTGCCTCCGACCAAATCTTGCAAGCAGTTCGCAAGGCGCAGAAAGCTGGCAAAAAGGTCGTAGTCAGCATGGGCAATGTCGCAGCCTCGGGTGGCTATTATGTCTCGCTCTCGGCCGACAAGATCTATGCGAGCCCATCCACGATCACCGGATCGATCGGCGTGCTGAGTGGCAAGTTGGTTCTAGGCAAGACCTATGAGCTTCTGGGGATCAATGTTCGCGAACTCCACGAGGGCACGAACGCGCTGATCAACTCGGATGTTCAAGGCTTCACGCCGGAACAACGCGCCAAACTGGATGCGAGCTTGGATGCTATCTACAACGACTTCACCGCGAAGGTTGCCGAAGGCCGCAAGATGGCTTTGGAAAAGATCCGTGACGTTGCCAAGGGCCGCGTCTGGACTGGCGCCGACGCGAAGGAGCGTGGACTGGTCGACGAGCTTGGCGGCTTCCGCCAGGCGCTGGACGAAGCCAAGAAGCTGGCCGGTGTCGCGGAGAAGGACAGCGTGACATTGAAGCGCTTCCCGCGCGTGAAGACTCCGGCGGAAGCGATTTCAGAGGCTTTTGGTACGTCGACCTCAGTCGTACGCACGCTCGCGCTGATGGCCGAGATTTTGGACACGCCTGCCGTTCGCGACGCGCTGCTCCAGCTGCGTGACGAAAGCCGCGCACAAGGCGCTCAACTGAAGGCGCAACCGCAAAAGGTTGAATAGACGCGACGGCCCTGATCAAACTCCGGGCCCGGACACCACAAGAAAGGGGCGCTCATCGCAAGATGGGCGCCTCTTTTTCGAGGGAACGTGAGCTGATTACTTGGTTTTCTCGGTGACGACCGCGCCGGCCAAAAGGTCGTGAAAGGCTTGCGCCTGGCGCGTGCGGAAGGCCAAGAGAAAGCCTGCCATCAAGGGAGGGAGCGACACAAGCTTCGCAGCGTTGCGGACCAAAGCCGTCAACAGCCCCGTCGCCTTCCCTTTAGTGTCGGTTACTCTCAGTCCAAACACAGCCTTGCCTGGCGACACTCGGCGGGTCCCCACGCCTTCCGTCACTATCATCAAGACCAAATAAGCACCGATCGCAAACCATAGCCAATGCGGCGGATCAACTGGCCGGCCGGAGCGCGGATAGATCTGCTCTTCTGTCCGAGAGGTGCGCGTTTCGGCAGGATTGAGCGGCTTGCCAGCGTCTGTCCGCGTACGGACGCTTTCGATCTCCCAAATACGGTAGGTCTCAGTGGCCAGCCCGAGCAAAGTGCGATTGACGGTTGTTGGTGTGCGGGTGACAACGAGCGCGCCACCCTCTTTGATTTCGGTTTCAGGTTCGCCTTGCACGACCACGCGCTCACTGGTCAGGAAGCCGAAGGGCAACGCCGTCTTGGCAAATGGGGCACCCGCGGCCGATAGCGCAACGGCTATCCCGAACACCAAGCCGCCGGCCAGCGCAGCATCAACCGACCCGGCACCAATCCGGCGCAGGAGCACAGCTCTAGACACGGCCAAACGGCTCGCCGTTTCCTCCGTAAGCTGAGCGTCCGTCAATGCTGCCAGCGTTGCAGCTTGCGCCACCGCGCCATGCAAGACGACATAGGCCGGGACTTCCTGCGCTATGTTCTTGACCTGCTGGCGGCCGAGGAAGTCGAAGCCGACCGAGAGCTTGTTCTTGACTTGCTCATGCACCGCGCCGGAGATCAGGATTCCGCCGGGTGGTGCCAAAGTCTGCAAGCGCGCCGCGATGTTCACCCCCTCGCCGAAAATGTCGTGCTCCTCGACCATGACGTCGCCGACATTGACGCAAATTCGAAACTCCATGCGCTCAGCATCCGGCACCGTCTCGTTGCGGGCTTTGAGTTCGCGCTGAACTTCAATGGCGCACTGCACCGCCTCGACTACGGAGGCAAAATCGGCAAGCACCGCATCGCCCGACCAGCTGACCACGCGCCCATGATGATGCTCGATAAACCCTGCCATCAACTCGCGGCAGCCTTTGAGGCGGCGCAAGGTCCCGGGCTCATCCACGCCCATGAGACGGGAATAGCCCACCACATCGGCACACATTATCGTCGTTAGCTTTCGCTTTACGGTCACGCTTTTGGTCGCCTCTTATATAACCTCGAACATCGCACACAACAGAACGGGTGTGGGCAGCCCCAGGGGCAACACACACCCGCACGCATGTCGTCGAAGGTCTGATCTATTTCTTTTTGCTCTGCTTGCCGTCGACCCGGCGCACCTTCATCAACCGGTTCGAGTCATCGATCGTCATGTTATAGCTGCCCAACGCCCCGCGGGAAATACGCGCAACATGCGGGCTTTCAGGTTCGCTCGACAAGCGCGGCGCGTCGCCATCGGTCTGCCGCCAGACCTGCCCGTTCTCCAGAACAATGATCAGCATGCCCTCGGCCGTCTTGCTCCATTCGCGAACATTGGAGCGCAACGCTGCAATCTCGCCATCATCATCACGCTCAATCGTTTGCCCGGGCAGTTCGTTGCTTTGGGCCAAGGTATCCTTGCGCGTAAAGGGAATGGGGATGCCAAAAAGGGTTGCCTCTTCAGCCAGCTTCGCATCATCTGGCTTGAGCAATTTGGCTTCGCGCTCCTTCAGTTCGGCTTCCTTGGCAGCCAGCTCCTTGGCGCGTTGCTCCAACGCCGCCACTGAGGTCGCGGCAGGCGCCATTGCCTTTTCAGCGACCGAGGTTGGGGCCGCTGCAGGGATTGGCGCCTTGGCCAAATCCTTTTCGCGCTTCTCCAGCGCGCGTTCCCTTGCTTCGAGGGCGCGTTCACGCGCTTCGATTTTCTGGACTTCCGACTGTTCGGGCCGGGGGCCGGGCTCCGCCCCAAGGCCCAACGCCTCACGCGAGGCCGCATCGAAGCACTGCAAGCGTTCCTCCGCACGCGGAATATCTGCACACGCCAGAAGCCGGGCAAGGGATGCGGCATTGGCAGGCGCTGCCCATGCGGCACTTGCTGCGGCTGCGATAATCACGGTGTGGAAGACTGAGTTCTTCATTGTTGGTAACCGCCCCAAACTAGAAAGATGGACCCGACCCGCAGCCGCTGCTCCGCGCGCAATTCAAAAGAGCACAAACCAGCGGCCAAAACTGACCCCACCTTACTGCGGCAAAGCGTCAAAGGCCACTGTCACGCGCGCTGTTCCGCTCTCAAATGGCACGGTTCCGTGCCAAAAGTATGACGGGAATAGCACAAGCCGGCCGACCCTTGGCCGGACATAATGGCCGGGCACATCCTTTGGGCCAGCCGCCAAATTGGACTGACCGAAATTGATCCACCCCTCCTTGCGGTCCTCATTCTTCAGGACCTCAGGCAATTGGACATAGTAGGCGGAACTGATCCATCCCATATTGTGCACATGGTTAGTGTGAAATCCGCCACTCTTGAGCTGGCAGGACCATGAACCGGAGAATCGGAAATCTTGCGCCTTACGCTTGAGGAACGGGTGCCGGTCATCGTCTGGCAGCTCGCGAAGATATTGGCGAATGACAAGACCAAGCTGCGTCTGCAAGGCCGCTACCGCGCCTTTGTGTTTCCCGAACAATTGCCCAGGCGTCTGGGTGCCGCCTCTGAGAGTCTGGTCGATGGGGCTGAGTTTCTGGGTATGCAGGCCCGCAAGCTGCTCTGCCAATTCCGCGTTGAAGGCCTCAACACTTGCGTAGTCTGCTGGCAAGGGCACATCAAAGGGCCGGACGAAGCGCTCGAAGTCGAAGAGGATGTCCGCGCGGCTATCGCCAAGTTCCCGCAAGGCCAAACCTTGGCCCGCGAGCGCCAACTGGTCGACGTCATTGACCTGCAATAATGCGTCAAAAAGTGTGACGGCCAAGTCGGGCTTGTGCGTGCTAATGGCCATGAAGCCGTAATTCTGCAACGCCAGAACATCGCGCGGATTGATACGCAGGGTCCGCTCGAACAGTTGAGCGGCACGCGCGGTATCTGGCGTGTGCGAATAGCACGTCGCGAGCATGCCGAGGATTTCCGGGTGATCCGGAAAGCGGCGCAAGGACCGCTCCATCAGATCGATCGCCTCCTCAATCCGTTCTGCGCGGATCAGCAACTGTGCCTCAATCGTGAGGTGGCTGGGCGTCGCCTGGCCACGCTCGTCCAAAGCGCGAAAAGTCGCCAGAAATCCGTCCTTGCGGCCGGTGGTCCATGACCTGCTACTGTGTTCCGCGTGAACGTCCAAGAGTTCCGGCCACGTTTGACTGATTGTATAGAGTTCAGCCAACCCCTCGTCATCGCGCTCCAGCGCGAACAACATATTTGCGGCCCCCTTGCGGGCCTGCCAGCGCGCCGGATCCAAGGCTTGCGCCCTGCGGTGCATCTCAAGCGCGCGCGCGTGCTGACCCTGAGCTGCCAAAGCACAGGCTTCGTAGTAAACAAGATCGAATGTCTCTAGGCCGTGGCCCTTTGCTTTAGCAGCCCAGGCAAAGACGCCTTCGAAGTCTTCCCGATGAAGCGCCTGCGCCATAAGGCGCACATAGCCCTTGGGGTCCCGAGGTGCGAGCACGGCGTACTGTTCAAACCAGGCGCATGCGGATGTTGCGTCCTGCAACTCCTCCATCGTGCGGCCCATATTGTATATCGCGTCGGGGAACTGAGGATGACGTAGCAGCAGGGCCTCCAGAACGGGCTTAGCATCGGCTGGCCGCTCAACGCCCAGATACAGCGAGGCCAGATTGTTCTGAAAGGCGGGCTCTTGCGGCGCCAAACGGATTGCATCGCGCAAATAGCGCTCCGCCATCCCAGTGTCGCCCCGGCGTTTGGCGTTATGTGCCAGCGCCGCGCAGATCGCCGGATGCTTGGGCAGCGCGGATTCCAGCGCTCGCAGGATCGGCTCGGACGCCTCCCATTGGCCGATCTGCTGCAGATGCTGGACCTTTTTGAAAGCCTCCGAGACCTGCTGGGGCGTTAGCTTTTGCGGTGCGGGTGCATTGCTCACGATAATCTCCCTCTGCCAGTCTACCCGATCCTGGCCACGGTCACCTGGCGGAATGGGTTGGCCTGCAAACCCAGGGCCAGTCTGCCACAGCAGGCTTGGGGGCGTAGAAGAAATGTCATTAATCTGACTATAACGCCAAAGCTTTCAACTATCGTCGTCTCTCTCGCCCATTAAGGACACCGCGCCCATGGCACAATTCTCCGATCAGGTCGTGAGCCTCGCCCTCGCCGCCGCCAACGCCATGCGGGCCGGCGATCTTGCCAATGCCAGCCGACGGTATGACGAGGTGCTTAAATTGGCACCGAACCACCCGGAAGCGTTATTCTTTTTCGGGCGGCAAGCGATGGAAGCCCGCGACCTTACCCGCGCGCTCAATTTTTTCCGCCAGGCGGCAGCGGCCGACCCCAAGCAGCCGGTCATCCAGCTCAACATTTCCTATGTCGCCGAGGCCATGGGCGACACCTACACCCAGGGTCAAGCGCTCGACGCGGCAATCCGCGCCGATCCCTATTTCTATCCGGCGCAATTTGCGCGGGGAGCCTATCTTGAGAGGATGGGCCGCCCCAAACAAGCGGCCAATGTCTACAGCAATGCCTTACGGATTGCCCCGCCTCACAATCAGCTGGCGCCGACAATCCAAGCGCACGCGATCCGAGCCAAGACCGTCGTCGACACCTATACGGCGCAAAAGGAAGCCTTCCTGCAAAGCCGGACGAAGGTGGCGCGGGACCACCTTGCGGGCGAGGATGTCGCGCGCTTTGATGAATCGCTCGCGATCATGGCGGGCGTGAAAAAGGCCTATGTCCACGAACCGGTGCGGTTTCATTTCCCCGAGCTTCCGGCGACATGCTTTTTCAAGCGCGCGCGTTTTCCCTGGCTTGCGCAGTTAGAAGCGGCAACAGACGACATCTTGGGCGAACTTGACGGCATCCTCCGAGAGATCGGCAGCGAGTTCGAAGCCTATGTCCAAAAGGAGGCGACCGAACCTCTGAACCAGTGGGCGGAGCTCAACAAGTCGCAACGGTGGAGCGCGCTATTCCTCTACAAAGATGGAACACGGATCGATCACATCTGCAGACGAGCGCCTAAGACACTTGCCATTCTGGAGCGGATCCCGCGCCTCGATATTCCTGGCCGCGGACCCACGGCGTTTTTCTCAGCATTGGATGCCAAGACGCACATCCCGCCACACACCGGCGTCAACAACATTCGCTCGATCGTGCATTTGCCGTTGATCGTGCCGGAGAACACTTGGTTCCGCGTCGGCAATGATAAGCGTCCGTTCAAGCGCGGTGAGGCTTGGGTATTCGATGACAGTATCGAGCATGAGGCGATGAACGACAGTGACGAACGCCGGATCATCCTGATCTTTGACGTTTGGAACCCCAATCTCACCGAAGCGGAGCGCCAACTCGTCCGCGAGATGATGGTCGCCGAAGACGAGTTCGAGCGGGAGTAAGACCCGCTCAAACGAGCGGCACGCCCAATCATCCTTGCGCCACAAAAAAGCGGGGCCCCGTTGAGGGGCCCCGCAATGCGTGTGACCTGGTTCCAGGCTTAGAACTTCGCCGTACCGCCGATGAAGAATTCGCGGCCGAAGGAGTCGTAGGTGCCAGGATAGGTGTTGGCGTTGCCGAGCGGCGGCGAAACGACGCCGATCGTGTTGCTGTCGAGCACGGGCGGGTTCTTGTCCGCGACGTTGTTGACACCAAAGCGAACGGTGTAGTTCTCCGACACGTTCCACGACCCGCTGAGGTCGAAATAGTCGAACGCTTCGATGTAGTTCGATGGGACAAGGCCGCACGGTCCGCCGCAGATCCCGTTGAAGTCAGGATTGGCGGTGTTCGCGTCCAGGAACCCTTCCGAGTAGTGGCGCCATGCAACCGACAGATCCACATCCCAAGGGGTGGCCCAGGTCGCGCGCGCCTTATGGCGATACTCGAACACGGGCGTTCCGCAAACCACGCCGAAGAAGCCAACGCAATCATACGGCGTCGAGGCGAGGTTGGTGACTTCGTACTTGTCGAGGACCGTCGCGAAGTAGCTGAGCGAGAGGTTGCCGACCGAGCCAACATCGATGGCATAGCCCGCCTCGATGTCGATACCGGCCGTCGCCAGAGTACCCGCATTCACGTTCAGGTCTTGCACGCCGAAGCCGGAGACTGCGATACCACCGGTGAGCGGATCACGAGACACAAGCGCGCAAAGCCCGAGGTTGCCGGTCAAGCACTGATTGATGATCGTGCCCGGACCAACCTGGCCGATGCGGTTGCTCACTTCGATGTCGAAGTAGTCAACCGTCAGCGAGAAGCCCTTCAAGAAGGTCGGCGTGAACACGAAACCATAGGTGATGGTGTCGCTGTCTTCCGGCTTCAGGTTGGGGTTGCCACCGAACAATTGCTGACATTGAGCGGACGGGCAGTCCGGGATCGAGCCGTACAGCGCTTGCTGAGCAGGCGTCGCAAGACCCATGTTGATACATTGCGCAAGCGTTGCGGTTGGCACGGCGCCGGCGCAAGGATCGTTACCGCCGAACAGACCGGTTTGGATCGGTCCGAACAACTCAAGCACGTTCGGCGCACGCGTTGCGCGGTTGAACGAACCACGGAAGCGGATGTCATCCGATGGGGCCCACTCCGCACCATACTTGTAGGCATGCGTGATGCCTGCGGTCTCATAGTCCGAGATACGGTAACCAGCATTGACCGACAAGAGCTTGAAGAAGGGCTTGTCAGACACGAGCGGGATTTCCAACTCGCCAAAGGCTTCGAACACGTCATAGTCAGCGAGCGGCTGCGACGGCGTATTACCACCTTGACCGAACAGGTCGTCGATTTGGAAATCGCGCGACGCATCATATTGGATCGCCTGGCGGCGGTACTCAACGCCAGCAGCCAATTGCACACCACGATCGCTGCCGGGGCTTTGGATGCCCAGGGTGCCGAGATCGCCCGTGAACGAACCCGACACGACTTGTTCTTCGGTTGTACCGGTGATGACGCCGGTCGCCGTAACATAGGCCAGAGCTGCTGCCTGATCAGGCGTCAAACCAGCCGAACCCAACGCGCCCAGACCCGAGAAGATATCGAGCGGACGGCAGGTCAGATCGGTACCGGCATCAAACACCAAGCAGTTGCCGGTGATCGGGTCGACATTCAGAGCGTTCGTGACGCGAGCCTTGGACCACTCATTGCGGTAGACTTGGGAGTACGGCGTCTTGGAGTACATGCCATAGACGTCATAGTCGAAGCCTTCCGCGATCTCGCCCTTCACGCCGGTGACGACGCGGTAGTTGGAGTGCTCAAGGTCAGCTTGACGCGGGCCGCCTTCGATGTTGCGGCGGCCAAGCGACACGGTAATTACGTCGCCATTGCCGGCAACAGCACCAACCGCACCGCAGAAGTTCGCGAATTGCGCAGCTGACATCAAAGGATTGTCGCAGTTGACTTGGACGAACGAGCCAGCAAACGCACCCGAGGCCGCGATCTGAGCGCGGGTCGTGTCGTTGGTGAACATCACTTCCGCATAGACATCAGCATGCTTGCTGATTTCGTAATGCGCGAAGCCACCAAATTGATAGGTGTCACGCGGACGTTGCAGGAAGTTGTCCGGCGCGAAGTTGAAGGCGCGAACCGTGGCCGGAACAGCATTCCACAACGTGTTGGAGTTGTTCGCCGCATTGCCGTCATTCGAGGGATTGATGAAGTAGCGCGGCTGCGCGGGAACCGAACCACCATTCAAGCCGACCGTCGTAAACCGGTTGAAGTTGGACGAACCCAAGCAGATCAAGCTGGCGCCCGTATCCAGATACGAACAGGCCGAGAAATCGCGTTGATCTTGACGCAGTTCCTGGAAGTTCGAGAACGCGGCATACAAGGTGACGTTACCTTTGCCGTCACCCGTGTTCGCACCGACGGTGACCGTGGTCGTGAACACTTCGGCGTCCGTCACGTCTTCACGCGGCAGCGGGTTGCCCGTGGCGGTCAAACGTGCGCGCGCCACGCTGTCATCATTGGTGTGTTGCGCGAAGGCATATTGCGCATCGATTTGAACGCCTTCGAAGTCGCGCTTCATGATGAAGTTAACAGCGCCCGCCAAAGCGTCCGAGCCATACACGGCCGACGCACCGCCCGACACCACTTCAACGCGGCTAATCAGCGACACAGGAATGGCATTCAAGTCCGCAACCGGTTGGAACGGATCGCCAGGCGCCACGCGGCGGCCATTGATCAGCACCAGGGTGCGCTGTGGGCCCAAGCCCCGCAGGTCGACAGTGGCAATACCGGTCGCGCCGTTGGCGACTTCGCCCGTTTGGCCGGGAACGACGGTTGGTTGATTGTTGAGCAATTGCTCGATTGAGGTGGTACCCGACGTTTTCACTTCGGTGGCCGACAAGGTCGACACAGGCGACACCGAGGTCAGGTTGGCGCGC
>DMER01000148.1:3196-4264 GCA_003451645.1 Alphaproteobacteria bacterium | reverse complement strand
GGCTGATGCGCAGGCGTCTCGGGAGGCGGAGGCGGAGCAGGTTCAGGTGCCGCGGCGGCGATTTTGGTCTCCTCCGCAATCTCGAATGTCTCAACTAGGATGGGCGGCGCCTCTGGCGAGATTTCGAGCTTAGGCCGCGGCCACGGATAGAGCGCCAGCGCGATCAGCGCAGCGTGCAACACCATGGAGATGACCAAACCGGTACGCATGGATCGACTAGACAGCTTTCAGGACAAGTGGGAACCGGTTTTCCGCCAGAAAGCGGTCCGCCCAAAGATACAGCGCGTTTTCGAACACAAAACCGGCCTCCATTCTTGTTGAAAACGCGCTTTCTGGGCTCCGCTCAAGCGTCAGGGTTGTGCGGCGCGCTTCTTTTGGTCGGTCAACAGCCCGACTTTGCGGTATCCGGCCGCGTTGAGCGCGCCCAGTACCTCCATCACCCGTCCATAGCCGACCGTCAGATCGCCGCGCACATAGATGCGCTGGTCATAGCCATTCTCGGCAATCGCCTGCAGCTTCGGGATCAGGCCGTCCAAGGTCATCTCGGTGTTCTGCAAGAACACCCGCCCCTGTGCATCGACCGAGACAGTCAGAGGCTCCTTGTCGAGGTTCAGCGCCTTGGCGGTCGTCTTGGGCAGCTCCAACGGCACGCCCACGGTCATCAGCGGCGCTGAGACCATGAAAATGACCAGCAGCACAAGCATCACGTCGACAAAGGGGGTAACATTTATATCGCCGCGCGGGCGGAAGCGCCGGCCACGGCCCCGCCGCCCGCCGCCCGTGGAGGCTGTGACACCGCCCGCCATTAGCGTGCCCTCTCGTCGAGCTGACGGGACAGGATTGCCGCGAACTCATCGGCAAAAGTCTCAAGCCGCCCAGAGAAACGGCCGACACCATCGGCAAAGTGGTTATAGGCCGTCGCGGCAGGGATGGCGGCGACGAGGCCAATCCCCGTTGCCAAAAGCGCCTCGGCAATACCAGGCGCCACCACATCGAGCGAAGTCGAGCCTGTCGCGCCGATCTGCATGAACGAGTTCATGATGCCCCACACCGTGCCGAACAGGCCGA
>DMER01000148.1:2734-2995 GCA_003451645.1 Alphaproteobacteria bacterium | reverse complement strand
GTGCCGAACAGGCCGATGAACGGGGCGTTGGAGCCGACACTGGCCAGGAAGCCGAGCCGGTTTTCCAGCATCGCCGATTCCCGTTGGATCGTTACATTCATGACCCGGTTGATTCGGTCCTTGACCGATGGCAAGAGGCCAGTCGACACGGGTCCCGTCTGCATGGAGCGCCGCCACTCTTGCATGGCGGCTGAAAAGACTTGCGCCATCGGATGCCCGTCGCCCTTGCGATTAAGCTGCTCATGCAGCTCATCGAGCGAC
>DMER01000148.1:0-2504 GCA_003451645.1 Alphaproteobacteria bacterium | reverse complement strand
CATCGAGCGACCGCCCAGACCAGAACGCGTGCTCAAACCGGTCGGCCTCTTTGTGTGCGCGGCCTAATTTCGTCCATTTGTCAAAAATGATCGCCCAGGACCAGACCGACAACACCGCCAGAAGGCCCATGACGCCTTTAACGACCCAATCGGCCTTTTCGATCAAGCCGATGATGGACAAGTCGTGTTTGTTCGGCGGCGCACTGGTCCCAGCCGGCGCGGTCTCAATTGCATCCAGTGGAGCCGCTGCGGGGGCTGGGTCGATGGGTACAGCCTGCTGGACCTGGCTGCCCAGATCGCTCAGCCCTGCAAAAACCTGCGAGAGGCTCTGGGCCAGCTCTGAAACTTGCACAATATCGATCACGAGCACAAAAACCCCTCTGGCGATGATCCAACCCCGGTGTTGGCATTAAACCTTTGACACCGCTTAAATATTCACCCTCATACCCCATTGGACCCAAGCAGGTGCCTGTGTCGGAAATAGGGCGCCATTGCCGCTCCGCCAGCCTTGAGCTAGCGCGGACTGCCCCTTTTTGCCGGTTAGGGGCGCCTTTGGCAAGGAAGTGCGTGCAGAGACCGTCACTTCGCGATCAGCACCGCCACCAAAAACTTGCGCCGGAGGTCATCGTTGAGAACCGTCAGCGTCCCAAGGAGTTCCTCGGCAAAGGTTGCATGGCGGTCAGCATCGGCCCAGGAATAAGCACTCTCCGGGCGGCCATAATCAGCGACCTCGCGGGCTTGGTGCAAATACAGAAGATTTGAGGCGATGCCCACGAGACTGGGGTCTGGCGGCTCGCCCCATTCAGCCCACACTGGAGAATTTGATTGCTGGAGGGCCTTGCACACATCCCGCAAGGACCGGTGCTGCACCCGTCTATACACGGTTTCATAAAGGCCAAGACGGCGGTTCTTCTGCAATACGATCATGTCTGCCACGGCCTGCAGAATCCCATGAAATGCCGCATAATAGGATGTCGAGATTGACCGCCTGATGAGCGCTTGCTTCCGCTGCCCCCGCCCGTGGGGTTTGGCGAGATGACGGGCCACGTTCAGCAACTCTCGAGGGTTCAACAAGCTCTAAACCCCGTCCAACTCTCGCTGATCGTCCTCAATTTCCTTAAGGTCCCGAAGCATCAGAACCCTTGGGTACGCGAACAAACCAACGTCATTGTCACGAAGCCACACTTGGAGCCCGGCGCCAAAATTTGTGAGCCGCTTCCCATCAATCCTCGCACTATCCTCCAAAACTACCAGCACAAACAGGGCCGGATCGCCAAAGGCGTCATCCCGCGCCTCGGCCTCCACGCGCACGACCTGGTCCTTGCCAAAGATGCCCTTGGCAACTTTGGTGGCGCCTTTCTCGACAAGTTTCAGGTCAGAGGCTTTCATCATCGGCATGGGTGGTAGCCTATCACGCATCTGGCCACTCACCCGCTCAAAAAAGGCGTCATCTTTTCGACGATCTCTTTTGGAATGCGCCGCGGCCGCCCGCTCATCGTGATCACGCAAGCCTCGATATGGGCCTCCACCAGGAGTTCCCCGCCCCGCATCACCTTTTGCGCACCATTCATGCGCGCGCCTGCGAGCTCGGTGTAGCGTGTGTGCACATGTAAGAGATCATCGATTTTGGCCGGGCGGTGATAGTCGAGCGTGACCCTGCGC
Organism: Alphaproteobacteria bacterium; assembly: GCA_003451645.1. Lineage (GTDB taxonomy): Bacteria > Pseudomonadota > Alphaproteobacteria > Micropepsales > Micropepsaceae > DMER01. The sequence goes on along the minus strand of DMER01000148.1, from coordinate 842 downwards.
AAGGTCCAGACCAACGGCTCCTCCCCTTGCAGCATCACCAGATGCCTGACACCAGCGAGCCTCAAGAAATCGCTGCGCCCGCGCTCGCAATAGCGCAAATAATTCGCGTGATAGACAATCCCGGACAGGTCCGTGTCCTCATAATAGACCCGCACCGGGAGGATATGCATCTTGCCGTCAAACCAGCCTGCGTGCTCTGCTTGGTGGACCATCGCTTTCACTCGTCCTCGCGTAACAATGGGCCTGTATTGCTGGCTATTCCAGCTGGGACCGCCAGCCCCAAATGCTGAAACGCCAGCGCCGTAATCATCCGCCCGCGCGGCGTGCGCTGCACAAAGCCTTGCTGGATCAGATAGGGCTCGACGATTTCCTCAATGGCATCGCGCGGCTCGCCCAGGGCCGCAGATAACGTCTCAGCGCCGACCGGCCCGCCGCCAAAGGCCTCCGCGATGAGCCGCAAATAGCGATGATCAAAGCCATCGAGCCCGCGCGCATCCACCTCCAGCCGCCGCAAGGCCGCATCCGCCGCCACTGCATCCACTTCGCCACCACCGCCGACCGCCGCAAAATCCCGCACCCGCCGCAGCAGGCGCCCCGCCACGCGCGGCGTACCCCTTGCGCGCCGGGCGATCTCGGCCGCCCCCTCCGGCGTCATCGGCGTTGAGAGCTTCTGCGCCCCGCGCCAGACGATCTTGGTCAGGTCCCCCGGCTCGTAATAGGCGAGCCGCACGGGCACGCCAAACCGGTCGCGCAAAGGCGTGGTCAGAAGGCCTGTGCGCGTCGTGGCACCTATCAGCGTGAACTCATGCAGGTCGATCTTGACCGAGCGCGCGGCCGGCCCC
>DMER01000182.1:8146-8498 GCA_003451645.1 Alphaproteobacteria bacterium | reverse complement strand
GATCTTCACCGATCTGACGTTTCTTCCCATCCTTGAGAAAATCGCGAGCCAGATCGGCCGGGTTGAGAAGATCATTGTGCTGACCGATGGCAAGCATATGCCAGCAACCGCCCTCACCAATGCGATTGCCTATGAAGAGTGGATCGCCGGCGTCGATGAGGATTACCGCTGGGCCAAGATCGACGAAAACCAGGCATGCGGCCTGTGTTACACCTCAGGCACCACGGGCAATCCCAAAGGCGTGCTCTATAGCCATCGGTCGAATGTGATCCATGGACTGGCGGCCAACACCGCCGATTGCTTTGGCCTGCGCTCAACCGACAGCGTGTTGCCGGTCGTGCCGATGTTCCAC
>DMER01000182.1:5778-7934 GCA_003451645.1 Alphaproteobacteria bacterium | reverse complement strand
CGATGTTCCACGCCAATGCCTGGGCGATCGTGTTCGCGGCGCCAATGGCGGGTGCCAAACTCGTTATGCCAGGCGCCAAGATGGATGGTGCCTCGATCTATGAGCTTCTGGAAGGTGAGCGGGTGAGCGTCACCGCCGCGGTGCCGACAGTGTGGCTGATGCTGCTCCAGCATTTGGAGGCCAATAATCTCAAGCTCTCGACGCTCAAGCGCGTCGCCATTGGCGGGTCGGCGTGCCCGCCCTCGATGATCGAGAAATTCGAGCGCAGTTATGGGGTGGAGGTTGTGCATGCCTGGGGCATGACGGAACTCTCGCCAATCGGCACGATCGGCTCTTTCAAATCGGGGATGGAGGACCTGGATTGGGACGGCAAGCTGAAGGTCAAGTCCAAGCAGGGCCGCGCACTGTTCACGGTGGAAATGAAGATCACCGATGATCAGGGGGCGGACCTTCCCCATGATGGCAAGGCCTTTGGCCATTTGCTGGTCCGGGGGCCCTCGGTCAGCCGCGCCTATTTCAAGAATGAGGGCGGGCGGCATGGCACCAATGAGGTGCTCGATGCCGAGGGCTGGTTCGACACGGGCGATATTGCGACCATCGATCCCTTGGGCTTCATGCACATTACGGACCGGGCCAAGGATGTGATCAAATCGGGCGGAGAGTGGATCTCCTCCATCGATATTGAGAATACGGCGGTCGGGTGCCCCGGCATTGCGGAGGCTGCGGTGATTGGGATCCCGCACCCCAAATGGGATGAGCGGCCTTTATTGATCTGTATCCGCAAAGCCGGTGCGACGGTCACCAAGGAGGAGGTGCTCGGCTTTCTGCAAGGGCGGATCGCCAAATGGTGGATGCCGGATGACGTGGTCTTTGTGGAGGCAATCCCGCATACGGCAACCGGCAAGATCCAGAAGGTCGAACTGCGCCAGCAATTTGCAGGGTATAAGCTCCCCTCGGCCACGGCGGCGCAGTAGGTGCGGGCGGTTGGTGTTTTCTGTGGTCTGTCCCATCAGATCAGCGCGCTACACCGACCACCCAAATGCTGTCGCTGCTGCTAAACGGGTCGATCTCAAGCCGAAGCTTCTTGATGGTCACCTCGGGCACACGGCGGCGGGCAACGGTGCGTAGCCTCACAAAACCCATCGCCTCGAGTTTGCCTAAGGTGCGCAACACATTGGGCTCTGCGCGCGCGGTCATTTTTGCCAGTTCCGAGACTGATTGCGGTTTGCGATCCCGAATGGTGCTCAACAACACACGGTTCTCTGGCGTGAGCAGTCGCAGAAGCGCGGCGGCTGATTCCACGCTTGGCTCACGCGCGTCTTTGGGCGCGCGTCTCTCGCCTCGTGCGACCGCGCGCATGGAGGTCTCAAGGTCCGCCAAGGATTGCCGTTTCATGCCTCTTTATCCTCTATTGCGCCTTCGCCAATTACAGTATCGCTCACGCCGCGCTCAGTCAGGATACGGCGCACTTCGGCAAAGAAATCGGCCAAAAGCTGGTCCGCCGAAGTGAACGGATAGGGGCGGCCAGCATCGTCCACAGTCCGGTGCCAATGGTCGTTCTGTGGCGTGCGCGCCTTGAAGCGCGCGCCCTTTGGAGGCACTGCGTGTGCGTTGTCAAAGCCCATTATTCGAGCCCCGTCGGGGTCATGGAGCGTGAAGCTGTAACTCAGACCGTGGGGCCTCTGTGATGTCACCGGCATGTGTTTGATCTCGAATTTCAGCCAATAACCGCCCTCCAAATGGTGAATGCGCCCATCAAAGGCGAGCAGAAAAGCCAAAGTATGCTCGTCCGCTGAGCTCATATCCTATCCCTATAGGATAAGTAAGAGATTTGCAACCGCTACCCAAATGGTTCAGCTGGAGGTGTTACCAAATCACTTCAATCGTGATGTCATTGACGTGCCAAACACCAAAGGGAGTTTTGCGCATGCCGTCTTCAGTTGTGGCAGCCTTCGTCTATTTCCTCGCCGTCTTTGCGGTGGGGTTCGTGTTGGGGACGTTGCGGGTATTCGTCATGGCGCCCAACCTGGGAGAGACGGGCGCGGTGCTTTTGGAGGTGCCGGTCATGCTCGCGATGAGTTGGGTCATCTGCGGTTGGGTCGTGCGCACCACTGCAGTGCCGTCCCAACTCGGGGTGAGGATCGCCATGGGAGCGA
>DMER01000182.1:0-5582 GCA_003451645.1 Alphaproteobacteria bacterium | reverse complement strand
TGAGGATCGCCATGGGAGCGATTGCCTTTGGGTTCCTAATTGCTGCCGAGGCCGTTTTGGGCATTGTAGGCTTTGGACGGTCATGGGCTCAGCACTGGGCCGAATACCAGAAACCGGCCGCGCAGTTTGGACTTGCCGCGCAGATGATTTTTGCGGCGTTCCCAGTGCTTCGGCTTGGTGTAAAGGGCGGTTAGAGCCACATGGCCCTGAGTTGCCAGGCAGCACCAAGGGCCGCACAGAGGAGCAGGACCGGGATCACGCCAAGCTTGAAGCGGATCAGCAAAACCGCGGCCACCGCCGTAATCCCCAGAGCGACAGGATCAAAGCTCGCCGCATCGGGCACGTAGAGCCGCGCGGGGCCGGACTGCACCGTCTCGATGCGGGTAAAGATCACATGCAAGCCAAACCAGACAGCGAGGTTCATGATGACGCCCAAAACGGCCGCCGTGATCGCCAGCAGAGCGGTGCGCAAGGCGGTAATGGTGCGGATCGCCTCGGCGTATGGGGCGCCTGCAAATATCCAGAGAAACGATGGCGCGAAGGTGACCCAAGTCGTCAGTAGACCGCCCAATATGCCTGCGAGGATCGGGTGTAGCCCGCCCGCCTCCTTGGCCGCCGCGAGGAAGCCCACAAATTGCAGGACAAGGATCAGGGGCCCCGGTGTCGTCTCCGCCAGGGCCAGTCCGTGGAGCATCTCCTTGGGCTCCATCCACTGATAGGTCTCGACCGCCTGCTGCGCCACATAAGGCAGCACGGCATAGGCGCCGCCAAAGGTGACGATCGCGGCTTGGCTGAAAAAGACGGCAAGGTTGCGCCAGACGGAGCCATCCGCCGTGATGGCAAAGACCAGCGCAACGGGTGCGGTCCAGGCGCCAAGACAGGCGAGGGTGGCGAGGAACGTGCGGCCAGCATTGCGCGCCGTGTGTGGCAGGGCGCCTGCGGTTATCAGGCGGTCCACCAAGCCCGACTGCAAGCCCTGACCTTCATTGCCGCCACTCTTGGCAGAGACGCCCGCAAGCCCTGCGACAAGACCTAAGAGCCCTGCGCCCAGGACGACCCAAGGGAATGGTGCGTTGAACAGAAACAAGGCCGTGAAGGCAGCACCTGCAATGACGATGAGCCAGCTTCGCCCCAAGGTGCGTTTGCCGATCCGCACCACGGCCTCTATGACTATCGCGAGAACCGCTGCCTTCAATCCATAGAACACAGCCTGAATCGCGGGGACTTCGGCATAGAGGAAATAGAGGACACTTAAGGCCAACATCACCAGAGCGCCGGGCAGGACGAACAAGACGCCTGCGATCAGGCCGCCGCGCACGCCGTGCATCAACCAGCCAATATAGGTCGCCAATTGCTGCGCCTCAGGGCCCGGCAGAAGGGTGCAATAGTTCAGCGCGTGCAGGAAGCGCGCGTCGCTCAGCCATTGGCGCTCCTCCACCACCGCGCGGTGCATCATGGCGATCTGACCGGCCGGTCCGCCAAAGGACAGGCAGCCGATCTTGAGCCAGAGCCAGGTCGTTTCAGTCAGCGAGGGGAGGCGATCTTGGGTCATTGGTCCACCTTGCGTGGCGGATTGTGACAGTGTCTATCCCCTCAACCTGCGGCGTCGGGCCCCAGGACGCGCGCAAAGATGGTCTCGACATGGCGGACATGGAAGCCATCGTCGAACAGGCCGGACAAGCTTTGTGGTGGCAGGAGGGCTGTGACCTCTTTGTCCGCCCGCAGATTATCGAGGAAGGTTGGCCCCGTGACGCCGGACTGCATGGCGTGCCAAACCGGCATGGCATTGCGCTGCACCAGGCGGTAGGCGTCCTCCCGGCTGGCCCCGGCTTGGGTCAGAGCCAAGAGGACCCGTTGGCTGTGCACGAGGCCGCCCAGGAGGTCCAGGTTTCGCCGCATGCGCTCCGGATACACCACCAGCTTGTCCACCACATCGGCCAGGCGGTTGAGCGCAAAGTCGAGCGTGATCGTGGCATCCGGGCCAATGAAGCGCTCAACGCTGGAATGGCTAATGTCGCGCTCATGCCACAGGGCGACATTCTCAAGGGCTGGCAGGGCATAGGCGCGCACCATGCGGGCGAGGCCGGTGAGGTTCTCGGTCAGGACTGGATTGCGCTTATGCGGCATCGCGGAAGAGCCCTTCTGGCCTTCGGAGAAGTATTCCTCCGCCTCCAGAACCTCTGTGCGCTGAAGATGGCGGATTTCGGTGGCGAGCCGCTCGACAGACGCAGCCGCCACAGCGAGAGCGGCAAAGAAGGCCGCGTGCCTGTCGCGCGGGATCACTTGGGTGGAGACCGGTTCAGGCTTAAGCCCCATGGCACGCGCGACATGCGCCTCAATGTGCGGGTCGATCTGGGCGAAGGTGCCCACAGCGCCGGAGATTGCGCAGGTCGCGATCTCTTCGCACGCGGTCTCAAGTCGCGCCCGAACACGGATGAATTCGGCATAAAAGCCCAAGAGCTTCAGACCAAAGGTTGTTGGCTCGGCATGAATGCCATGGCTGCGGCCAATCGTGGGTGTGTGCTTATGCTCGAGCGCGCGGCGTTTCAAGGCTGCAAGCACCCGGGCCGTGCCGGCAAGCAACAGCTCTCCTGCTCGCTTCAACTGCACGGCCAGGCAGGTATCCAAAACGTCCGAAGACGTCATACCCTGATGCACAAAGCGCGCGTCTGGCCCCACGATCTCCGCCAAATGGGTCAGGAACGCGATGACGTCGTGTTTCGTCTCGCGCTCGATGGCATCGATACGCGCCACATCGAAGACGGCGTCGCGGCCTTTGTCCCAGATTGTCCAGGCGGCCTCCTTGGGGATCACGCCTTGGTCTGCGAGCGCGTCTGCCGCATGAGCCTCAATCTCGAACCAGATGCGAAAGCGCGTCTCGGGCGACCATATCGCGGTCATCTCAGGCCTGGCATAGCGCGGGATCATGGCATCACTCCTCGAATCACGTTGACATTATACGCCGGGGGCGTATGATCCGGTATGGTATCAATTGTTTCGACACAAACGTTCGAACGGTCGGCCAAACGATTGAAACTGAAGGCTGACGAGTGGGACCAATTGGTACTCCAATTGTCGGACAATCCGGCTCTTGGTGACCTTATCCCCGGTGGCGGTGGCGCGCGCAAGCTTCGTTTGGCCAGGAGCGGTGGTGGCAAGCGGGGCGGATATCGTGTCGTAACCTTTTTCGGTGGCGGGGACATTCCTGTCTATTTGATGGATATCTATGCGAAGTCAGAAAAATCCGATCTTGACCCGGACGGACTTAAGGCCATCCGGGACGCTTGCAAAGCTCTTTTGGCATCGCACCGGGACCAACGTTTATGAATAAGTACAGTCAGCGGCTTTTGCAAAGTTTCCAAGAGGCACTCGCCATCGCCAAGGGCGAGATGGAGCCTGCGCGCATCTATACCGATGTCGATGTGGCGAAAATCCGCGCCAAGCTCAAGATGAGCCAGGCTGAATTCGCCAAGATGATCCATGTCTCCAAGCGGGTCATCCAGGAATGGGAGCAGCATCGCAAGGCGCCCTCCGGCCCTGCGCGCGCGCTGCTCAAGGTGGTCGAGCGCGCGCCCGCAACCGTCAAGCGGGTTCTGGCGGCGAGGTAATTTCTTCGAGTTCCCGGGCCGCTTCCGCGCGGCGCATAGCGATCAATTCGTCTACTGCTTTGGGGAGTTCCCCATTGTTTGCAGCGCGCAAGTACATTTGCATTTCAGCGATTATGCGATCGAGTTCCTCGGCGCTGCAAGGTTCCGGGCTTTCCATCATTGCGCCACCCACTTGGCCTTGTCCGCCTCGAAGGCCGCATGTTCGCGGGATTCGATCTCGCTGGCCTTTTGGAAGGCTTGGCGGGCGCCTGCGCGTTCGGCAAAGGCCACAAAGGCGGGGCGCTTGTCGATCATGCCAAACTGCATCCCGAACCGCAGCGTCGAGGCGATGTTGAGATCGCAGGCCATGAAGTCCGGCCCCAGCATCCAGCCGTCTTTGGGCAGGTGCGGCTCCAGCGCATCCATGGCGCGTTCATAATCGCCCCAGCCCGCGGCGCGGGTGTTGACGGGATTGGCTTGGCTCTTGGCCACCATGGCCGGCTCGATCACGATGGGGGAGAACAAAGTCCATTGCAGGTACCGCCCGCGGCGCGGATCGTTCGGCGGGGGCGCCAAGCGCTTGGCTGGGAATTTGTCGGCCAGATAGAGCAGGATCGCCGCGGTCTCTCCAAAGGGTGTGCCGCCATCCTCCAAGGCCGCGACCTTGCCCATCGGATTTACCGTTCGGTAGGAAGGCGTGGGATGCTCCGGGTCCAGAATATTGACGCGCGCGAGATCATAATGGGCGCCGCATTCCTCAAGCATCCACAGGCTCGTAAAGGCGCGGGTGCGGGGGCAGTAGAAGAGTTTCATGTGCATGGCTCCTTGAAACAGGTGTTTACAGAGGTTAAGGATTGGGCAATGGCATTGCGAGTGCTGACGGACCTGATGGGGCGCAGCGTTTTCGTCATTTTTCTTTCTCAAAGGGGCCGTGGCATATGGCCGAAGCGACGTCAATTAGGCATCAAATCTTTTTGAGTTATCATAATCAAGATAAGGAGACTGCTCAGCTCCTGCTGGATGCCTGCCAGAAGGTGGGCCTCAGTGTTTGGTGGGATCAAATGATCCCGCCCGGCGACGATTGGGCAAAGCATATAGTAGAAAACCTTGAACGATCTGACATGCTCATTATTCTGTTTTCTTCACAATCTAATCAAAGCACGCACTTGGCACGAGAGCTTGCATTAGCAGATTCTCGAAAAATGATAGTGTATCCAGCCTTCATAGAGGATGTACAACCGCAGGGTCGATACGCATACCGCCTAGCGACTGAGCAGCGCTTCAATTTGTTTCCCGACTGTGCTTCGCAAATCGAAAAGTTCGTTGCGACACTGCAGCCATTGTTACAGAGGAAGTATGGGCTTCCAGAAAATCAGGTGAATTTGGCTAAATCTTCGACCTTACCCGGCTCAAACCTTCTAGATCAATCAAACAAAATCGCTAATAAATCTAAGGCAGTAGCTATTTTCTTAAAGGTCAATTTTGTACTACTCTGCCTTGCTTTTCTTTGTGCATCAATGGCTTTTTTGTTAAAAGAGAGGGGTCATTATTCTATTGAATCCCGAGCGTTGTTATTTTTTGGCTCTGCCTTTTTCGGGGCGTACGCATTTTATTATTATGAGAACTCTGGGTATAATCAAAGTCTTTTTAGTGTTTTCGCGCTTTCTTTTTATTTGGCGTACGCGATATTTTTGTATATTTGGTTTAGCTTGCTAATTTTGACTCTGTTTGTTGATCTAGAATCATACTATGGTCCCGTCGGTTCACATAATGACGGCTGGGTTTTATTTCTGTCGTATGGCTGCCTATGTTTGGGTTGGGTCGCATCTCCGGCTATTCAATCGTTGATTCGCTTGTATCGGAGGGCGAAAATTTCACAGTCATGACTGGTGCTTCATCTCACAGTCCTCCAAGGGCCAAGTATTTCATCTCAAGGTAATCATCGATGCCGTAGCGGGAGCCTTCGCGGCCGATGCCGCTTTCCTTCATGCCGCC
>DMER01000074.1:14599-15898 GCA_003451645.1 Alphaproteobacteria bacterium | reverse complement strand
CGCGCCAGGCGCTGCATGCGGTGCGCCTCGGCTTTCAGCATCCCAAAACTCACAAGCAAATGCGTTTCGAAAGTCCGCCGCCTGCGGATTATCAAGCGTTATTGGCAGCACTTGAAGGGTATTGAGGCGGCAGCCGCGCGGGCACCGCCAATTCAACCCCTCGATCGTCCAGCATGCGCATGATCCGCAGCAAGATCTGCTGATGGGTGTCCATAAAGGCGCGGTAATCGCGGGAGAGGATGTAATAGACCACCTCGAACTCCAGGCCCGCATCCGTGAAGCCTGTAAAGTGCGCGCGGTCAAAGCGGATGCCTGGTTCGGCCATCGCCGCCTGGCGCAACAGGTCTGGCACCTGCGACACCTGATCGACCTTGGTTGCGTAATCCAGTCTGATCTTGAAGTTGATCCGCCGTTCGCTCATGCGCCGGAAATTGTGGACATCGCGCGCCAGCAGGGCTGCGTTCGCCACGACGATTTGCTCTCCGCTGAGTGCACGGATACGGGTGGTTTTCAGGCCGATCTCTTCGACCTCGCCCATGGTGTTGCCGATCACCACGAAGTCGCCCTTTACGAAAGGCCGGTCGAAGAGGATCGACAAGGCCGCAAACAGGTCGGCCATGATGCCTTGCGCGGCCAGACCAATCGCAATACCGCCGATGCCAAGGCCCGCGATCAGGGCTGTGACGTTGACGCCCAGATTGGACAAGATGATCAGGGCCGCAAAGGACCAGATCACTAGGTTCAAGAGCCAGCCGACAATGCCCATGGCGCTCGCCAGCACGGTCTCGTCGTCCGAGCGGCCCTGGGCCTGGCGCTCCAGGAAATAGATCGCGAGTTCACGGATCCATATCGCCCCTTGGATTGACGCGACCACAATGAACGCCATCTCAATAAGGCGCCCCAACAGTGGCGGTTCGTCCACAAAGGGCAGCACGAGTTGGACCGAAAGTACCCCGAGGAAGAGGGTGAGGGTGGTATCGGCGAGCCGTTGAACCGGCATCACAACGGGCGAGGTCTCGGCCGCAAAGCGTCGCAGCAGGCTGCGCACGCCAGTCCGTAGGCGGATCAAAAGCGCAAAGGTCACTACCATGGACAGCAGGGCCAGCGCGCTGATCCCCAGACCCATCCAGGTCCAATTCCAAAAGTAGAGTGTGTCCAGGGTCTGCGGTGTGGTCATGGGGGTGGGGCTTTGCGTCGGAACGGCCAGGGCGGGACCGGTGCACGTGGCGGCACGTAACACAGCGTCACAAAACAGGCCCCAAATCCAGGGAAAATGAGGCCCGCAACGTAACAAAACGT
>DMER01000074.1:8991-14336 GCA_003451645.1 Alphaproteobacteria bacterium | reverse complement strand
CGAAACAAAACGAAACAGAAATCAACCCTTTTTTGGCTGATTTTGGCGGCTTCCGTCGCGAAAGGGCGGTGTTTTTTTGAGTGCCTCGTGCCGCGAACGTCCAGAGCGGCTATGTGACCTTTGTATATAGGAAGGAAGTCCTGGACTGCAAGGGCCAGCGGCGCTTGGCGGACTGCGAGTGAATCTGATCGGCACCAAAGTTCCATCGGAGGCTTCCCGGCCCTGGCCCTTAATCGGTAGGATTCCAATGACGGAACAAACATTTCACACCGATGCGCTAGAGCGTCAGGACGGCTCTCGAGCCCAGAGGCTTTTCTTTGATGTCAAACAGGGCCGTGATCTGGCTCGAACTTTGCGGCTAGATGCATATGGGAGCAGGGCAAGAGAGATTTGGATCGATGCTGCCAAGGGGATCGGCATCATTTTGGTGGTTGTTGCTCACGCACTCATTTTGGACAATCAACTCGATATGCTTGAGAGGTTCATTTACCTCTTCCATATGCCTCTTTTTTTCATGCTTGCTGGATATCTCCAATCTGGGAAGCCGGTCGGCGAATACAATCGCAATAGGGCCATAAGCCTGCTTGTTCCATACCTCGCGTTCTTAGCCGTTCTCTCTCTTCCTCTTGCGGCTCGATCTGCGTTGGCTTACGACCAGGGGCAAGTTCTGCCGATCGATGAGTTTTTTGCGAATCTTTGGGGTGGCAAGCACCTGACCGGCATCCACGGTACCTTTTGGTTCATCACCTGTTTGCTGGTAGCTCAGGTGATTTTTAATGTGATGCTCACTCGCTGGGCCGTCGTTAGCACTCCAATGATCATTTGCGTCATTGGGTTAGGTACCCTCGGTTACCTCTTGGCTGCTGTTGGCAGTGATCTTCCCGGCAATGCGGGCGTCGCGCCCATGGCAATCGTATTCCTTTGGTTTGGGGCATTTTTCCGAGCGATTGGATTGGCACCCAGCTCCCTGTTCGTTTGGTTTGGGCTATCGATCGTAGTGCTCTTGCTTCTGGTCGTATCAACTGGGTGGGCGCCCTCATTTGACATGAAGCCGGAAAACTATGGTGTGCCGATAATCAGTATCATCATTGCGGTGGGATTGAGCTGCGGGGTCTTTGCAATCGTTCAATTGATCAGCCAATTCGATCTGCCGAGCCGCGTCCTCGCATATTTTGGTAGCGCATCCCTGACGATCATGTATCTGCATTTGGCCGCGTTCCGAGTGACCGGACAATTTTCAGACAACACAGTCTTGACCATTGCTGTGGGGCTGTTGCTGCCCTTGGCAGTTCATCAGGCAATAGGCCTTTCGCGTACAACACGTTTTCTGTTTTCCGGATCAACGGGAGAGCATAAGCGCCGCCCTGACCCTGTTAAGAAGAGCCGGGAAGCCGACGTGGTCAGAGGACAATTTCCAGAGCCGATAGAACAGTATGCTGATTGGGAACCGGTAACTCGCCGCAAAGCGAGCTAGAGCTGTGTGCGATCAACTGGAATCGCCACGCTCCGGTTCCTTTCTATGGCTTAGCGGGTCATCCGAACCCCATACTACTGCCTGTCTAGCGCAACTTGCCGTTCTCAAATCGAGGTGATTTGATCGCCCGTTGCGCTAAGGTTGCAAGGAACTCAAGTTGGGCCCTCATGCTTACCAGATTTGGCGGTTTGTGCGCGGCACTGATTTACCTCGTGGCGGTTGGTTCAGCGTGGCCATTGCATGCGCAGGCCCAGCTAAAGCCCGACGCACCGTCGCAGGCTGCTCAAGCGGCGCCTGTGCCTATGGGCTTCGGTGGTGGCCGATGAGCGCATTATTGTTCCGGCCTGAATGAGGGCGTTGGCATAGATCACCCGCAAAATCACTTATACCAATTGAGCTGCTCGGACGTGGCCAGCGGGACACCGCTGCGGCTCCACATGCCGATGCGGGTGCCGTTGAGGCATTCAGCGCCGCGTGTGCCGGTGACCTCCATTAGCACGGCGTCGTCACCAATGGCGGCCAATTCCTCCGGCGTCGCGAGAATAAAGAGAGAGAACACCATGGTGGCGGAGGGGCGCAAATCGGCTCCCGTGAACCAGATGCGCGGCGGGAAATTGTCAGCAAGGAAGGCAAGCTGCACGGCATCGACAGCGCGTCCCGACGTCTCGCGCGACCAGCCGAGCGAGTAGGTGTTCTCGCGGTTGAACGGCGGGAAGCCTTGCGCGAAATATTTGATGGTACGCTCCGCATACGGAAAAGGCGGCTGGAAGGGCTCGAGGTCTTCCGGTGGCGGGGCCTTGGGCGCGGGCATATCTGAGAAGCCCTTGCCCTCCCGCCGGGTCGTGAGGATCACGGTGGCCGCTGCCGCGGCCATGTCCTGGCCCGCCTGAAACACCTCAACCTGCCAGAAGCCATGGCTCTTGGAGACGCTTGGTAAGGTTCGTGTACGGAAGGTCAACTCCGCGCCAGGCTCTATGCGGTTGAGGAAGTGAACGGTGAGAGCGGAGGGCTGGCCTTGCGCTTGGGCTGCGGGTTCCTGGGTGATGGCATAGAGCAATTGCGCGGCCGTGAAGCCTCCATACATGCCGACCGCCGCAACATAAGCCGGGTCCGCGCGCCCGCGCCATTCGTTGGGGCCCATTGACTCGAGAGCGAGTGCTGTGGCGAGGGTGGACATGCGGCCAAATCCTGCTTTGACAAGTCAGTTGACCTAGGACAGGTCCGGAGTACTGTCAAATCGGTCTTCGCTTAAATGGTCCTCGGCTGCCAGCCGAGTGCGCGCATAGCCTTGTCCGCAGAGATCGGACTGTTGCTCGCGTGGTCTGACCAGCGGCTGGAGATGAAGCGATGAATGTCGTGCCAGCGGGTTATGCAAGCAGCCACCTACCGTACGCCAGTCAAATGCGGTAGAAGCTTGGTTTGAGAGACTGGGCCAAGGTCGTGCAGCGTGTTCATGAGGCCAATGAGAGAGAGGGATGACGAGATGCTTTGGGGAATGAAGAGCGCGGCGGCCGTGTATGGTTTGGCTATGATGCTATCCACGCAAACCTTGGCCATGGATGGCGATCCGATGGCGGGGCGCTTTGGCAACACGGTCCGGCTGACCGCCAAGGACGGCAAAGTGTCCAAGGTCTATTACAATGTCGACAAGTCCGTCGTGGTGCTGCGGCCCGATGGCAGCATCTTGAATGGCACCTGGGCTATCGAGGGCGAGAAGCTGTGCGTATCGGTCGCTGTCACCTTGACAAGCGTCAAGCGCTGCGCGCCCTTTGTGCCGCACAAAAAGGCGGGCGACACCTGGGAGCAAAACGATGCGGACGGTAATCCCGTCACCGCGACCATCATGCCGGGCCGCCAATAGAAGCAAAACAAAAGGGAGTGACTCATGAAATTCTATAACTCCATTGGCCCAAATCCGCGCATGGTGCGCTTTTTCATGGCGGAGAAGGGGATCGACATCCCGCGCGTGGAAGTCGACCTGATGAAGGCGGAGAACCGCGGCGCGGCCTATACGGCCAAGAACCCGCAAGGGCAGACGCCGAGCCTTGAATTGGACGATGGGCGTCATCTGGCCGAGATCACGGCGATTTGCGAGTATCTGGAGGAGCTTCACCCCACGCCCTCTCTTATCGGCACGTCGCCGGTCGAGCGAGCCGAGACGCGCATGTGGACGCGCCGCATCGATCAGCAAATTGTCGAGCCGTTGGCCAATGGCTTTCGCTTTTCGGAGGGGCTGCCCATTTTCAAGGACCGTATGCAGTGCGAGCCTGAGGCGGCGCCGGGCCTGAAGCGGATGGCGCAGGCGCGCCTTGCGTGGCTTGAAAAGCAAATGGACGGCAAGACCTGGATTTGCGGCAACCGCTTTTCCATGGCGGATATCTTGCTCTATGCGTTTCAAGACTTCGGCAGCTCGGTGGGGCAGCCGCTGAACCCTGACTTCAAGAACCTGACCGCGTGGTTCGCGCGGGTGAAGGACCGCCCGGCAGCGAAGGCTTGAAGGTGCCGGTGGGTTCTGGATCCTCGCACTCGAACTGCGCTTAAGGTAAACGCCAAGCGAAGCGTTTCTTGCAAGGACGCCCCCGGACCGCGTAATCTGAACGCAGTCCGGTTGTGGTGGGGCTCGCGTGCGCGATGTGTTTGGCTTAGGGGTCCGGTGGTTTGGCGGCGCAGCCTTCGTGGTTGCGGCGTTCTGGCTCTTTCACCCCAGCATGGAGGCCGCCTGCCGGCATTTCGGGCCTGGGGTGTGCTTTCAGTCCGTGTGGGCGCCTGCTAAGGCGAAGTCCGAGCCCCCCAGCATTGCAAATCCTTCGGAGGCGGTTAGCTTCGACAAGGCGTTGGACGACATCCGCGCCTCACGCAAGGCGGGCGACTTCGCCGCCACCCTGGACCGGCTGGACGCGTTCGGCCGCGCTCTCCTGCGCCATTACGAGGCGGAAGAAGCCAAGGGCGCCACGCGCCGGGTGCGCTATTGGTTCCTGCATGGGGATTTGGAGGCGCGCAAGCTGAGCACTGAGGCAGCCCTGCGCGGCGAGGCGCAAATGGCTGCCAAAGCCAGCCAGTACGCTCAGATCTTTGCGAGCCTGGCCTCTGTCGAGAGCATCGATTTGGTCCTGCGCGAGGCCAAGTTGCGCGCGCCCAATGATCTGACAGGCGCCTTGCTGTCGCCAACCTTGCGCGAGGCGATCAAAGCGTTTTGGCAAGATTTGGCACCCATCCCGGTCTTCTATGCCACCAATCGGGCACGCATTGGGGATGAGGACGGCGCGTTCGATGACTTGGCCGGCGAAGTGGAAGCGATCTCCTGGGGGCTCGCGACAGTCAGTGCGCCGGTCTATGCCTCACCGGTCTTTGCGGCCTGGCAGCGCGAAGAGGCGGAAGCGGCAATCGATGCGGGCGCAAGCCAGACGGTCGCGGTGCGGACGATCAAGAGCCTGGATCCGGAAGGTTTTGACGCCTTGCTGAGCGCACGCGCTGGGGAGCAAGGGCTGATCTATGTGCATGGGCGGCAGACGCCCTTTGAGATCGCGGCCATTCGGGCCGCAGAGCTGGCCTCGGCCCTGCGCATCGAGGGTCCGGTGATGGTGCTGTCCTGGGCGGCGGGGCGGCCTTGCGATGATCCGCACATTGCCAAGCTGGTGTTCGCGGGATGGAAGAAACTCGCGTCAGCACCGTCTGGGCGGCCGCCAATCCTTGTTGCCCATGGCGAGGGAGCCTGTGCGAGCCAAGCGCCTTTCACGGCGGCACAAGGCCTGGCGCCATCCGAATTGCCGCTCACACGTGCGATCATGCTAGACCCGCAATGGGCGGCAGGCGGCCAGGACGGCGGCCCAAGACCGCTGACGCAGTACTTGCCCGCAAGGGCGCAGGCGTT
>DMER01000074.1:5741-8767 GCA_003451645.1 Alphaproteobacteria bacterium | reverse complement strand
GCAGGCGTTGCTTGCTTGCCCTTGGGACAAGGCATCAAGGCCAAGCTGGGCCGGAGGAAGCTCTGCCGCCAATCCCCAGATCACCGTTGAGGCCCCAGATGGCGTCTCAGCGCCTCTGACGGGAGACGACTTTTACCTCAATGCTATTCTGGATGATCTGCGTGCGGAGCTTTGGCTAAAGACGCCAGTGGACACGCGCTGCGGGCTGTGTGCGCGTGAGGGAGATGGACCAACGGCGTCGCGCGGCTGGCATTTGACGGCGGGCCGGTGCTCGCAAGCAAACACACTGGCATTGGAAATGCGCCGCGAACATGTCAGCGCGGCGGAGGCGAGGCTCGATCAGGTGTTGGCGGAACTCAGCCTGGAAGAGCGCGCGCTGGTGCGCGAACGGCTCAGTGCCCTGCCGGTTTCGCCTTGAGGCGATGACGGGCGTCCATTAGGGTCGCGGCCATGACAAAATTCACCTATGCCGTTACGGCCTTCAATTCCTCATCCATGAGCGAAAACCGCATCCACAGCGATGAGGCCGCGAGCAAGTTTGGCTTCAAGGGCGGCCTTGTCGCGGGCGTGGATGTCTTTGCGTATATGACGAGGCCCGTGATCGACAAATGGGGTCAGACCTTCCTGGATTGCGGGGCGATCAAGGCGCGTTTTGTCAAGCCCGTCTTTGATGGCGAGCCCGTGGAGGTCGTGGGGCTGATGGACGGCGATATCATGCGCCTCACGGCAACGGTGCGCGGTGTTCTGTGTGCGGAAGGAGAGGCGTTTCTCGATGCGCAGTCGCCGGAGGTGTTATGCCGGCAAGCCCCGCCGCCCTGGTACCCGGGCGCGCAGGGTGCCTCGCCGGAGACGCTGCCCAAGAACCATGTGCTGGGCACCATGACCGAATTCTATATGGCGGAAATCGCGCGCCACCATCTGGCAGATGTGCGCGAGACCCATCCGGTTTATGCCAACGGCCGGATTGCGCATCCAGCGTTTCTGCTGCGCCGGGCCAATTATGTACTGGCCTACAATGTGCGGCTCGGACCCTGGATCCATGCGGAGAGTGACATCCGCCTCCACGACATGCTGGAGGACGGAGAGCCCTTTGAGACGCGCGCGATGGTCCTGGAGAATTTTGAAAAGAGCGGGCACCGCTTTGTGGTGCTGGAGTTTTCGATCTCTTCGCAAGGCCGGGCGATCATGACCGGCCGCCATACCGCGATCTACGAACCGCGCCAGGTGCGCGAGGCGCGTTAGCGCCGTTTCGGTTCCGATGGAATCGGAACCCGGCTCTAAGTTCTTTTATTACCGCGTTTTCTTAACGCGTACCGGCTTCCACTTCGCTCGAAAACGCTCTATCGCTTTTTCGCCTTCGCGGGCTTAACGCCCCAATCGGCCTGGCGTTGCGGTTCGTCCTGCATCCATTTGCGCAAGGCATGGTTCATGCGCTTTTGATAGCCGGGCCCGCGCGCCTTGTACCAGGTAAGCACATCATCATCGACGCGGATGGTGATGGGGGATTTGGTGACGTTCGGCGGCGTGAGCACAAAATGCTTGAGCGCGCGGGCGGGAATGGGTTGGGCGTCTGGATCAGCCTTGGCCCGGCGCATGATCTCAGCCTCGCTCATCTTGCGCACGAGATCCCAGTCAGTTTCAGGTTCAGGGCGGCCTTTGGCGCCAATAATTCTCACGTTCTTTGCGGTTTGCCGGACGGGCGGAGATGATGCGCCTTTCCCCTTTCGGGGTGTCGGTAAAGACGACAACGATTTCTTGTCCATTGAGGAGACCCGTCGCAATGACGCGCTCTTCGCCATAGTGATACCTTTCATCGGGTTCTTCAGTCGCAAAGCCATCAAAGATCCTTATCGCCTCGCCAAAGGCAATTCCATGCTTGCGGACATTCGCGAGGTTCTTGTCATAGTGCCATGTATAGCGCATCGGCATTGTACATACAATCGTAAAGATGGCGCATCATAGCTAAGCGAACAGGAAGGCGCGTTTAGCGTCCAAACAGACCCTTGAGCCACCCGCCGGACTTTTCCGGCGTTGGCGGAGTTGGCGCGGCGCCGTGCAGTTCGGTGAAGGCGATCCGTCCCCAGTCATATTTCGCCAGGTCATGACGGAAGCCGCACACGGCCTTTGCCAGTTCCAGCGGCGCGTCGAACAGATAATCGATCGAGCCGTCCCCGCTGCTCTGCAGTCCGGCCTGGGTATCGCGGATGGCAGCCCATTCCGGCGGCAAGGCGCCATCGCTATCCAAGGCCGTCTCGTCAGGGCCATTTTCGCCGAAGTAATCCGCGCGCCAGGCGAAGTTCGCGTCAATGTAGCAGACGACCTCACACCGCATCTCGTGCTCTTCGACGACACAGCCAATGACCTCACAGCCCCGGCTAAGGTTGAAGAGATGTTCTTCGCGTGCGAAGTCCAGCTGGTTCTTCGCGACCACCACATACCAGCCGGGAATCTGCGCGCCGGTGAGTGGGGCCTCCATGGCGTCGTCCGTGATGCCTGTATCGCTGAGGCTCATCCAGGCGAGGACCTGCTCCTTTGGCACGCCCTTGACCGCGATCCACGACAAAGCAAAGCCCATCGCTCACCTCCTCAATGGTGTGTCAGGTCCCGACCAGCCCGTCGGGCAGGCCATGCCAGGCCGCATCAATCTCGAACTCAACGACATGGGCAGGGCGGCTGTCGGCGCCAAAGACCATGGCGGCGGGGCTTTGCGCGCGCCATTGCGGCCAGGCCTCCACGCCAGAAATGACCGGCACGCCGTCGCGGGCGAAACTGACCCAGGCTGCCATCATGGCTTGCGACACGGCATCAGCTTGCGGCCCTGAGCCAAAGAATTGGTTCGCCGGTTCCATGCCATAGGTGCCGAACACAAAGCCCAGCTCGAGCGCGTGGCAAGCACCCAGCGCGCCATCAAGGAAGGGCGAGCGCCAATCGAAGACATATTCATAGACCGGCGCCAACGGGCTTTGTGCCGCCAAAAGCCGCAAAGTTGGCTCGCGGAACACGCGGGTTGTCTGCATGGCGACATA
>DMER01000074.1:708-5506 GCA_003451645.1 Alphaproteobacteria bacterium | reverse complement strand
TTGTCTGCATGGAGACATAGCGCTCAAAGGCAGAGCCCCTGCCGTCTGCGGCCAGGAGCCTGCTCGCATAATCGCCAAATTGCCGCTCAGCCCAGCGCGCGAGCCTCTCCTCGTCCATAGCGCGCAGGCGCGTGTCAGGCCCCGCCCACAGCTTCCATTCCTCGGTCGTGGTGCCCGCTATGAGGGGGATGCCAGCCGCACTCGCATGGCGGATGGCGTCAATGGGCATGCAGGGGAGGAGACTGCCGTCGATCATAGGCTGGAAGGGCATCGCGCCCAGATGATGCGGGTCGCCCGGCTGATCCGCGTCAGCAATGACGGCCGCTTGCGCCTTCAGCAGGTGCTCGCGCGGGGCATCGCGCAGCTTGTGCGCCTCATGGGTCCCCAGATCGGCATGCTTCAAGAAGCGGGCGGCGATACGATCTGCGTGATCGGGCAGACGGCCCACATGGGCGCCGCCACTTTGCAGGATTGCCTTGTGAAAGAGGCCCTTGGCGGCAGGCGCGGCCAGGAGGCTGGCGACACTCATGCTGCCCGCACTTTCGCCAAAGAGGGTCACATTGCCGGGATCGCCGCCAAAAGCCGCGATGTTGTCACGGACCCACCGCAACGCGAGGATTTGATCGCCTAGGCCCTCTGTGCCCGTCGCCGTGATCTCACCATTCCCCTGACCGGCCAAACGCAAAAAGCCAAAGGCGCCTAAGCGGTAGTTGATGGTCACGACTACCGCGCCGCGCTGAGCCAGATGGGTGCCATCATAGACAGCAAAACAGCCGGATCCGGTGACAAAGGCGCCCCCATGAATCCAGACCAACACCGGGCGGCGGGTGCCATTGATCGTAGGCGCGAAGACATTCAGATTGAGGCAATCCTCACCCTGTGCACCTGGTGTGCGGCCAATGAGGCCCTCAAAGATATGCGGGTTCTGTGATGCGATCAGCCCGTTGGCGTGGGCCTGCCGCACCCCTGCCCAAGGGACCGCGCGCTCACTCGGCCGGAACCGGGCGGAGCGCCCGAACGGGATGCCGCGAAAGGCCACAACCCCTTGATCGGCAAGGCCTTCAAGACGGCCGCAAGCGGCCTCAACCTGCACTGTCTGCATGGCATAATCCCTTTGTTGGTGATGGCTTTATGGGTGATTTATTGCCTGAGGGCGCAGTGAAACGCTAGAGGGTCATGGGCAGGAGGATCGCGCAGGTGAGGGCGGCCTCTCGCATGCTCAGGATCCTTGCGCGGCGAGGGACAAAAGCGTACGTGCGAACTCAGTCCGGCTGAGCGTGCCCAGTACCATACGCGCGCCCTCATACCCTACTTGCGGCGGGCCGAACCGGAAGCCCAGTTTCTCGTAAGCCCTGATCGCGCGTGCATTATCAGGGTCCGGATCAATGATGCATTGAACCACCCCCTGCATCCCAAACAAGCGACGCATGAGGATACGCAAGATCTGCGGGCCCAGACCCCGGTCCCGATTATCCGCCCCAGCGAGCAGGATATCGAGGCCCATGGTCTCTTGCGGCACATCGTGCGACTGCCAAAAGGGCACCGCATTGGCGTGATAGGCTTGCACGTAACCGATGGGGTGATCATCGCCCAAGACCAGGTACGGCGTCACCTCGGGCTCATCGATCACAGACATGAAGTCATCCTCATCGCGCGGATACCACCGCGCCACATCCGGGTCTGTGAGGATCGTGGCGATGGCGTCGCGATCCTTTGGCTCCAGCGCGCGCAACCACACGCGCTCTGAGATACGAATGCTGGTGTCGGGCAGACGGGGCGTGAAAGGGATCATGCGGGTGTGACCCAGAAGCCTGCGCGGGGGAAGTGCACCGCGACCTCGCCCACTTGCGGATCGTGGCGGCGGATCGCGATCTCTTGCGCGCTGGAGAAGATCAATTCGCCCGTCACCGTGTCGCGGCCATAATCATCCGGGGTGATCGCAACCTTGTCCCCCGGCTTGCGGCCATTGGGCTCATGCGGATCGGTGTGCGGCTGGGCGGCCGGGCTCGCTGCCTTGGCAATCGCAAGCGCATCGGCGGCTTCCAATTTCGAGAAGGAGCCATGGCCGATCGCCTTGACGCGCGCGGCCCATTCCGCCGTCTTCGGATATTCCTTGAGCAGAGCATCCGCATCATCCTTGAGCGTGTTCGCCAAGAACCAGACATTCATATAGGCGTGCGCGTCATTCACATCCGGTGCGGCGCCGCCCAAGAAATCACCCATCAGGTTCTCGTCAATAAAGCCCAGATGCGCGCGCCACTGGTCGCGCATTTGTGGGATTACGGACTTCATCGCATCATAATCGAAGGGCCGGTCGGGGAACATTTTCGAGCGGTCCGCCTTGAAGGCCTCAGGCAGCATATGGCCGACCTTGCCCATCAGAAGCGGGATCGTTGCCTGAAAGAACGGCCGGTCGGACCAGAAGGCGGCGGGGAAAGCCATGGTGCCACGCCGGACAATGGGCCTTTCCGGGAAGCGCCGTTCGAGCTCGCGAATGATGAGCTGTGTATCGCAATAGATGTCCGCGCCGATCTGCATGACGGGGGTTTTGCGATAGCCGCCGGTGAGCGGCATCAGGTCCGGCTTCGGCAGCATCGAAGGGATTTCAACGGACTGCCACGGGATCGCCTTCATGCCGAAGATGATGCGGATTTTCTCAGAGAATGGAGACGGCCAATAATGATGGAAGATAATGGTTTGAGGCATGGGTCTATCCTAAACTGGCGAGGGCGATGCGGCGGAGGTTAATGAAGCGATGACGAGCGGGGAAGCCTTCTTTGTGCCGGGAGCGGTGTATGAGGTGCTGATCCCAAGGGCGGAGTGGCCCTGGTTGAGGCCCGGCATGCGGCTTATCTATGCCGAGTTCTTTAGCAATCATTATGACGGCTTTCAGGCTCAAGTCTTTCAGTACGCCCCTGTGGACGAAACGGATGCCGCGCGCTTTGTAGAGCCTGAGGATATTTGCCAGATCGATTGGCGCTGGATGGGGGAGGCGGAGCCTGATTGGCCCTCATTCCTGCGGCGTGTTGAGGCGAGGGCGTATGAACGGCTGCGCAAACGCGCGCTGAGGCCACGGGCCAAACCGCTGCCTTTGCCTTGACGATATAGCAAATGTGCTATAATTTCAGGTATGGCTCAAGAGCGCGTTTTGAAACCGCTCGTTTGGGTCGGCTCTGCGAAGCGGGATTTCGATGCCTTCCCTGCCAGGGGCAAGGACGATATGGGCTTTGCGCTCTATTTGGCGCAACGCGGCGAACGGCATTCTCATGCGAAAACACTTCGCGGTGCCGGAGATGCGGCCATCATGGAAATTCTGGAGGACCATCGCAGCGGGACGTATCGGACTGTCTGTACAATTCGTTTCGATACCGCGGTCTATGTGCTGCATGTTTTTCAGAAGAAATCAAAATCGGGGATTGCGACACCCAAGAGCGACATGAAGCTCATTGAGCAACGCTTGAGAGATGCGAAACAGCTGCACGAGGAAAGTGAAAATGAATAAGCGAATTGAGCACGTGCGCGGCAGCAATAACGTCTTCGCGGATATAGGAATTCCAAACGCGGACGAGCATCTGATCAAGGCGGAATTGGTGTTGCGGATCGGCAAATTGATCCAGGCGCGCAAGCTCACCCAAGCAGAAGCGGCCAAATTGTTCGGTGCCAAGCAACCGGATGTGTCCGCAATGCTCCGGGGCACGTTTCGTAAATTCTCGGTCGAGAGATTGATCCGGTTCCTCGTTGCCTTGGACCAAGACGTCGAGATCGTCGTCAAGCCCCGCCGCCGGGCAGGGGATGCGGGGGTAAGGGTGACGTGAACGTGGCAACCGCCACGCCACCCTCTCCGCCCTTACCTCACATCAAACCTGTCCGCGTTCATCACCTTCGTCCAGGCGGCGGCAAAGTCGTGGACGAACTTGGCTGAGGCATCCGCGCTCGCATAGACCTCGGCCAGCGCGCGCAATTGCGAGTTGGAGCCAAAGATCAGGTCGACCCGCGTGCCTGTCCATTTCACGGCGCCGGTTTTGCGGTCGTGGCCCTCATAGATGCCTTTGGAGCCAGAGGGTTTCCACTCTGTACCCATATCGAGCAGGGTGACGAAGAAGTCGTTGGTCAGGTGACCCGGACGCGTGGTGAGCACGCCATGCTTGGAACCGACCACATTGGTGCCGAGGACACGCAGACCGCCCACAAGCACTGTCATCTCCGGTGCGGTCAGGGTGAGCAATTGCGCCTTGTCGATCAGCAATTCCTCAGGCGGAGTTTTAGCCTCAGCCTTTTGATAGTTGCGGAAGCCATCGGCGAAAGGCTCCAAAACCGCGAAGGATTGCACATCGGTCTGCGCCTGCGTGGCATCGGTCCGGCCCGGCGTGAAAGGCACGGTTACCGTGTGTCCTGCGGCCTTGGCGGCCGCCTCAACGCCCGCGCCGCCGCCCAAGACGATCAGATCGGCAAGTGATACCTTCCGTGTACTGACAGTATTGAAGGCATGCTGCACCTCTTCCAATTTGCCCAGAACCTTGGCCAGATGCGCGGGCTCGTTCACCGCCCAATCCTTTTGAGGCGCGAGGCGGATGCGCGCGCCATTGGCGCCGCCACGCTTGTCAGAGCCGCGGAAGGTCGAGGCCGAGGCCCAGGCGGTGGTGACGAGCTCAGCAATCGAAAGGCCCGAGGCCAGAATTTTGGCCTTCAATGTCGCGATGTCATTGGCGTCGATTGTGGGGCCCGCATGCTTGGGCACCGGGTCTTGCCAGATGAGTTCTTCCTGGGGCACGAGCGGACCCAAATAGCGCGAGAGCGG
>DMER01000074.1:0-475 GCA_003451645.1 Alphaproteobacteria bacterium | reverse complement strand
TGGGTGAGCTTGTACCAGGCGCGCGCGAAGGCGTCGGCAAAGGCCTTAGGGTCGTTGAGGAACCGGCGCGAGATTTTCTCATAGGCCGGATCCATGCGCAGGGCCATGTCCGCGGTCGACATCATGGGTTGATGAGACTTTTTGGGGTCATGCGCGTCGACGACAGTGCCAGCACCGCCGCCATTTTTGGGCCGCCATTGGTGTGCTCCCGCCGGGCTCTTGCTGAGCTCCCAGTCATAGGCGAAAAGCGTCTCGAAATAGCCATTGTCCCAGGTGGTCGGGTTGGGCTTCCAGGCGCCCTCAAGCCCGCTGGTGATCGTGTCGCCACCACGCCCTGAGCTCATTGTGTTACGCCAGCCAAGACCTTGCTCCTCGATCGTGGCACCCTCGGGCTCAGGGCCCACATATTTGCCGGGATCGCCCGCGCCATGGGCCTTGCCAAAGGTATGACCGCCGGCGACCAGCGCCACGGTCT
>DMER01000080.1 GCA_003451645.1 Alphaproteobacteria bacterium | reverse complement strand
AGCACCTTGCCGGAATACTTCTCTGTGGATCTCCTGATCTCCGCCGAGAAGTATTCCGGCAAGGTGCTGGACCCGTGCTGCGGTAATGGCACGATTGGCCGGACGTTCGAGAAGCGGCGTCATCCCATCCGTTCGACGGACTATGCCGTGCGCCCCTATGGCGAGTGCGGACTGGACTTCCTTGATCCGGCTACGGACTATGGCCGGATCGACCACATCGTCTGCAATCCCCCGTTCCGGCACACTGAGGCGTTCATCGTCCGGGCGCTGGGAATCGTGCGGAAGTCCGCGGCGTTCCTCGTGCCCCTGAAATGGCTCGCCTCCCAGACGCGCTATGATTTCTTCGAGACGTATGGACGGCCGGCACGGGTCTATGTGCTGTCGAACCGCGTTTCCATGCCACCGGGCGAGTTCTTGGACCCTGAGACGGGCCTGTTCGCGGTCGATGATCCGAAAGGGAAGTGGAAGGCTGGAGACACCCCGTCTGGCGGCGCCATCGACTATTGCTGGGTCGTTTTCGTGCCGGGCTATGGCGGCCCTACGGACATGCGCTGGCTGTCGAAGGGGGGGGTAGCAAGGCCCTACGCCGGAAAGCCTCGCTGCTGGAGAGATCCTATGACTGATGAGATCAAGATGACATGGCAAAGTCGTCACGATCAAGTCCGTGCACGTAAGGAGGCGTTTGAGGCGCTTCCAGTGGGTGTGCAGGCGGCGTTCAGCGCGCTTTACCGAGAGATGCTTTTTGCTGGCGCCAGGCGCAAACACGTCGAAGCTGTTCGATCTGCCCTGCTTGAGCAATATCTAAGCGGGTGGAGCGAATGACGTCTCCGCATAATCTGTCCGCTGAAATGGGTGTCTTAGGAGCGCTTCTGGCGGACAACTCCGCATTCCCAGTCGTCAAGGATATTTTGACCGCTGAGCAATTCTTCGCGCCAGCTAACAGCAAGCTATTTGAGATCATCTCGGAAATGATCGGTCAGGGCAAAGCGGCCGATCACGTCACGCTTGAGGAACACTTCAGGGCCGAACCCTATCTGCGCGATGTGGGTGGCGAGCGGTATCTCAACGACCTGATGGAGGCGGCTGTTTTTGGCCCTGAGATCGTCGACTATGCGATGATGGTCCGGGACACTTGGACACGCCGCGCCGTCATCTCTCTCGGATCATGGATGCAGGCGCAGTCCACGCTTATGCCAGCAAACGAGTCGGTTCCTGGGTTGATCCGTGAAGCATGGGGCGAGCTCGAAAGAGTCTCATCGATGTCGATGGAGCGCCGCGGGCAAATGGCTGCGGCCGATCAAGTCATGTCGGGTGTCATCGGGCGCATTCGGGCAACGCTGTCGTCTGGAAAGCCTTTGCCTTCCGGTATTTCGACCGGGATTCCAGAACTCGATGAACAGCTTGGGAAGATGCACCCAGGCGAACTGATTTTCCTTGCCGCTCGTCCTGCAATGGGAAAGACGGCCGTTGCCCTGCACCTTCTGCACCGTTCGACGTACAGGGATGATCTGGGTGTCAGCCATCCGGTGCGAGCCGCCTTCTTCTCTCTGGAGATGGGAGATGATCCGCTGGCACACCGCGTGATGTCGATGGCAGCGCGGATCAATGGCATTGGCCGCATCCCTTATCGAAATATTCGAAAGGCGCGGATTGGACAGACAGATGCCGCGAACCTCGAAGCGGCCATCTCTCGCATGTCAAAGACGGTGATGTGGAACACGAACGGCGAGCAGACTCTGGACATGATCGAGAGCGGGTGCCGCCAGGCGAAACGAAATCTTGGGGCACTGGATCTTGTCGTCATCGACTACCTGCAGCTGATTGAAACCGGCGCAAAGGGAAACGAGAACGTCGTCAACGCCATCACACGCATCACGACCGGCCTCAAGAAACTGGCCAAGAAGATGAATGTCGTGATCGTGTGTCTATCCCAGCTCTCGCGTGCAGTGGAGATGCGGGACAACAAGCGGCCCATCCTGTCAGACCTTCGGGATTCGGGCTCTATTGAGCAGGACGCTGATGCTGTCGTGTTCCTTTATCGGGACGAATATTACCTCGCCAAAGAGGAGCCGAAGGGCGGCCCGGTCGCGACCAATACCAAATGGCACGAATGGCAGAATGAACTTCGTGCAGCTGAAGGCGTGGTCGAACTGATCTGCGCCAAGGTGCGCCAAGGCGCTCCGGGAACAGTCAAGGTCCACATCGAATTCGAGACGAACACCGTCGTTTCAGACAAGCGTGAATTACAAGAGGAGAGGATGCTGTGAGCAACAAGGCTATGGCATGGGCAGTCGATTGCAACGTGAAAGGCTCGCACAAACTGGTGCTGATGCTTCTCGCTGAGGCGCACAACGGTCACACTGGGGCGTGCTTCCCTGCAACTGAGTGGATTGAGGAGAAGGGCGGATTGGCCACAAGCACAGTTGCAATGTGCCTCAAGGATCTCGAAGATTGGGGCTTCATCACGCGCCATACGAAGGCCTTGGGACGTGGAAAAGGAAGCCGTCGGGACTTCGAACTGCACTTCAATATTTTAGACATCCCGATTTTAGATGTCTATAATTCCGACGTTAGACATCTAAAATCCGATGCTTTAGACATCCAGATTCCAGCATGTCCCTTAAAGGAAGAACCGGAAAGAGAACCGGAAGTAACCGGAAACGCGGGCGCGAAGGACGATCATTCGGAAGTGCTGAAAGCCTTCTGGGAAACATCTCCCGACAAAGCCCGTGAGCGATCCAGCAAGAAACGGCTCAGCGAGGCGGTGACGAAGATCGTCAGGGCGCGGAAGGACGTGACTGCTGAACAGCTGCTGGCCGCATGGCAGGCGTTCCTGCGAACGCCGGACGCCCGGAAGGACGGGGCGAAGTTCTGCCCTGGCATCCACGTCTGGCTGAACGACAACCGATTTGACGCATTCCTGCAGCCGGTCGCAGCGAAATCTTCGCCAGAAGACCAACGGGCGTTGAGGCTGGAACAGTGTTTCTTCCAGTTCAGCCGCGGCGGGGCATGGGAGGGCCGGCACTTCGACTGTCCGCTGGCGCCTAACGATCCGCGTGCAGATTACCCTGCCGCCCTCTACGCCAAATACGGCCTCCAGAAACCGGAGCGCGTGTGATGCCCCGCGCCGTGAAATCGAAATGGACTCCCGAAGCGGAGAAAGCCGCGGCGAAGATGTGGAACGACCTGGTGGACACGAACCGCATCGTTCTCAGGCTCAAGGCCGATCATGGCGTGATCGTGAAGGCCGAAGACATCCATTCGCTGCTACGCCGCAAGGGCGGCCAGCTGGGCATGATTGAAGGCCATGAGCGTCAGCGTGCGGATCGTCCGGAGCGCGTGGTGAACCGGAAGGTGAAGGTTCGCAAGCCGGTGAAAGCTGAAGTCGCCGTGGTGGAGGGAATCGACCTCATGGATCTCGGCCAGCACCAGTGCCGCTACCCCCTGACGAAAACCCTGCCACACAAGTTCTGCGGCGCGGAGACGGTGCACGGCAGCTGGTGCGCGAAGCATCTGGACATCATCAAGGGGAAGAAATCGTGAGCGAGAACGTCAGCTATTTTCCCGGCGTGACCGCGACGGCCGCCGAACGCAATGATCCGAATCCGGAACTGATTGAGGTTCTGGAGGAGAAGCTGGAGCTTGCCCGTTCGGGAATGCTTCAGGGTATGGCATGGTCGGACATCAGCACCGACGGCATGACGCGCTACGGGTGGCGGGCGAGGGCGCTGGGTGATGGCGTGCGCCTGCTGGGCGGGTTGGAAGTTGCCAAGTCGCTTCTCATCAACGCAACGCTTGAAGCATCCGGGGAAGACGAATGACCTTCACCCGTACCATCTACACCGAAGCAGACATGGCCCTCGCCCTGGCAGATCGCCGGCGCGAGATTGGCCAGCTGCAGGAAGAAGTCGAACATCTCGTCGGCCTGACACATGGCCACCTTGGAAAGATTGAAGCAGGAGGCAAGGCATGGGGAAAGAAACCATTCCGAATTCGAAACAGTCAGGCGGAAAGCGAAAGCCCGCAAAGCCCGGCGAGTATGACGCCAACGCTGTTCTGGCTCTTGCAGCATTACGGACTGAGGCTGGTGCTGATGGACGAGGAACAGGCGGAAGCGCTGCAGCCGAACGTCAACCTGGCCTCGACGACGCATCGGGAACGGGACAGCAGGCGGGAAATGCCACTGCAGCAAACGATGATCGTTTCCGTAAGGCGGCGCTGCTGACCCGTCGCCAGCACATGCGGCGGATTCTCGGACGTGCCGAGGACGTGCGCCGCGCCATCCGGGCGCTGAATGATGCCGTTCGGGAAGGTCAGGAGAACGGTCTCTCCCGTCCTGCCATCGTGGACGCGGTTCACAAGACCTATACCGACATGACTGACACGTTCAGTGTGATGGTCGAGAGCGCCGAGCTGCTGAAGGCCATTGGTTCGCCAGCCCAGTTCGATGTGATCCGGGTGGATTCCGTACCTGTCGCCGGCCAGTCCGCCCTCGAAATGATTGCGGCCGAGGACGGGCTATATGCCTTCACCGTAGGCCGGAGCATCGATTCCAATCCGCATGGCAAGGATCGCCCAAGAGAGCGCAAGGCATGGCGGACGGGCTGGAACTGCGGGCTGGAGAACGTGGATCTTCCCGACCGCTGGAGCCTCGAAAAGCTGCTGAAAGGCGTCTGAGGCTGGAAATCGCCCATCGGATTATGCGATAGAATGCCCGAGGATTGATTTTAAGGGGGGCTAGGCGGCGATTTAGGGGTAAAATGACCCCAGATAGTGCCCCGGCATATTTCCACAGGCTCTACGGTCAAAATTTCAATGGTGGGTCTCGACCGGGCTGATGAACACTTCGACCGGGATATTGGTATCGACCCCATACCGGCGTTCGATGGCCGCGATATGTTTCCGGTGCAGTTCACGTTGACGGCCTACAGCGTCTTTCAATTCCCGGTATCCCTGACGCTCGGCTACCCGGTATCCGAAAGCGAAGGCGCCGGCCCATACGGGAATGAGCCACAGGCAGGCGACGAGGTAATCTGTCCAGGATTCGAAAGGCATAAGGCGCCCATACCATACGATCAGGGCTCCGGGCAAAGAAAAACCCCCAGCCGGTTAAGGGCTGGGGGCGAGGGGTGGGGATAGTCGGTTAGTAGTT
>DMER01000045.1:2171-6907 GCA_003451645.1 Alphaproteobacteria bacterium | reverse complement strand
CCACAATGTCGGTGGCCTGCCGGAGCGCATGAACCTCAAACTTGTTGAGCCGCTACGCGAGTTGTTCAAGGATGAGGTGCGGCTGCTGGGCCGCGAGTTGGGCCTGCCCGAGCGCTTTGTGGGCCGCCATCCTTTCCCTGGTCCCGGTCTGGCCATTCGCATCCCCGGCGAGATTACCGAGGAAAAGCTGGCAATCCTCCGCCAGGCTGATTTGATCTATCTCGATGAGATTAGGGCGGCCGGTCTTTACGATGCGATTTGGCAGGCCTTTGCGGTACTGCTGCCTGTACGAACCGTGGGTGTGATGGGCGATGGGCGGACCTATGACCATGTCTGCGCCTTGCGCGCGGTGACCTCGGTCGATGGCATGACGGCGGACAGCTATCCCTTTGAGCACGCCTTTCTTGCGCGCGTGGCGACCCGCATCATCAACGAGGTCAAAGGCATCAACCGGGTGGTCTATGACGTGACGTCCAAGCCGCCGGGAACGATCGAGTGGGAGTGAGCGATCGCGTTTGCTGAGCGGTAGTTGCGCCATCGCGCGTTGTGGCGTGGTGAGGCGCGCCGATTGAAGAGCGAGGCATCGCGTGTTAGGTTGCGGGAATGAAAACGATCACGGCGCGCGAGGCTGATCAGACCTTCTCGGAGCTCCTTGCTGAAGTAGAGCAGGGCGAAACCGTGCTCATCACCAAGAACGGCAAAACGGTTGCCGAGTTGCGGCCTCGCTCAGAGGACCGCCGGGACGATCCGGTTTGGCGGGCCAAGTTCGAACATATGATGAAGCTGATGGCTTCCTGGGAAGACACTGGCTACCGTGTCGGTAAGATCACCGAAGACGACAAATATGGCGACGCTCCGCTCTGAATGAGGGGGCCGACTAATGCCGGTGCGATGCACGATCGATAGTAACGTTCTGGTCCACGCTGCGCTCGAGCCGGGCTCCGACAAAGGGAAGTGCGCAGCACAGGTCATAAGACTTGCAACGCCGAATGGGGTCATCGCAGCCCAGGCGCTGTTGGAGTTCGTCGCGGTCATCAGAAAGCGCTCATTTGGGCTTGCTGAAAAAGCGGCTGTGCAAGCTGAAGCTTGGAGTGCGGTGTTTGAGACCGCACCCACCACTGTGCCGGTCATGACTGAGGCGCTTCGGCTCGTCGCCGCGCACAAATTTCAAGTTTGGGACGCGGTCATCTGGTCAGCCGCGCGCGCAGCCGGGGCGACAATTTTTCTGAGCGAAGACCTCCAAGACGGTCTGACCCTTGATGGTGTCCAAGTCGTTAACCCTTTCAGCCGTTCTGACGCCGAATTGGCTGCATTGCTAGGTGCTTGATTGGGTTTGCGATCGAAGCGGAACGCAAGCGGGCGCGTCCTATTTCTGACGGCCAAGAAATGTAGCAACGTTGCTATAATTCTTGACACGCTGCGCGAGTGGGATAGTGTGAGGTCATGACCGCAAAAACCATGTCGAGCCGCGAATTCAACCAAGATACCGGCGGCGCCAAGAGGGCCGCAGAGACCGGGCCTGTGATTATCACAGATCGCGGGAAGCCTTCGCATGTGCTGTTGAGCTATGAGGCCTATGTCACATTGACCGGGCGGCGAATGAGCTTGGCTGAGGCGCTTGCACAAAAGGAACCAGGCGACTTCGATTTTGAGCCGCCGCGCATGGGAAATGACATCTTCCGAGCGGTCGATTTGGAATGAAGTTCCTTCTCGATACAAACGTGGTCTCGGAGCTTCGTCGGCCGGAACGCGCAAACCCAAATGTCAGGTCCTGGGCAGAATCTTTAGGATCGGATGACTACGCCCTTTCGGTTATCACTGTTCAGGAACTGGAGCGGGGCACCCTGCTAATGGAGCGGCGTGACCCATTTCAGGGCGCGATTCTGAGGCGATGGTTGGAAAATGAAGTGCTGCCCCGCGCGTCGGATCGCATCTTCAATGTTGATGTCATAATCGCAAGACGCTGCGCACGGTTGCATGTCCCCGATCCCAGGCCCGAGCGCGACGCCCTCATTGCCGCCACCGCTTTGGAGCATGGGCTAACGCTTGTCACCCGGGATACGCGCGACTTTGTTGCCATGGGTGTTCCGGTCCTCGATCCTTGGGCCGGGCGTTAGGACAGAGTGATCCTCACCGAAAGCGCGCTTGAAAGGGCCGAATTATTGGAGAGTTGCTCTACCCAACCCTAAAACGCGAAGTCGAACCGCAACGAAACCGTTTCCGATTGATCGCCGCGCGGATCGATGCGGGACTGCTGCTCGACCGCATTGAGGTAGCGGTACTCAAGACCCAGCGTCATGGCATTGGAGAACTGATAAGTGACGCCCGCCATGCCCTGATAGCCCAGATTCATGGAAGACGGCGTCAAACCGGCCGTATTGAGCGGCAGATCGAACGCACCAAAACCGCCGCCGATATAGGTGCCGATGGACCATTCAGTGGTGTAAACGTAATAGCCATTGGCCATCAAGGAATGTGTCCCCGACGGCGTCAGGGAGACAAACTCATTTCCCGCAACAATCGGCGCGAGACCACTGTCAGCCACCAGACCAGATTGCAGACCAACGAAAAATCCACGCTTCGGTGCAGCGATGGCCGCCTCGGACGCCGCGGCGTTGGCGCCACTGCCAGCCACAACTGGCGCAGCCACAGCACCAGGCGCCGCCAAAATGGCGGCAATTGAAGCTGCAACTATGGTCCTACCCCACGCCATCCGACCGATCCAAAACCACGCCCAACTACGCCAGACCTGTTTGGCAACCGCCAAACCGCCCCACATCGGCTAAGCCTTTTCAGGCTAACCACCCACACGCAACGTACGCGCACCAACCTGATCCTGCAATGAACGGCGGCAAAATTTTCTGTAGAATGGCACGCGTGCAACAGCGACAGTTGAACCGGGCGCGGTTGCAGTGCACAAACACAGCTATGGCCGCTGTCCCCCTGGATTTGGCCTAAAGATTAAGAAGGCAGAATACCATGTCCACACAACTAAGTGTGCAGCGCACAACAAGTTCTAAAATCAGAGCGCGCAAGGGCGGCGAACCGATTGTGTGCCTGACCGCTTATTCGGCGCCCATCGCCAGGGCGCTGGATTCCCATGTCGACGTGCTGCTGGTTGGTGATTCTCTGGCGATGGTGGTCTATGGCGAGCCCAACACCTTAAGCATCAGCCTCGATACCATGATTTTACACGCCAAAGCAGTTGTCTCGAACAGCTCTCAACCACTGATAGTGGTAGACATGCCCTTCGGCAGTTATGAGGCGAACGCTGAGACCGCTTTCGCTTCCGCCGTGCGGATTCTGAAAGAGACCGGCGCGCAGGCCGTCAAGTTAGAAGGGGGGCGTTTGATGGCGCCGACAATTGCGTTCCTGACCGCGCGCGGCATCCCGATTATGGCGCATATCGGCCTGCAACCTCAAGCAGTGCGGCAGAAGGGCTACCGGATAGCGGGGCGGGATCAGGCGGATGCGCAACGCTTACTGGATGATGCAAAGGCGGTCGAGGCTGCCGGTGCGTTTGCTGTGGTCATAGAGGGAACAATCGAGGCGGTCGCCGCGGAGATCACGGCAACGCTGACTATCCCAACCATCGGTATTGGCGCGTCGAGCCGGTGCGACGGGCAAATCCTGGTCATCGATGACCTCTTGGGGCTGACGGTCACGGGCCGCACGCCAAGCTTTGTGAAGAGATACGCGGATTTGGACCGCCTCGTGGCAGACGCCGCCAAAGCTTACGCCGCTGATGTGCGCGCGCGCAAGTTTCCGGGACCAGACCATGTCTTTGAGAAGTGAGGTTATTCGGGGGCAGCAACCGTCTCAGGGCCAAGCGTTTCTCTGCGCCTGCGCATTGCATGGTTGGGTGAGGCAGATTAGTGTCCGGCGGCAATGAGGCACTCTAGAAGTCAAACCGGGGTCTGGTTCGCGCGCAATGTCCGATCTGCTGCAAGAAATAGAACAAGAACATCGCCAACGCCAATTAGAGGCGATGTGGAAGAAGTATCGTATTTGGATCTTCAGCGCGGCGGCAATGATTGTTGGCGGCGTCGGCGCCTATGAGGGCTGGACCTACCTTCAGCGCCAAGCGCAAGCAACCGCCTCGGATGCCTTCATTGATGCCGCGAATGTTTTTGCGAAGGGCGCAGGCAATGAGCGCCAGGCTGCGGAGGCCTTTGCCAAGGTCGCGGCCTCAGGTCCTGCCGGATACAAGTTGATCGCAACCATGCAGCAGGCGGCGGCGCTGACTGTTTTGGGCGAGAAAGACAAGGCAGTAGCGCTCTACGACAAGATTTCGTCGGACAAGTTGGGTGGCCAAGTCTTTGCCGACTTGGCGCAATACCGGGCAGCTCTGCTGATCGCGGATACGGCGCCGCGCGCAGATATCGAGAAGCGGCTTGAGCCCATCGCCTCGGGCGGCGGCGTGTGGCGGCATTTGGCGTCAGAGTTGCTGGGGTATGCGATTTGGCGCGGCGGAGACCTGGCTGCGGCCCGCAAACGTTTTGATGGGCTTGCTGCCGACGAAACAGCGCCAGAGGGCGTGCGCGAACGTGCCCGTGCCATGGCGGTCCTCATGGAGCGCGGCATCCGCAGCAGTGATATCCGCGCCTTGCCCACTTCGGTATTGAACCCGCAAGGGGACAATGTTTTGCTTCCCCCCTCGCTAGTGACGCCAGAGATCCCGGAAGGTCCATGACAGCCATGAGTAGTATTGCGCGACACGCCCCCTATCGCCCTCT
>DMER01000045.1:0-1975 GCA_003451645.1 Alphaproteobacteria bacterium | reverse complement strand
CCCCCTATCGCCCTCTAGCGATCATCATCTGCTCGGCACTCGCGATTGCGGGGTGCGACACGGTTGGCGACATGCTGGCTCCACAGGAGAAGATAAAAATCAAGGGTGAACGGGTCGCCGTGTTGAAAACGGACACAACACCTGTCGCCGATGTGACCTTGTCGGACATTCCGATCAAGCTGCCGGCCTCTGTCCTTAACAGCGATTGGACGCAGCCTGGCGGCAATGCTTCCAACAACCTTCAACATTTGTCGGCCAAGGGTGAGCTGAACCGGATTTGGAGCGCAGACATTGGCGCGGGCTCATCCTCCTCGGTCCGTCTGGTCGCAACGCCGGTGATTGGTGCAGGACGCATCTATACGCTGGATGCTGAGGCCACGCTGCGCGCAATGGACGCTGCGTCCGGTTCCGAAGTTTGGCGTAAGGACCTGACACCGGAGGACCAAGATTCGGATAAGGGCTTTGGCGGGGGCGTCGCTTTTGCCGATGGCAAGGTTTTTGTGTCGACCGGGTTTGGCTTTGTCGCGGCACTTGATGCCAATTCGGGCCAGGAAGTCTGGCGGCGGCAAGGAGCTGTGCCCTATCGCATGGCGCCCGTTGTCGCGGACGGCAAGGTCTATGTGGCGACGCAGGAAAACCAGCTCCTTGCGATCAATGCGGCCGATGGCAAAGTCGCCTGGGACCACCGGGGCATTGCGGAATCCGCGGGCATCTTGCGGTCCAATTCGGTAGCGGTGGAGGGCGACGTTGTTGTCGTCCCCTATAGCTCCGGTGAACTCTTTGCTCTGCGCGCCGACAATGGCCGCGTCTTGTGGAGCGATACGCTATCCCGCGGCGGACAGTTGACCCCGCTTGCCTCGCTATCCGATATCGCAGCACGTCCCGTGATCGACCGCGGCTACATCTTTGCGATCAGCCACTCGGGCCGCTTGGTGGCCATTGAGGGGCGCACTGGCGAGCGCGTGTGGACCGTGGATGTGGGCGGCACGCAGCGCCCCTGGGTCGCGGGCGACTTTGTCTATGTCGTAACCGACGATGCCAAGGTCCTCTGCGTAACGCGCAAGGACGGCAAGATTCGTTGGAAGCGCCAGCTGCAGGCCTTTGAAAATGAGGAGCGCAAGCGCGGTCCGGTTACCTGGAGCGGGCCTGTTTTGGCGTCTGACCGTTTGATCTTGTTGTCGTCGCAAGGGGAGGCGGTGGCGCTGTCACCCTTCGATGGCAAGACGACAGCCGAGATCAATATTTCGACAAGCGCATTCATTGCGCCCATCGTTGCCCAGGACACGCTCTATGTGTTGTCGGACAATGCGGAACTGACCGCCTACCGCTAGGAAGCCTCACGCGATTTGGCCCAAAAGACCTGTGTGATCATTGGGCGGCCAAATGTTGGCAAGTCGACGCTGTTCAACCGGTTGACCGGCGGGCGCTCGGCGATCGTTGACAATCAGCCCGGCGTCACACGCGACTGGCGCATGGGCGAGGCGAGTCTTCTGGGTCTGGACTTCACCCTGATCGACACGGCGGGTCTTGACCACAAGGCAACGAGCGACGCGATCGCTGCAGCAGCACAGGTCCAAACCAAGTCCGCCATGACGCGCGCGGACATCTTTTTGTTCGTCATCGATGCGCGGGAGGGGATCACGCCGGCCGACCGCGACGCCGCCAAGGCCCTGCGCCGCACAGGCAAGCCTGTGATTGTCATCGCCAACAAGGTTGAGGGCTACGCAGCACTTCCAGGCGCGGCAGAAGCCGATGGCTTGGGTTTTGGCGAGGCGGTCTCCTTTTCGGCCGAACACGCCATCGGCCTTGATCTCCTCTATCAGGCCCTCAAGCCACATTTGACAGTGGGCGAGGCTGAGGAGGACGAGGACTTCGGTTCAGGCGATCCGGAGGCGGGCGGTGAGGCCGATATCGTCCGTCCCCTGATGGTTGCGATCGTTGGCCGCCCCAATGTGGGCAAGTCGACGCTCTTCAA
>DMER01000146.1:5162-7863 GCA_003451645.1 Alphaproteobacteria bacterium | reverse complement strand
GTGGTTGGTGGTCCGGAGGTGTCCTTTCCGGTTTGGTGGCACCCCCCCCGCGCAGCCCGGGGGCTGGCGCGACAGCGCTTCCAATACGCCACCGAGCCCAGCCCCTAGAGCCGCCAGCAATTGCCCGACCCTCCGCCGCGTCAGGGGCTTGCCCGTCTTGCGCGATGGAAAGAGCCAAGGGTTAGGGGTATCAGGCTTTATAAAATGGCTTCGCTGGGCCAAATAGGCCTCCAAGGCACGATGCGCAGCGCCATTGAGTGGCACGAGGCGCTCTCGCCCACCCTTGCCTTTGATGAGGACTGTCTGGCCGCCGCCACTGACAGCTTTACACGGCAAAGACAAAAGTTCGGATATCCGGAAGCCCCCGCCATACAACATCTCCAAGATGCAACGCAGCCTTGCACCCTCCGGTCCCTCAACCGTTGCGGCAGCCTCAAAAACCTGCGAGACCGCATCTTCAGGGATCGACTTGGGCAATGGCCTGCGACGTTTTGGCCCTTCTAGTGCCGCTGTTGGATCATCCGGCCGTACGCCATCGCGGACAAGAAAGGCAAAGAACTGCCGGAGCGCCGACAAGCGCCGGGCTTGCGTTGCTGGCGCCACGTCTTGCGCTAACTGTTGCAAATAGACGACAATCTGCGATTTCTCCGCCACCTCCAGGGGTATACCTCGGGCGCGCAGTGCCCTGCCCGCATCCTCAAGGTCGCGCCTGTAGGCCTCCAACGTATTGCGGGCACTGATACGTTCCGCGCTTAGCATTTCAAGAAAAGCCTCAATGAGGAGGCCGGTGCGCCCTGCAGGCAAAGGCACCGTCATCCTCCGGGCCGGTCCGCTGCACCCAACAGCGCCTCAAGTGCCAACGCTTTGGCCTCATGCTTCAAATTGACAGCCCGCAGTGCCCGGATGACCGTCGCCGTCACCTGGCTGCGCGCAGCGGCTGCCCCTTGGCCCTGCAGCAGGATGGCAGCGTTGAGGATAACCTCTCCCGAGGCCCCGCGCCCCGCTGCCATCTCCATCGCTTGCTGGATGGCGCCGTGATCCGTGTCGAGCGCGATGCCGGGTGAGTCCGCGTCCCGCGCCCAAGAGGCGGCCGGTGGCAAAGTCACCTCCAGCGCGGCCAGGACCGGTCCTTCGTGGGTTAACCGGCGGTTGGCCAATGCGCGATTGGGCCCAGGCTTTGCCGCTGTATCGGCCAGCCAATCGAGAGCGCCCTGAACCCGCTGGGCTCGAGCCGGTGTGGGATCGCGCAACCAGCCATAGAGCTGGATCTGGTTGATCACGGGCTGATCGGATGGGGAGCCCGCACTCAGGGCCTTGAGCCACTGCTCAGCCCGGTCGACGTTCTTGTTGTAGATCAAAATACGGGCGAGCGCGGGCGCTGCCCATGCCGTCTCCGGCAAAGGTGCCAAGGCTTGCGCGTCTGCAGCCAAAGTCTTTGCGGTAAACGGAAACTCGTTGCGCGCCTGACCGCGATTGAGCAAAGCCACGATGGCGCTGGCTTTTGCGGCGGGCAGCGTGCGAGCACGGATGGCTTGCAAGTGGACCGCATCCCCGGCTGCCACGCTGAGCTTTTGTGCGGCTTCCTCAGGATCGTCCTTTTGGTCCGCTTTGAACGGCTCGCGCAAGGCCGCGGTCAACCAATCATTCGCACTGATCTGGCCCAAGCGTGCGGCAACGCCGAAAGCCTCGAAACGGGCCGCAGGTGCAGCCCCCTCCTTTCGCGCAAAAACAATGGCGGCCAACTGTGCGTTATGGCCCCAGGATGGCGAGGTTGCATACCCCGCCCGCGCCCACATCACCACATGCAGAGCGCTGGCAAAATTAGGCTCATTCTTGGGCTTGATGCCTTGGGTCAAAGCTGTCGCGGTTGCGAAGAAAGTTTCATCCGTCTCGCCAGTCTCACGCAAGACATCGAGCGCCAAATCTGCGCCCGCCAGATCGCCGCCCACGATCTGGCAATAGATGCGCAGTTTGGCCCAGGCGGCGCCTTCTGGTGGCGTCGCCAAGCCGGACAGCGCTGCACATGCCTCAGCCTCTTGGCCAAGCATGAGCTTGGCATCGATCACAGCGCGCGCGATCCCTGGCGTTTGCGAAGGCGCACGAGCAGCCAAGGCAAGTGTGTCATTCCAAAGCCCGGTCGCATTCAGAGCCTGCAACCGCGCTTCAAACCAAGCACTGCTGTCCTCCGCCCCGCCAGCCGGGCCCCGGCTCTGCGAGAGCAGCATACGGCGGGTCAAGTCGCGCATGACGGGCGAGCGCTCCACCATAGGAAGCCGCGCGAGCGTCGCCGCGAGACCCTCCCGCTCGGTTCCCGCCCACGCATTGGCGCCGAGCCCGCCCTCGCCCGCACTCAAAGTCCCCACTGCGAAGGGATCAGGGGCGGAGAGGTCTTCAATTTCGATGGCCGATCCTGCGCGATCGCCCGCAGCCGGGGCCAGCATGCGCGTTTGAGACGGTTGAGGCACCGGAGCAGGCTGGGCCTCAACCTCAGGCGGCTGCGCGCTGCCGGGCGCAAGGCCGCGCGGCGCCGCGGTCGCAGGCCCGGGCGGCGGACCCTCTTGACCCCGCACCGGCAGCGCAAAGGCCACCCAAAGGCCAAGCATCAACATAAACTTACTGAGGGAACCGCTCATCTGGGATCACTTTTTCCACGGTCGACTTTTGGGGCTTGAGGTTGGCACCGTGCCAATAGACCCCGCCC
>DMER01000146.1:4779-4980 GCA_003451645.1 Alphaproteobacteria bacterium | reverse complement strand
CCCCGCCCAGGGCGACAACAAAGAGACCGAGTACGATGGCGATAATCTTGATCATAGCCGCCGCTCATCCTCCCTCACAATCACGCGATGGCGCCAAAGGCCCGGCCTTTAAGGCAAATCTTAGGCATCTTGGCCCCTTGATATGCCCATTGGCAGGCGATCCACCAGACCTATAAGGTCAAATAGCCGAAATTGTGTGGC
>DMER01000146.1:725-4541 GCA_003451645.1 Alphaproteobacteria bacterium | reverse complement strand
GCGCGGGTGAAGAGTTTGGAGCCGGAAAAACGATCAATTGTCCTGGTGGGCCTCATGGGTGCGGGCAAGAGCACTGTGGGGCGGCGACTGGGTACGGCCCTGAAGCTCCCCT
This sequence comes from Alphaproteobacteria bacterium, assembly GCA_003451645.1. GTDB lineage: Bacteria > Pseudomonadota > Alphaproteobacteria > Micropepsales > Micropepsaceae > DMER01. The sequence goes on along the minus strand of DMER01000146.1, from coordinate 4,429 downwards.
TTCGCGATGCCGATCAAGAAATCGAACAGGCAGCCGGCTGTTCCATCGCCGACTTCTTCGACCGCTTTGGCGAGGCCGCCTTCCGCGAGGGGGAGCGGCGCGTGATTGCGCGCTTGTTAGAGGGGCCGCGGATCGTGCTGGCAACTGGCGGCGGCGCCTATATGGACTTGCAGACGCGGGCAGTCATCAAGGAGCGCGGCATTTCCGTTTGGCTGAGGGCGGAACTCGATCTCTTGATGGAGCGCGTGTCGCGCCGCCAGACGCGGCCCCTGTTGAAAACACCTGACCCGCGCGCCGTGATGGAGCGCCTGATGAAGGAGCGCTATCCCGTCTATGCTGAGGCGGACATTACCATTGAGAGCAATGGCGGACCGCACGACATGATCGTCCAGGCCATCATCAAGGCGCTCAACGCACACGCCACCTGCGCTTTGTCCCCCACATGAGCCCAGAGACCCACACCATTGCGGTGTCCCTCGCCGAGAGGTCCTATGAGGTGCGGATCGGCTCGAACCTGCTGGCCCAAGCAGGCGCGCATGTCGCAGCCCTCAAGCCCGTGCGCAAGCTCTTTGTGGTGACCGATCAGACTGTCAACACTCTGCACGGCGCTGTGTTGCGCGAGAGCCTGACGAAGGCGGGTCTCGCCTCATCTTGGCTGACCCTGCCCCCTGGTGAACCGACCAAGGACTTCGCGCATTTGGAGCAGGTATGCTCATTCCTCCTTGATGGCCATATTGAGCGCAGCGATCTCGTCGTTGCCTTTGGCGGCGGCGTCATTGGCGATCTGGCGGGTTTTGCGGCGGGCATTATCAAACGTGGTGTCGGCTTCGTGCAGATCCCCACCACCTTGCTGGCGCAAGTGGATTCCTCCGTCGGCGGAAAGACTGCCATCAACACGCCCCAAGGCAAGAACCTTGTCGGCCTGTTCCATCAGCCGAGCCTCGTTCTTGCCGACACTGCTGTTTTGAACGCTCTACCGCCCCGCGACATTCGTGCTGGCTTTGCCGAAGTTGCGAAATATGGTTTGCTTGGGGATGCAGACTTTTTCGGCTGGCTGGAAAGCAATGCTCAGGCCGTGCTGTCGGACGATGGGCCGGCGCGCACACATGCCATATCCAAGAGCGTGGCGGCAAAGGCGCATATTGTCGGCCTCGATGAGCGCGAAACCGGACCGCGCGCCTTGCTGAATCTCGGCCACACCTTTGGCCATGCGCTGGAGGCCGAAACCGGCATGAGTGACCGTCTGCTGCATGGCGAGGCGGTCTCAATTGGCATGGTCCTGGCCTTTGCGCTCTCAAGCAAGATGGGCCTGTGCCCGCCCGAGGCGCCAGACAGGGTCCGCGCTTTCCTTCGGGCGCATGGCTTGCCGGTCAGCCCGCGCGACATCCCGGGCTTCGACGCACCGCCCGAGCGCCTCTTGGACCACATGGCCCATGATAAAAAGGCGCAAGGAGGCAAGCTAACCCTCATTCTCGCCCGCAAGATCGGCGAGGCCTTCGTCGCCCATGATGTGCCCGCGGCCCCCATCTTGTCCGTCTTGCACGACGAGACGGCCCCATGACACAGCCCGTTAGCCCGCTCTTCTCCATGATGGAGCTCAGCACGATCGGGGTGCTGTCGTTGGTCTGGCTGATCGGTGCTGCCGTTGCCAATGCGGGCGGTGCCATCATCGCCGATCCGCCGCGCAGCCGCCTGCAAGCCTTGGACAAGGACGGCAATCGCGCGGCCGGCCATGTCTTGCGCTTGCTCAAGACTGCGGATGCGACCATTACCAGCACGCTGATCATCAAAAGCGTTTGCCAATGCGCCTTTGTCGCCAGCCTCATTCTGCCCTTCTACGCGGTTCTCGGCATCAGAGGGGCGGCGGCGGCCACGGCGCTCAGTGCAGCGTCCTTGTTCGTCTTTAGCGAAGCGATCCCGCGCGCGCTGGTCCGGCAATACCCTGAGCAAATGGCGTTGGCGCTCGGCACCATCGCCGGTCTCGTCCGCTTCGTCTTGCGCCCAGTCGCCGTGATTTCCGAGCGGCTGGTGCAGCCGATGATGCGGGCCTTTGGGCTCGTGCGGCAGGGAAAGATCGAGGAAGAAGAGGCCCATGCCGAAATCCGTGAGGCCATCGACCTCCATCACGAACAAGGCTCGGTGGAGGCCTCTGACCGCCACATGCTCGGGGGCATTCTTGATCTGAAAGAGTTGCGGATCGCCGATGTGATGATCCATCGCGCCAATATGATTATGCTGGATGCGGATCAACCTGCCGACCGTCTGCTTGAGCGCATCATCATGCAGCCCTATACGCGATTGCCGCTGTACCGGGGCGAGCAGGACAATATTGTCGGCATCCTTAACACCAAGGATATTCTGCGCGCGCTCGCCCGCGCCCGCGGCAATGTTGCGGGCATCAACATCCTGGCGCTCGCCGCGCGGCCTTGGTTTGTGCCAGAGACGACACTGCTCGCGGATCAGTTGCGCGCATTTCTTCAGCGCCGCAGTCACTTCGCCCTCGTGGTCGATGAGTATGGTGTCCTGCAAGGCCTGATCACGCTCGAGGACATTCTGGAAGAAATTGTCGGCGAAATCCGGGACGAGCACGATCTGCCAATCTCGGGCGTGCGCCCGCAAGCCGATGGCACAACGCAAGTGGATGGCTGGGTCACGATCCGGGAGCTCAACCGCGCGCAAGGCTGGTCCCTGCCAGACGAACACGCGACCACGATCGCAGGCCTCGTCATTCATGAATCACAGAGCATCCCTGAAGCAGGCCAAATCTTCAGCTATTACGGCTTCAAGTTTGAGATCTTGAAAAGGCACCGGCATCAGATCATCGCGATCCGGATCACACCGCCCGCAGCCATGACCGGTCAACAGGCCGCGTGACGGCGTCTGCTATCCCTTCGTCAGAGCGGCTTCGTCTGGCGACAAGGCAGTTAACGCAAGGGCATGCAGGCGGCCTGCGAATTCCTGCGCCAGCGCTGCATTTACGCGCCGGTGCCGCTCCACGCGGCTCAAGCCTGCAAACGCGGTTGCGACAATTCGCACACGGAAATGCGTTTCCCCTCCTGGCGCCGCCCCTGCGTGACCTGCGTGAAGGGCAGATTCATCGATGATGTCCAGCTCATTTGGCGCAAGAGCCGCGTTCAAAGCGGTTCGTATACGGTCAACTGCGCCCATCGAAAATTTCCCTTATCCCCGCTTGACACGTGATTTCGCGATGTGGAGCGCGGTTTGGTGCGCTTGTCAAGGAAAGCCCTTTGTTGAGTTCTTGGGAATGTGCGCCATATTCTCGGATTCCGATGAGTGATGACGTACGATATCAGCCGCGTTTCGGCGTTGATATTCGGGTCAAACCCGATACCCACGAAGAACCCGTCAAGCGGCACTGTGACCGGCCAAACTGTGAGGCCGAAGGACGCTATCGCGCGCCTAAAGGTCCCGACGTGCTGAACCAGTACTACTGGTTCTGCCTTGATCATGTGCGCGAATATAATCTGTCTTGGGACTATTTCCGCGGTATGAAGCCGGAGGAGATTGATGCCTATCAGCGCGAAGCGCTGACCGGTCATCGTCCCACCTGGAAGCTGGGTGACCGCAATGCAGGCACCATCAAGTCGGAGCGGCTGCACGCGATTTTCGGCATCAATGAGCCTTACCGCATCCTGGAGGATGGCCCAGGCCGGCCAGCACCCGAGCGCACGCGCAAGCCACTC
>DMER01000146.1:0-528 GCA_003451645.1 Alphaproteobacteria bacterium | reverse complement strand
GTCCAACGTTTCCAGCCCTCTGCAGGTGAAAGCGCTGGAAACGTTGGACCTCGAACCGAGTGCCAGTTGGGATGATATCAAGCTGCGTTACAAGGAGCTCGTCAAAAAGTTCCACCCCGATGCCAATGGCGGGGACCGCAGCGCCGAGGACCGGCTCAAAGCCGTGATCAAGGCGTATGGGCAGTTGCGGTCCTCTGGGATTTCCTGACAGACTGTCATCACCCGTAATCGCAGAGGGCAAAACTGACCAGGGGCCCTTGCCGTCCGCCATTCAGGGGCGGTAAGGCAAGGTCTTTGGGGGTTGCGCCCCTCAACCATTGGCCAACAGATCGAGAAAGCATCCTATCACATGACGTCCCCCGGCATGGGCCCTGAAGCCCACCCCGACATTTCCGTCGACGCGCGCAAAGTGTTCGGCATCGATATCGCCCTCACGGTCAAGGCCTTTTCCAAGCCCAACGAATATGTGCCTGAGGTTGACCAAGCCTATCGCTTTGACCGCGAGACCACGATGGCGATCCTGGCGGG
>DMER01000162.1:8680-14798 GCA_003451645.1 Alphaproteobacteria bacterium | reverse complement strand
CGGATCGTGCGGGCCTGATCGGCAATCGAGCGCGTGATCGCTTGGCGGATCCACCACGTGGCGTAGGTCGAAAACTTGTAGCCGCGGCGGTACTCGAACTTATCAACCGCCTTCATCAGGCCGATATTGCCTTCCTGGATGAGATCCAAGAATTGCAAACCGCGATTGGTGTATTTCTTGGCGATCGAGATCACGAGCCGCAGATTGGCCTCGACCATCTCTTTCTTGGCCTGGCGGGCCTCGCGGTCGCCCTTCTGAACGGTCCTCACGATGCGCTTGAAGTCGCCAATCGGCTGGCGCATTTCCTGTGCCAGCGTCGAGATATCGTTGCGCACCTCGTTGGCGCGGTCCTTTTCGTTTGCGGCAAACTCCCGCCAGCCACGATGGCCAAGCTTGGCGACCCGCTTCACCCATTCGGGTGACAATTCCTGGCCATCATATTCACGCAGGAACTCCTCGCGCGGCACGCCATGCGCCTCAGCCATCCTGAGCAGACGTGACTCCAGCGCGATGAGGCGCTTGTTGATGCCGTACATCAACTCAACGAGGCTATCGATGCGGTTGTTGTTCAGCCGCAAGGATTTGACATGCTCGACCGTTTCGTTCTTGAGCTTTTTGAAGCGGCGTTCTTGGCTGGTCGATAACTCCTCGGAATTCAGCTGGGCGTCGACCTCCGCCTCTTGCAGCTTGACGAGCTTCTTGTAGCGGTTGGCGATTTCTTCCAACGTCTCGAGGATTTTGGGCTTGAGCGTCGCTTCCATCGCGGCCAGCGAGAGGCTGCTATCGTCCTCGTCGAAATCCTCTTCAGGCGGGGCCGCGGCTTCGCCTTCCTCGCCCTCTGCCGGCGCAGGTGACGCTTGCGGTTTTGGCTGAGCCTTTAGCGGCTGGTTGAACCCGCCGCCTGGCACAGGCCGCACGACAGGTTGGCCAGCAGCGCGTTGCTGCTGCGCAATTACATGCGGCGGCGGTCCCGGCGGTGTGGCCGACAGGTCGATCTTCATCCCATCAGGCCCGGCACCATAAGATGCGTCGAGGTCGATGATGTCACGCAGGAGGATCTTGCCCTCCATGAGTTCATCCCGCCACGCCATGATCGCTTCAAAGGTCAGCGGGCTTTCGCACAAAGCGCCGATCATCGTCTCGCGGCCAGCCTCGATCCGCTTGGCAATGGCGATTTCGCCCTCGCGCGACAAAAGCTCGACAGTGCCCATCTCACGCAAATACATGCGGACGGGATCATCCGTGCGCTCGACTTCAATCGGCTCAGCCTGAATGAGCGCCCCGCCCTCTTCCCGGACCGCCGGGGCGCCCGCGTCGGCGTCGTCTTCTTTTTCCTCCTGCTCCACGACATTGATGCCCATGTCGTTGAGCATCGCCATGGTGTCTTCGATCTGCTCGGAGGACACCTGATCGGATGGCAGCACCTTGTTCAGCTCGTCATAGGTCACAAAGCCACGCGCCTTGGCCTTGGCGATCATTTTCTTGACCGCCGCATCGGTCAGATCCAGCAAGGGTCCATCAGCGCCTTCCGAACCAGCCTCGGGCGAACCCTCGGCAGGCGATGTCTTTTGCGCCGCCGGTTTGCCCGCTTGAGCCATGGGCCGCGTGTTGCTTGCGGGGGCCTTGCCTGCCGCTGCAGGAGCAGGACCAGGCTTTTTGGCGACAACCTCATCAGCGGCTTGAGGCTTCAGATTTTGACCAGCGGGCTTAACCACGTTTTTTGTCTCACGACTTGCTGCAGCGGCTTTGGGGGAAGTCTTCGTGGAAGGTTCGGGCGCTTTGGACTTGGGCACGTTCGGCGGAGCGGCGGCTTTCGGAGTAGGCGTTTTGCTCTGCATTATCGTCTTGCTGGCCACCGCCGCCTTTGGTTTCGATGGCGCCGGAGCACCCTTGCCCTTTGCGGCCTTTGGTGCGGCCACTTTAGGGCCATGAGCCGCCTTTGCTTTGGGCGCAGTCTTCGCCAAGCTAGCCTTTGGCGCTGCCACCTTCGCGGGGCCCTTGGCCTTGACAGCCTTTTGTGTCTGCTTGGGCGCCTTGCTTGGCGCTGCAGTTTTTAGGTTGGCCTTTTTGTCCGGAGTCTTTTTTGTAGTCACGATATCCAACCAAGCATCAAGCAAGCTAGAAAACGCAAGGGGACGGATGGGTGGTTTCGTTGTCACGCCGCATCCCCTACAACCCAAACCGTACAACCCGCCCGACGCCACTTGAGCCGCGATCTGCGAACCAACTGTCCCAGTCGAGGCCGGCATAACCAGAAGCAACAATCGGGTACGATCTCAAGCCCTAGAAATCGTCTTCCGCACTTGCCTCCGGCGATGAAGCCTGTTTGATCTGCCGGTCAATTTCTTGCAGTCTTTTGAGGGCCTCAACGCTTTCGTCCGTCAACAGCGCGTCAGCGGCGAGACGGTGCTCGGCTTCCAGCTGCGTTAACTTTAAGTGCCGCTGAACAGCGTGCAACCACGCCCATTCGACAGCGCCAAAATCTTCTTGTGGCCGGACAAAGGGTAACCCCTTCATCGGCGGCCGCCTTTCCAATCGATCCACGTCAGACGCGAACCCACACCGCGAGAGGTGGTCGCGAAGCCCCCTAAAGTCAAGTGGATTTCCCCACCCCGCCGCATGTAGTAACGCTTGCCGAATTTTGTCAAGCAGAGGATCGGCCAGGGGAAGCCTCGCAACTTCATCCAAATGCCGCTCCAAAAGCTCTGGATTGTTAATAATGGACAGCACAAGCGCCTCTTCGCGCAGACGCGCTGAGCCCTTCCCGCCATATAGAACTGACTGCGCAAGTTGAGACGCTCGCATATCTGGCGATTCCCGGGCCGTCCACTGCGCGCGCCCGGGCCTGCTTAGGCGGGCATGGGCAGTCAGCTCGCTCCCGCCACCTTGCCCGTTTGGACGCCAGGGCTGCCTGGCTTGCGGCATGCCTTGCCCAAAGCCCGCACCGGCGCCGCTTCGCGCTTTGCTGCCAACCGGCCCACGGCGCTCATCGATCAGGCCGTTCAGCCGATCCTGAAAGCTGCGGTTGTAATCATATCTGAGGTCCGTGTCCGGAATCTGGGCGGCGAGCGCGCGCAGCCGCGCGCGTAACCCTGCCACCCGCTCGGGCGTGGAGGGATCAAGGACTGCCACCTCACGCTGCCACAGGGCTTCGACCAATGGCTGCGCACTATCTATGACCCAAGCCATCGCGTCCCGGCCCTGCGCCCGCAAGAGGTCATCTGGGTCTTGGCCAGCGGGTAGGAAGGCAAAGCGCAGAGATTTGCCCGGCACAATCTCAGGCAAGGCCCGATCCATGGCGCGCTGCGCCGCCGCGAGGCCCGCCTTGTCGCCATCAAAGCAAAGGACGGGCTCGTCCGCCATCCGCCACAGAAGTCCCAGCTGCTCTTCGGTCAGCGCTGTGCCCAAAGGGGCCACAGCACCGGCAAATCCGGCCCGCACAAGAGCAATCACGTCGACATAGCCTTCGGCCACCAGGACTGGCTCGCCCTTGGCCGCCGCGGCCCGCGCCGCCTGATGGTTGAACAGTACCGCGCCCTTCTTGAACAATGGCGTCTCGGGCGAATTGAGGTATTTCGGTTTGCCATCGGGCAACAGTGTGCGGCCGCCAAAGGCAATCGGCCGCCCGCGAGTGTCGAGAATGGGGAAAATGACACGGCCACGAAACCGGTCATAAGGGTTGCGCCCATCCTCAGGCGTGACCGCCAAACCCAGAGCGAGGATTTCCTCCACGCTAACACCGCGCGATGCCAGATGGGACAACAGGCCATTGCGCTGATCGGGGGCAAAGCCCATCCGGAACTGCGCCCACACGCCCCGGTCCAGGTCGCGGCCGTTCAAATAGGCCTGCGCGGCAAGGCCTTCTGGGCTTTCGAGTTGCAGTTGAAACCATTGGGTAGCCATCTCATTCACGTCGTAGAGCGTATGGCCTGCGGCTGACTTTTCGCGTTCAGGCGCTGGCGCGCCGCGCAATGGCGAGGGCACACCCTGCTCCGCTGCGAGCTTCTCAACCGCCTCCCGGAATGAAAGGCCCTCGGTCTCCATGACAAAGGTGAATGCATCGCCATGCGCACCGCAGCCAAAGCAATGATAAAAACCCTTGTCCTCTTGGACGCTGAAAGAGGGGCTCTTTTCCTGATGGAAAGGGCACAAACCCACATGGTTGCGGCCGCGCCTGATCAACCGGACTTTGCGGCCCACCAATTCAGCGATGTTAATTCTATGCCTGAGGTCGTCGAGCACCGCGCCTACCCGGTCTTGTGCTGGCCGCGCCTGGCGCTACCCACCGAGCGCCGCTTTAACCAGCCCTGAGGCTTTTCCAAAATCCATCTGCCCTGTGAACTGCTCTTTCAGCCGGGCGATGACCTTGCCCATATCCTTGACCCCGGATGCGCCAAGCTCAGACACCGCAGCCGCAATCGCAGCCTTGGCCTCGTCTTCGCTCATTTGCTTGGGCAAGTAGTGCGTTATCACCACAATCTCCGCGCGCTCCTGATCGGCCAGGTCCTCGCGGTTTCCTTTGACATAGGCTTCAATCGAGTCCTGGCGCTGTTTGATCATCTTTTGCAGCATTGCGAGCAGTTCCGGCTCGCTCGCCTCGCCCCGGCCCGCGCCCCGCGCCTCGACATCGGCTTCCTTCATTTTCGCGATGATCAGGCGAATGGCACTGACGCGCTGGGTCTCACGCGCGCGCATCGCGTCTTTCATGTCTTCGGTAAAGCGGGTTCTAAGCAGCATTGTCGATCCTTCTTGAACGAGCCTGCAGCATATACATAATTGCGGTCTCGCAAGGCCGCAAAGCACAAACTCCCTGGGGACAACCAAGCGTGGATCAGCCAAGCAAGCCGCGGCGCGCAGCTTTTGCGCCATTGGATAACCCCGTTCGCCTCTTGGAGTGGCCCTACGCGCCTCTCAACTGGGTGATGGCATTGGCCGCAATTGCGCTGGCACTGGCAGGCCTGGACCTAGGCTATGCTTTGGCTGGGTCCGTCTCGGGGTATCTCTTCGACATTGCGGCCTATGGCGCTGAGACCATTTTCGCGGGGGGGCTGATTGGCCTCGTGATCGTGTGGATCAGGTCAATTGAGGGCCGCCCTCTGGCAACGGCCGGATTCCGTCCCGCCGATGCACAAACCATCTGGTTGATGGTTGCCTTGGCCGGATTATGGGTCTTTTCGAGCAATGCATTGGGCATGATCTACGATCCAGAGTTCCGGCCGCTAGGCACCCCAGACCGGGCCACGGCCCTTACCATTGCTGCCCTTGAGCCTTGGCCATTGTGGTTGCATGCGCTGGCAGTCAGCATATTCGCGATCGCCATTGTCACGGGCGCCGTCGCCGAAGAGGTCGTCTACCGTGCCTGGGCTCTATCCAGCTTGACGCCGGCCATTGGCCTTGGCGCCGCCGCGATCATCTCGTCGCTCTTGTTTGCCTGGAGCCACGTCTCGATCGCAGAATTGACTGGTCTTGCACCTGTGCTCAGCCTCGTCGACTATTTCTTTTCAGGGCTGTTATTCTGCCTCCTGGCGTTGCGCGCAGGGATTGGTGCCGCCTCCGTTTTTCATACAGCAAACAACATGCTAATATCGGTCGTCGACTTCATCGATGGCGGCGGCGACATCCGGTATGTGTTTGAGCAGTGGGCGCAACCGCGCGCCAATGACGATCCGGTGCAAGCTGCGGCCGGTTTAGCGCTGACGCTCGCGGTGCTCGGCTTCGTCTATGTTACTCTGCCGAGGCAAGGATGGGACCTCACGGCTGCGCAAGCACGTTGACCCAGGTGTCAAGCAAGCCCCAAACTGCATCAATGACCGGGCAGCACATCTCAGCCGAAGAATGGACACGCAAAGGCTTTGAAGCCATCCGCGCCAAGGACCTGCCCGCGGCCCTCGATGCATTCCGGGCCGCCACGCAAGGGCCGGGCGCCAGCGCCGAAGCGTTCCTGGGGCTTGCCTTGACCGAATTGGCGCATCGCAATCATGACGCCTTTGGCGCCGCGATCGACCGCGCACTTGCGCTCGAGCCGCAAAACCCCAAGGCCCTCGTGCTAAAAGGCGACGGGTTGATGCATGACAACAACCGCCGCGCCGCACTTCCCTTCTACCGGGCCGCATTGAGC
>DMER01000162.1:4991-8509 GCA_003451645.1 Alphaproteobacteria bacterium | reverse complement strand
GAACGCGCCGGCCAATCCGCCGCCGAGCCTCAAGCGCGACCTGGACCGCGCGGCCGCGATGGTGGCGAGCCTTGCGCAGGACCTTGAGGATTTCTTGCGGGCTGAGCTGGAAAGGGAGGGTTTCAATCCGTCCACATCCAGTCCTAGGTTCGCATTGGCGCTTGACCTGATGACCGGCAGGCGCGAACGCAACCCCGGCCCGCAGCAGCCGCGGATGTTCTTTCTGCCAGGTTTGGCCGAGCACGGCTTCTATCCAAGAGACAAGCTCGCGTGGCTCCCGGCCTTGGAAGCCGCCACATCAACGCTAAAAGGGGAATTGTCCAATGTCCTGAGCGACACCGGTAGCTTTGCCCCTTATGTGATGCCCGAAACCAATGCGCCGCAACGGGATTACCAAGGAATGGCGGGCAATCAGGATTGGAGTGCCTATTATCTGTGGAAAAACGGCGCTGAAGTGCCCGCCAACATGGCACAGTGCCCGCAGACCACAGCCATTCTCTCACAAATGCCTCTGTGCGACATGCCGCAACGCGCGCCGATGGCGCTCTTCTCCTGGCTGAAGCCTGGTGCACGAATCCCGCCGCATCAAGGCATGATGAACACGCGGCTGATCTGCCATCTGCCATTGATAGTCCCTGCGGATTGCGGCTTTCGGGTGGGCGCCGAAACGCGCAGCTGGCAGGAGGGCCACGCCTGGGCCTTCGACGACACATATGACCACGAGGCCTGGAACCGCTCTGCAGACCTTCGCGTGATCCTGATCTTTGACGTCTGGCGGCCGGACGTGACCCCGGAAGAGCGCCACCTTATCCGCAGTATGTTGGCTGCGATCGATACCTATGCTGGTGTTCCACCCAGGTGGGAGATCTGAAGGGCCAGTGCACGGCCCTTGACGCCCGCATGTGCAATCCATATAGCTTCGCGAATTTTGCGCTGGAATCATGCGCCCTTGAGCACCCGGTCGGAGTAAGCCTCAATGAGTGACATTGTCTCGACCGCCGCTGCTGCGGGGCTTGGCCCCGCGCGGACGGGACTCCTTGTTTTGGCGGATGGCACCGTCTTCCGCGGCACCGGTTTTGGCGCACAAGGACAAGCCGTTGGCGAGGTCTGCTTTAACACAGCAATGACCGGCTATCAGGAAGTCCTGACCGATCCTTCTTATGCAGGGCAGATCATTTGTTTCACCTTCCCGCACATCGGCAATGCCGGCACAAATGACGAAGACATCGAGGCGCAGACGCCTGCCTTGTCTGGGATGATTGTGCGAGCGCAACCCCGCACGCCCTCTAACTACCGCAGTCTCTCCCAATTGGATCAATGGGCGCGCCGCCACAATGTTGTGGGCCTGTTTGGCATAGACACGCGCGCACTGACCCGGCGCATTCGCGAGCAAGGCATGCCCCATGGCGTGATCGCCCACATGCCAGATGGCGAGACGGAGGTGGGGTCCCTCCAACGCCGCGCCAGAGAGTGGTCCGGCCTTGAAGGCATGGACTTGGCCAAGGACGTCACCTGCCGGCAGACCTGGGCATGGACCGAGACACCTTGGCAATGGAATGAGGGCTATGGCACAGCGGCCGACGCGCGGCACCACATTGTGGTCATCGATTATGGTGTGAAGCGCAACATTTTGCGCCAGCTCAGCGGCCTTGGCGCGCGCCTAACCGTCGTGCCTGCTGCAACGCCCGCCAGCGATATCATGCGGCTAGCGCCCGATGGCGTGGTCTTGTCGAATGGTCCGGGTGATCCCGCCGCGACCGGCGTCTATGCCGTCCCGGTCATCCGTGAGCTGATGACCAGAAACTTGCCCATCTTTGGAATCTGTCTGGGCCATCAGATGCTGGCTCTGGCGCTGGGCGCCAAGACGCAGAAGATGCTGCAGGGTCATCATGGCGCCAATCATCCGGTCAAGGACCTTCAGACGGGTAAGGTCGAGATCGTGTCAATGAACCATGGCTTCACGGTCGATCGTGCCTCGCTACCTCTGGGCGTGCATGAGACCCATGTCTCACTCTTCGACGGCACAAATTGCGGCTTGGCTCTAAAGGACCGTCCGGTCTTCAGTGTGCAGTATCATCCGGAAGCGTCGCCCGGACCACATGATAGTTCATATCTGTTTCAACGCTTTGCCGGGATGCTCAAGCGATGAGCGCCGCGGTGCGCCACTTGACGCCGCTCTGGCGTGGCCACGTCAATGCTCTGTCCTGTTTTGATGCTAAGCGTTCACAAGAAATCTTTGTTGCCCTCTGTCAGTCCTATTCAGAGCCCCATCGCGCCTATCACACGCTTGACCATCTCGTGGACCTCTTTTCGCGCTTGGAGCAGCACGCGGTCGCGACGGCCGACCCGTTGAGATTAGCCTTTGCTGCCTGGTACCACGACATCGTCTATGATCCTCGTGCGGTCGACAACGAAGAGCGGTCCTCGGAGCGAGCGTTACAAGACCTGCGCGAGCTTGGTGCCACGCATGATTTCACGAGCCGCGTGTGCCGTCTGATTCTGGCCACCAAAAATCACCAGAAAGGCGGCGCGGACGCGGACGACGACCTCTTCCTCGATTGCGATTATGCGATCTTAGGGGCCGCGCCGGACACCTATCGCACCTATGCAGCGAACGTACGGCAAGAATACGCTCACCGGACGGACGGCGAATGGCGCGGGCGCCGCGGCGCCTTCCTGGAGCGGGCCATCGCAGGCGCCCGTATCTTCCGTACACAGCAGTTTGAAGAGCTCTATGGCGATGCCGCGCGCCAGAACATGCGTGCCGAACTCGATAGGTTGCGGAGCCAAACCCATGCCCAAGCGCACTGATATTGATACCGTCCTCATCATCGGTGCAGGCCCGATCGTCATCGGTCAGGCATGCGAGTTTGACTATTCCGGTGTTCAGGCTTGCAAAGCATTGAAAGAAGAAGGCTACCGCGTGGTACTCGTCAATTCCAATCCGGCCTCGATCATGACCGACCCGGATGTGGCTGACGCCACTTATATCGAGCCCATTACGCCGGATTTCGTCACTAAGATCATCGCCCGCGAACGTAAAGAGCGTCCGCGCGACCGCATGGCGCTTCTGCCCACCATGGGCGGTCAAACCGCGCTGAACTGCGCGCTTGCACTTGAGGACAAAGGCGTCTTGAAGGCGTGGGACGTTGAATTAATCGGCGCGCGAGCAGAGGCCATCGCCAAGGCCGAAGACCGCGAACTGTTCCGCGCGGCGATGGCCAAGATCGGTCTTGAGTCGCCAAAATCTGTCCTTGTACGCACGATCGAGGACGCGCGGGCGGCCGCTCAGGTCGTCGGCCTGCCCGCCATCATCCGCCCGTCCTTCACGCTCGGCGGTACAGGGGGCGGTATCGCCTACAACCGGGCAGAGGTCGAAGAGATCGCCAGCCGCGGCCTTGCGGCATCGCCCGTGAAATCGGTGCTCATCGAAGAATCCGTACTCGGATGGAAGGAATACGAAATGGAGGTTGTTCGCGACAAAGCGGACAACGCCATCATCATCTGCTCGATCGAGA
>DMER01000162.1:3388-4779 GCA_003451645.1 Alphaproteobacteria bacterium | reverse complement strand
TGCTCGATCGAGAACATCGATCCCATGGGCGTCCACACGGGCGACAGCATCACGGTTGCGCCCGCGCTGACGCTGACCGACAAAGAATATCAGATCATGCGCAATGCCTCGATCGCGGTCTTGCGCGAGATTGGCGTTGAAACAGGCGGTTCGAATGTTCAGTTCGCGGTCAATCCCAAGGATGGCCGGCTGGTCGTCATTGAGATGAACCCGCGCGTGTCGCGCTCCTCCGCGCTGGCCTCTAAGGCGACCGGATTTCCGATTGCCAAGGTCGCGGCCAAGCTGGCGGTCGGCTACACTTTGGATGAACTGACCAACGATATCACAGGCGCCACGCCGGCAAGCTTCGAACCAGCCATCGATTATGTGGTCACCAAAATCCCGCGCTTTGCCTTTGAGAAGCTGCCGGGTGCGGACGAAACCTTGACCACTTCCATGAAATCCGTGGGCGAAGCGATGGCCATCGGCCGGACCTTTGCGGAGAGCTTGCAGAAGGCCATGCGCAGCCTGGAGACGGGCTTGAGCGGGCTTGACGACATCGACATCCCGGGCCTTGGCGCAGGCGATGACCGCTCGGCCGTGAAGGCTGCCCTATCGACGCCGACGCCGGAGCGCCTGCGGATCATTGCACAGGCCCTTCGTCTGGGCCTTTCGATTGCGGAGATTCACAGCGCCTGCAAGGTCGATCCGTGGTTCCTGGAACAAATTGCGGATATTGTCGCGGCGGAGCGCTCGGTCGCAACAAATGGTCTTCCTACGGACAGAGATGACCTTAACGCTTTGAAGGCAATGGGCTTTTCGGATGCCAGACTAGCCAGCCTGACGGGGCTTGCCGAGGCGGCGATTGCTGCGCGCCGGGAGCAGCTGGGCATCGCGCCGGTCTATAAACGGATTGATACGTGTGCGGCGGAATTCGAAGCCAGAACGCCGTATATGTACGCCACCTATGAGACGGGTGCGGATGGCCTTGCCGACTGCGAAAGCGCACCAACGCAGGCCCGCAAGGTCGTCATCTTAGGTGGGGGGCCGAACCGCATCGGTCAAGGGATCGAGTTCGATTATTGCTGCTGCCACGCGGCCTTTGCGCTCAAGGCCCGCGGGATCGAGACGATCATGGTCAACTGCAATCCCGAAACCGTTTCGACCGACTACGATACAGCCGCCCGTCTCTACTTCGAACCGCTGACGGCGGAGGATGTGATCGCCTTAATCCGTACCGAGCAGAGAAGCGGGACGCTGCTCGGCGTCATCTGCCAGTTTGGCGGCCAGACGCCGCTCAAGCTCGCGCACGCGCTGGAAGCGGCAGGCATCCCGATCCTAGGCACTCAACCCGACGCCATCGATCTGGCGGAGGACCGCAAGCGCTTCCAGGCGCTGCTAAAGGAGATCGG
>DMER01000162.1:0-3181 GCA_003451645.1 Alphaproteobacteria bacterium | reverse complement strand
GGAGATCGGCCTGCTGCAGCCCGCAAATCGCACGGCGATGACCAAGGACGAGGCGCTGGCGGCCGCGCGCGAGGTGGGCTATCCGGTCGTCATCCGCCCTTCTTACGTTCTGGGCGGGCGCGGCATGACCATCGTGCGCGACGAAGACCACATGGAGGAAACGCTCGCCAAGACGGATGTCTTCAAGATTTCCGGCGACGATCCGGTCCTGATCGACCAGTATTTGCGCCATGCGACCGAGGTCGATGTCGACGCCATTTGCGATGGCGAGGAGGTCTTCATCGCCGGGATCATGGAGCATATCGAGGAGGCGGGCGTGCATTCCGGCGACAGCGCCTGTTCCCTGCCCGCATGGTCGCTGACGGCGGATGTGCAGGCCGAACTCGCCCGGCAGACGGCTGCAATGGCCCGTGCACTGAAGGTCATTGGGCTGATGAATGTGCAATTTGCCATACAAAATGGCGAAATTTATGTGCTGGAGGTCAATCCCCGCGCCAGCCGCACGGTCCCATTCGTGGCCAAGGCGATTGGCCTGCCGGTGGCCAGCATCGCCGCGCGCGTCATGGCGAGCGAAACGCTCAAGAGCTTTAACCTCTCGCCGCCCAATCCGCGCCATGTGGCGGTGAAGGAGGCGGTGATGCCCTTTGGCCGCTTTCCGGGCGTGGACCCGGTCCTTGGCCCTGAGATGCGCTCCACCGGTGAGGTGATGGGCATCGACGCGACGTTCGAGCGCGCCTTTGCGAAAAGTCAGATAGCGGCCGGCCTCACACTCCCCGATATGGGGACAGTCTTTGTCAGCGTCAAGGACGCGGACAAGGCGCTGATCGTCAAACCGGTCGAGCGGCTGATCGAACTCGGCTTTCAGATCGTGGCGACGGGCGGCACGGCCGATTATCTGAGCGCCCGCGGGCTCAAGCTCGACAAGGTCAACAAGGTCTATGAGGGCCGGCCGCACATTGTGGACCTGATGCTGAACAATGGCGTGGCGCTGGTCTTCAACACGACGGAGGGGGCGGCGGCGCTGAAGGACAGCATGTCGATCCGGCGCACGGCGCTGGCGATGAAGACGCCCTACTACACAACCATTGCGGGCTGCGTCGCCGCGGTGCAGGCGATCGCGGCGCTGCGCCATGGGTCACTGGACGTAACACCGCTGCAAGCTTATGGGCGGCATTAGCGGCATAAAACGTAACAAACCATCAAGCCAACGTAACAAACCAACACGTGTTTTCGAGGTCAGAATGGCGGAATTGCGCCATTTCAACTCCAAAACCCATGCCCAAAATTTGCATTTTTTTGGGCAGAGCGGGCGGCGCCTCAAATGCGCCCTCACGTGACCCCCTGACGTAGGATCACGGCCACCGGCGCGCAAGGCCCTGGTTGCTGAATTACAGGATTTCTTTCCCAATTGTATACATAAGAAAGCAAGACCGTGTTGGACGTCACCGCCGCTGAAAAACAGATTGAAATCACGCCTAAGATGATTGAGGCGGGAGTAAGGGAGTATGGGGGGCTTGACCCGCGATGGGACCCGCTTCCGGAAATGTTGGCGCGTGTATTTAAAGCGAAGGCGACGGGGCTAGTGGCAACTGATTCCAAGGGGCTCAAACACGAAAATTAAAGAGCGGCTTGCCACAAAGATGTCTGTGCCGGTTTGAGCTACAAAGGCAACAGAAATTGGGTTTCGCTTTCTGTCTCCTGCGCCTCTATGGGTTTCTACCAAAATAATTGGGTCGTTATCTCGGCTGGAATAGACCCCATGAACAATAAGATTTCGCCTATACATGAGGCCGTCAGTTTTACGTTTGCCTTGAATTTTTACTCTGGTCTCTTCTAATACTTCAATAAGTTTCTTGTTTGCGCGCGTGTGTTTGGCGAGAGCGATTGCCATGTTTACCCTTGAGAGAATATCCATGCCGCCGGTAACAATTATGCCGGTGTCGCGCTCTAGCCCAAGAATGTGCCATATTGCTTTTGATATGAGGTACTCAAGGTATGACCATTGATGGCACACGTTACCTGTCGCGCTTAAAATTTTTGTGGTATCCGGCATGGCATACACCGACAAGAAGTTAGGCGAAGAAAAGTTCAACGATACGCTGAAGCGGATGCTCGAAACCCCGCCGAAGCCGCACGGTGATGGGGCGACGAGTAAGAAAACTGTTGTCGGCAAGCATCCTGGAAAGAAGCCTGGGGGCAAACAATCTTCGCGCCCAGGCTCCCCACTAACGAATCCTTAAGTGAGTCGGCGCGTTACTCCTTCACAGGGGCGTAGGCCGAGCCTTTTACGAGAGATATCGCGGCTTGGGCATCTGCCTTGTTGAGGTAGCCTTCCCCTGAATTGGCAATCTTACGGTTGTTCGCCGCATACAGAGTCCAGCGCCATTGGTGGTCAGGGTCACGGTAGAGATAGTAGTACATGAAACACCTCTTAGATGATTCGAGACGCCGGTATCTTTTCGAGTACCGGCACGAAGGGGCGGAATGGGCGCTAGAAATTCGCGCTCGTAATCTGGACGACGCAAGGGGTCGTTTGAAGGCGATGGCCTGGGCGCAATACAGAGGCGAGATCGAACACTCTGGCACAATTCCTGGAGGCGGGTTTCTCTTGCGAATCACCCGCCTCCTTCAACATTTTACCGGGAACAAGAAAGAATCCTCGCGTAAAATTTGAAAATTTATCCACCGTTTTTGCTGGCCGTTTTGTCGATAAATCGCTTAAAGGCTCTAGCTGTGATCTCTCAATAGGTTGTCCATCCGGTCCGGTTGGAAGAAGCTGAAGGTGTCAAAGCCACAGCAAACTTTCAGGAGGACCGGATGAACATTCACAAGAATGCCCGTTTGACCCCGCATGGTCGAGAGCGTTTGGCGCGGTCGCGGCGTTCGAAGTCGTTGATCTTCGCGCGCGTTATAGCGGAAGTCGAATTCGTTCAAGTAGCGCTGCAAATGCACATCGCCGCGACGCGACGCAGCGCCACCGCCAAGGCTTCAAAGAGGCACACATGAGGCCTACAAGGACGGTCTAATGCACCACAAGACCTCCAATGAACCCCCTTTTGACATGCAAACGCGCCAACTTGGCCTGCGCAAAGGCATTGACCCGGCACGCCTCAACCAGCTTGCGGACGAGTTGGAAGCAGATGCGTTTCTTGCGCTAAGCCGCACACTAGAAGGCGAAGAG
>DMER01000119.1:16001-21578 GCA_003451645.1 Alphaproteobacteria bacterium | reverse complement strand
TGTCCAGCCACCTTGCGTCCACTCAGCAGGCACCATAGGACATGACAACAAAGCTTGACAGGGCTCCAGCGCACTAAAGCGCATCGCAACCGAGACGGCCTCTGGTGGTTTTCTCGAAGTGTAAGCTTCGCTCTGATGATGCACAGTCTCTGGCGACGCTCCGAGGCGAATGGTGCCACTTTGCGTGATAAGCCGTGCTTCCAGTCCGGGCCATTCTGGCACTTTCGACAAATGTAAATCTGCGACCGCTTCCGCATCGCGGGGCGCGGCACTTAAAGCCGATACAGCAAATCCAAAGCGCCGAGTGCTGATGAGGCCCTGTGCGAGGCGCTTGGGCGCAACGGCAGCGATGACCATAGCTGACTTTATCGCAGCTCCGCCCGATAGTGCTACACCGGATGTGACATCTCGCTCGACCTCGATCTCGGAGACCTCGCTTCCCAACCGCAGTTCGCCACCAGCCTCGCGAAGTGCGAATGCGAGCCCTGAAATGAGCGCTTTGCGCCCGCCGAAAATGCTAACCACCGGTGAGGAGGGGCCGCAAAAGCGCAGTGCTGCAGGAATGAGGGCAGGCGCCGTGCCGGACATCGTCAAGCTGATGGGAGCAGCTTCGGCCGCCATCATCGCGAGTGCGCCGCTGATCAAGGGATCGTCAAAAGCTTCATCAAGGATGCTGTGCCCGCTTCTTGCCCAGAAAGAACCCAGCTCTTTCAAAGCTACATCTGCGTCGCTCACACCAGATGCTTGTGCCAGGATCGCTCGGTTGATGTTTCCTGGCTCACCAGCGAGCGCGGCGACTCGCACTAGTTGCGAGATATATCTATAGAACCGGCTGGCATCGCTTGGCGCAGTGGCTTGGAACGCGCGGACGGTGCGATCAGGATCAGGCCAAATGATTCGCGCCTGACCGTTTAAGAACGCCAGCTCGGGTGCTGGCGGACGCGTCGCGACGCTTAGCACACGTCCGGCACTCGCTAGGGCGGACAAACTGACCTCAGCTGGAAGTGGCTTCCCCAGCTGTTCGAGCGCCGCCTTGCGATCGAGCACGCACACCTTGCGGCCTGATTGCTGAAGTTTCAGAGCACACGCTAGGCCCTCGAGGCTGGCGCCGATGATTACGGCGTCAAAACGCTCTGGCGGCATAACATGCTGTTCCTAAACCGGGTGATCCTGGGGAGGTAAATCCCAAACAACCATATCACCAAGAAATGCCAACTCACCACTCCTAGGCAAGTCTCCTTGCCTCCAGAAACGAAAATAGCCCCAAGCGCTCTCTCGCTTGGGGCCAAAAGTGAAGAGACGCTAAAGGCTGCCCCTAAAGGACGCCGCGGCGATGCTCCGCCACCACGACGCGCTTGGGGCGGAACGCCGCCTCGAGCACCGGGATGGTCTTGAGCGGCTCGGCCGCCCCACACATGAACACGTCAAAGGCCGCAAAGCCCTTCTCCGGCCATGTGTGCACCGAGATGTGGCTCTCGGAGAGAACCGCCACACCTGATACGCCGCCATTTGGCGAGAACTTGTGCAAATGGATATGCAACAAAGTCGCGCCCGCGGCTTTCACCGCCTCAACCATGGCGCGCTCCATTTTCTCGACATCGTCGAGATCTTGTGCGCCCCACAGGTCAAGAATGACGTGGCTGCCCGCATAGGTCAGCCCATTACGGGTGATCCAATAGTCTTTATCGTCCTCTTGAACTGCAGGAGCAGAAACAACAGGAAACGGAACGGTCTTCGCTTTGGCGCGGTCCGCAAGCCGGGACTGCGTTGCATCGATCGCCGTTCTCTTCAATTGAGCGAGCGCCATGTGCGCCTCCCCACGAAAAGAAAACGTTCAACCAACCAACTGTTTTGGCGCGGATCTCGCGCTCACACATGAGCTTCCACCGCATTACTTGCGGCTTGGCCAGAGATCGTCTCCAGCGTTCGGTGCCTAAGCATCTTAGCCGGAAAGTTCAGCCCTTGAGCACAAAGCTTGTGGCGAGAGAGGCGTGAATATATGCGCGATTTTTTGCAGTGCAAGAGGTTTTTTGGAACAGCCTCATTTTTCCTGAAATGCGCTTTCAAATTGCCGAGCGCCATGGGCTGATAGAGAAACTCATTGCGCGGCTCTCTCCCCTCTCCTATAAGCGCGCGCCCTTACACCGCACGCCCGCTCCAAACATCAGGAGGCCAGCGCTCATGTCTCATCCTTTCACGGAAAAACTTCATCCCGGCTTCTATCAGCAAATGGATGTTGATGGGCCCCTGATCGCCCATGAGAAGTCTCAGTATCAAGACATCAAGATTTTCAACACCAAGCGCAATGGGCGCGTCATGGCGCTGGACGATATTGTCCAGATCACCACGCGGGATGAGTGCGGTTATTCTGAAATGCTCACCCATGTGCCGATGCTGGAACATGGTCAGATGCGCCAAGTCATGATCGTCGGCGGCGGCGACTTGGCAATCGCGGAAGAAGCGCTGAAGCACCGCGATATCGACGAGTGTGTGAATGTCGAGATCGATGCCAGGGTCGTGGACCTTTGCCGTCAACACTTTGGCGAGATCAACGCCGCCGCTTTTGCGGACCCGCGCCTGAAGATCCTGATCGACGATGCCTTTGCCTATCTCGGCGCCGACGAGAATCGAGAGCGTTTCGATCTGATCATTGCCGACCGGCCTGATCCCGTTGGCCCCGCCGAGGTCTTGTTCGGCGATACATTCTATCAACGGGTCCGGGATGCGCTGGCGCCCGGCGGCTTTGCCGTATTCCAGAACGGTGTGCCGTTCTTTCAACTTGAGGAGCTCACCGGAACGCTTGAGCAAATGAAGCGCACCTTCCGCTATTGCGGTGTCTATTTGGCTGTGGTGCCAAGCTACATTGGCGGGTTCATGGCGCTAACCTGGGCCTCCAGCGATTCGGTTCTGGGCGACCCGGTCGAATGGGGCGGCCTGGAGGAGCGCTTTGCGGCGCGCCGCTTGCGCACGGATTACTACACACCGGCCATGCATAAGGCGGCCTTTGCCCTGCCCGCATGGCTAGCCCGCGCTGTAGCACCCTAAGCAACGCCGCACTTCGGCGTTAACAATTCCGCAGTGCTCGCCCTTGCGGCGAGCGCGGATTTCCACAAGACTTGACTGTCCGGCGATTTGGGCCGGTCTTGGGGGATGCAGGCGGGTGGCTCAAGCGAGTTTGCAGCACAAAAACGCTCACAATAACACCGCACGCCTCGGTGACAGATTTGACGCGTTTTTGCGGCGGTCCGAAACGGCGTCTGGCTACGCACTCCTCAGCCCTACCATGATCGTTATGATCCTGGGGTTAGGCGCCCCGCTCCTCTTGCTGATTGCCTACAGCTTTTGGACGCAGTTGCCGCCCGAGCAAGGCATCGGAGTTGATACCACACCAACATTCGACCGCTATGCCCAAGTCTTCTCCGAGCCGATCTATGTGGACGTGTTCTGGCGGACGATGGCCATCTCGGGCCTTGTGACCGCTTTCACTGTCGCGCTCGGCTATCCGATGGCCTACTATGTGGCCTTTCACGTCCAGCGGTACAAATTCGTTTGGCTTATCTTGCTGACCATCCCGTTCTGGACGTCCTACCTGTTGCGCGCCTTCGCCTGGAAGATCATCCTGGGCTTTAATGGCGTGATCAATTCCGGCCTGTTGAGCCTCGGCCTGATCACACAGCCGCTGGAGTTCCTCCTCTACAGTCCGACCGCAGTCGTCCTCACCTTGAGCCACGCTTATGCGGCCTTCGCAATACTGCCCATCTATGTGAGCCTTGAGAAGATCGACCGCTCGCTTTTGGAAGCGTCGGCCGATTTGGGTGACGGGCCGTGGGCCTCGTTCTGGCGGGTGACCTTGCCGCTATCGATGCCGGGTGTGATCGCGGCCGCGGTGCTGATTTTCGTGCCAGTCGCAGGCGACTATGTGACGCCCAGTCTCGTTGGCGGCCCGGAAGGCCAAATGATCGGGACCTTGATCCAAGTGCAGTTCTTACGGGTCGGGGATTGGCCGTTCGGCGCGGCCCTGGCCCTCTCTGCGATGGCTGGCGTCGCAATCCTGGTTATCCTGTTCACCGCGGCCACCCGGCTCGCCACACGGTCAATCCGATGAGCCAAAAGGGCGCAGACAAAGCCGTGAGCATCACAAGCCGGTTGAGTTATGGCCTTGCCGCCTTTGCGCTTCTTTACCTGATCTTCTTATACGGGCCATTGTTTTTCCTGCCCCTCTTTGCCTTCAACGATAGCACCTTCATTGCGTTCCCGCTGAAGGGCTTCACCACAAAGTGGTTTGAGGCCGCCCTGTCGGATGAGGAAATGCTCACCGCCCTTTGGAACTCGATCAAGGTGGGCGTCGTTGCGGCAACGGCGGCGACGGCTTTGGGTCTGCTGGCGGCTAAGGCGATCACGCGTTACGACTTTGCGGGCCGGGGTGCTGTCACGGGCTTCATCATGTTACCTCTCTTTGTGCCCGAGATCATGTTGGGCATCGCGCTTTTGGTCCTGCTCAATCAGATCGGTATTCCACTCTCGCTGTACAGCGTCGTGATCGCGCATGTCATTCTGTGCACACCTTTTGCGATCTCGGTCCTAACATCGCGCCTTGAGGGCTTTGACCGCAGCTTGGAGGAAGCCTCGATGGATCTGGGCGAAGGGCCCTGGATGACCTTTTGGCGCGTGACGTTCCCCCTTGTCATGCCAGGGATCGTGTCGAG
This sequence comes from Alphaproteobacteria bacterium, assembly GCA_003451645.1. Classification (GTDB taxonomy): domain Bacteria; phylum Pseudomonadota; class Alphaproteobacteria; order Micropepsales; family Micropepsaceae; genus DMER01. The sequence goes on along the minus strand of DMER01000119.1, from coordinate 16,872 downwards.
TTTCTTGCTCTGCTTCATCGTATCCTTTGACGACTTCTTGATCTCTTTCTTTGTGACGGGTACGGAGCAAACGCTTCCAGTCTACATCTGGAGCCAGCTGCGCTTCCCCCGCAAACTTCCGGGCGTATTGGCGATGGGCGCCATGATCCTTCTGGCCAGTTGTGTCCTTGTGGTTTTGGCGGAATGGGTCCGCCGCATCGGCGTTGATGACAAGCCAAACGTAGGCGTTTAAGGAACCCACCCCGCCATGTCCTCCAGCGATGAAATCATCCGCATCGAGCAGGTCTCAAAGCGCTTTGGCGCAGTGACTGCGGTGGACGCGGTCGATCTGGACATCATTCGTGGCGAGTTCTTTTCACTTCTTGGGCCCTCCGGTTGCGGCAAGACCACCTTGTTGCGGATGATTGCCGGGTTTGAGATCCCAACCGAGGGCGAGATTTTCATCGATGGCGCGCCGAGTGCGCAATTGCCGCCGTATCGCCGGCCGACCAATATGGTCTTTCAGTCCTATGCGATTTTTCCCCATCTGACGGTCGCGGACAATATCGCCTATGGCTTGCGACGTCTGCGCCTATCCACCAAGGAGATCAACCGCCGCGTAGAGGATGCCCTCGATCTGATCAAGCTGCCGGGCCTCGGCAAGCGGCGCGCCGATCAGTTGTCAGGCGGACAGCGCCAGCGGATTGCACTCGCCCGTGCGCTCATCCTTCAGCCAAAGGTTCTGCTCCTCGATGAGCCTTTGGGAGCGCTCGACAAAAAACTGCGCGACGAGATGCAGATCGAGTTGCGCCTGTTGCAGCGGCGCGTAGGCATTACCTTTGTGTTTGTTACCCATGACCAGGAAGAGGCCCTGTCGCTTTCAGACCGCATA
>DMER01000119.1:13194-15774 GCA_003451645.1 Alphaproteobacteria bacterium | reverse complement strand
GCTCTTCCGATCTGGCAAGGTCGCACAAATCGCTTCACCCAAAGAGCTTTACGAGTCGCCAAACTCAATTCTGGTGGCCAGTTTCATCGGAAACATCAACCTCATTGCCGGACGCGTACGGGCGCAGTCTGGCGAGGATGTGACCGTTGAGGCAGAAGGCCTTGGCACAGTGGTCGTGACCTCGCCTGGCAAGACCTGCTCAGCGGGGTCAGAGGTCACTTTGGCCGTACGCCCTGAGAAATTGGAGGTCTATTCCTCCCGCCCTGTTAGTGGTCCTGTCGCTGAAGGCCGAATGGGACCGGCAGCCTATCTCGGCGACCGCAGCAACTATCAAGTCATGCTGAACAACCGCACCACCCCGCTCGCCGTCTCCGCGCAAAACTACAGCCGGACCGAGGAGCGGTTCGAGGCCGGCCAAGCGGTCTTTGTCACCTGGGCCCCAGACGCACTGCTCTTGTTTGCAAACGGCCAATAGCTACGCCCCCTTAACCAGACCAATCAGATCAAAATCGCCGGCAAGGACACGGTCCAGATTGCCGGTCCTCCAGCCCTTGATCAGATCGCGCACAAGCGGCGCATCACCATCGCGATAACGCCGGACCAGATGCTGTGGGCCTGCGGCCCTTTGCAAGCATCCGGCGAGAGCAGAAAAGGCTTGGTTGGCTGGCAGATCGTCCAAGGGCGCAGGCGCGATAGAAACACGGGCCGCTGCGCCATCTTCTTCAGAGTGCAGGCCCGCCTCCTCCGCCAACCGCCGCGCAGCACCAAAGCCGCTAACCAGACACAGCTCTTGGCCGTCCGGTCCTACGACGACAGATAATTGCATCCCACGCCGGTTTGCCCAGGCCCGGTACATTTCCCGTAACCGTGCAGCCCACTGCACCGCCTCTGCCCCGCCATCTTGCGCGGGCGCCACCTCAAGAATTACCTCAACCGGGGACTTGGTCTCGACATCCGTCATGCCCTCCTCGACCAGAAAGAGCTGCTGGGCGACCCGAGCGGTCAACTCGCGGGAAGCACGCCCCTCCCGTTGTGCGCTTCGGTTCAACCGTTCATGAAGCGAAACGGCGGTCCGCAATGCAGCTTTTACGCGGTCCACTAGCGCCACCTGCGACAAGGTCAGGCGTCTGTCCGCGCGCTTCCAGAAGTCCAGCGCTGACATCGCTTCGGAAAGCTCGAGGGCAAGCTTGGTCCATGCCTCCCCCTCGATGCGGTCTTGCAGGCTTTTGAGCTTTGCCGCGAGGAGAGCCCGCTCCTGTTCATCGCCATCCGGCGACAGAATCATGCTGGCGAGGCTGGGGCCTGCATCACGCGCACCTTCAGGCGCAACGGGGCCATCCGCATCGGGATCGACGAATTCGACTTGAATGCGCGTGCTATCGCTGCGCACGAAGAGGAACTGCCCGCCCTCAGGGAAGCGATGCTCAACAATGGTGGCGGCAAGGGGCGCCAACAGATAGTGATCGATCGCGCGCTTGAGCGGCCTTGCCCCCATTTCCGCCGAGAAGCCCTTGTTCAGCAGAAACTCAAGGGCCGAGTTCTCCCATTCCACCGCCCATTCGCGGTTCTTAAGTCCCCGGCGGTCCAGGACGTCTTTCAATTCCTTCCGAAGGATTTCCCGCATCACCGCGCGAGAGAGGGGTTGAAACACAATCACCTTGTCCAGACGATTGACGAATTCGGGGCGGAAAGTCTGACCAATCGATTTGAGAATCTGTTCGCTGGAAAAGCTGTTGTCCGGTGGCGTGAAGCCAACATCCATTCCCTTGTGCGCAGTAGCGCCCAGATTGGACGTCATAATTACGATGCAATGCCGGAAGTCAGCAGTGATGCCTTGCGCATCGGTCAGCCTCCCGTCATCAAACACCTGCAGAAATAGGTCCCAGATATTGGCGTGTGCCTTTTCAAACTCGTCCAGCAAGATGACCGAAAACGGCTGTTTGCGAACCTTGTGGGTCAATGAACCGGTCGACGGATTATCCGCATCGCCGATGATTTTCCTGGTCGACTCATAGCCTTGGAATTCGCTCATATCTAGCCGCAAGAGACGCTCAGCCGAGCCGAACAGATAGCGCGCCAATGTCTTGGCGAGTTCGGTCTTACCGGTTCCGGTTGGCCCTGCAAACAAGAACACCGCGACCGGGCGATTGGGGTCGGTCAGGCCTGCTTTCAGCATGGCGATGCGGTCGACAACGGCATTGACCGCCTCCTCCTGACCGACAATGCGTGCCGAGAACTCGCGCCTGACATGGGCCAGTTCGAGTTTCTCGTTAGTGTCGAGGATCGAGCGCGGCAGGCCCGTTTGCTGAGCCAAGGTCTGCAAAATGTCTCCGGGCTGCAACTGCTTGAGGCCTCCTGCAATGAGCCGGTTGGCCGTCAGCTTGATGAGATCAATCGCCGCGCCGGGAAGTTCATGCGTGCCCAAATACTGACGGACCAGCTCCATCACGGACGCGGAGGTCTCGGGCGCGACTGCCAGCCCATAGTCCCCTTTGAGCCGGGCGGAAAACTCGCCAAGCAATTCTTCCGTTTGAACCTCACTTAAGGCGGGCAATCGGGTAAGCTCGAACGCGCCACGGA
>DMER01000119.1:10380-12979 GCA_003451645.1 Alphaproteobacteria bacterium | reverse complement strand
AGCTCGAACGCGCCACGGACCGCTGGCCGTTCTTGAATGAGGCGGGCCGCAGCCGACAAGGTCGCCTCGCTCAGAATGATCAGGCGCCCTGCCTGAATCGCAGGCAATATCTGATCAAGGATGCTGGCTGGTTGGCCTTGATGTTTGCCTGCTGTCGCGGTGAAGGCCAGATCTGGCACGTACCAGATCGCCTTCTTGGCCGGTTGCAGCTCGTCCATCGTGCGGCGGACGCGCTCCTCCAGTTCGCCGATGTACTTCTGACCCGACATCAGATCCGCGCCGCTGGCCTCGAAAACGCTCCACCCATCAGCCATGAACTTGGTCGCCAAGAGCTTTAAGAACGCCGTCTTGCCCGTCCGGTTCTCCCCCAGGACCAGGACAGAGCGCGGCTGCGCTTGCAAAATCGCTCCTTCGGCCTCCGCCAGCACAGGCTTCCAGCTTTCCGGTAGAACTAAGGCCTCGCCTTCATGCGTTGGGGTCCAAAACCGGCCAAAAGCGCTCAGATAGGCGGTGTCGACCTGGATATTGCCTGAGTCACCCAAGTCCTCGATGAGGCTGCGGGCGTAATCGTGATCGATAAAGGTCAAGAACTTCCGGATCTGGGCGACCGGCACAGCATAGGGCACACTCAGTGCGTCTCCAAAGACCGGCTCGTCGCCTGCGGCTTGTCGTGCATCCAGATAATCTTTGAAGGCACCGGGGATGATGAGGTTTTCTTGCCACCAATCCTGTACCGACGCAAAAGCCGCGCCAACCGTAGGGCGCTCTTCCAAGGCTGAAATGTAACGCAATGCGTAATACACCGTCCACGGACGAAACTGATGCAAGTGCGCCAGGGTATCTTTGAGCACCTGGTGCCGATCGTCGCGCTTTGGCAAGGCCACGAACGAAGCGCAAGCCAAAACCCAAGTCGCGCCAATCGCATAGTTCCGAACAATCTCCGTAGGAGCAGCGGTCGCGTCCGCAAGCAAGGCGACCGCGTCTTGAAACTCCCGGCGATCCCGCAACTCCATGGGGTGCGCCGTGTTTTCAGCAAAGTACTCCATCTCGCCGGCCAGTCTGTGAAGTTTTGCCGTAACAGTTTCATCGCCGGGCGGGTCAGGCGCCGCCTGCGCCTCTACGGGTTGTGGCTCCGGTGCAGATGGCACCGTCCGATCTGGCTTCGCCAAATAGGCCGCCATAAAAACAGCGCCGGCAAAGACGCCAAGCACAAAAATAAGCCACGTGACCATTTCTGGACCGAATAAAGGGGGATTGAGGATAGGCCAAAGAAAGACACCTGATATATCGCTATCTGAAGGACGGCCATACCTTCAAGTCTTGACCTTAAGATACAGGGCCGATCAGGCGCTCGAACCTGGCGCGGATATCCTGCATGGTGGCGCCCAAGACAGTTTCGGTCTCCTCCCAGCTTTGCGTACCCGCCACGCGACAGAGCAACGACTTCAGGCCAGGTGGAGCCTCTTTCGGCTGGAAAGGCCCGTCTACCGTCAAACGGACAATATGCGTCAGATTATCGAGCAGCTCCGCACCTTGGCTAAGGGCATTCGCGTCATCATCCGATAGTTCGCCCCGGTCCCTCAACAATTGCAGTGCTTTGCGGGTATTCCCATCAACCCGAAAGTGCTGCGGAGCACTTTGAGCCGCGCACAGGCTCAAACCTTGGGCGATGAATTCAATGTCGACCATGCCGCCAGGGTGTTGCTTGAGGTCCCAGGGCCCACTTTTCGCATGCTCCCGCTGCAAGCGCGCACGCATGCCGGCAACATCGCTCAAAATGGTTTCCCTTGGCCTCGGATGCGCCAGCGCTGTTTGCATTGCCGCCTCAACCTTCTGACGCAAGCCAGCAGGCCCTGCGACGACCCGTGCGCGCGTGAGTGCCATGCGCTCCCACGTCCAGGCCTCATCAGTTTGGTAGGACGTGAATGTTTGCAGCGAAACGGCAACCGGACCCTTGTTGCCCGAGGGCCGCAAGCGCATATCGACCTCATAAAGACCGCCCTCAGATGTTAAGGCGGTAAGCGCGGTGATGAGCTTCTGGCTCGCCCGCGCGAAGTAAGGACCAGGAGCCAGGGGCCGCGGCCCGTCCGATTGCAAGGCGCCTTCGACGAAATCGTAGACAAAGATGAGGTCAAGGTCCGAGGTTGCGGTCATTTCGCGCGCCCCAAGCTTACCCAGCCCAAGAACCACCCAAGCACCATCCGGCAACACACCGTGCGCAGCCTCAGTCTCCACCTTGCAAACTTCGAAGAGCCGTTCAATGACCGCATCAGCAATCGCAGTGAATGAGGTGCCGGCTTGTGCACCTGTCAACGCCCCCTGCAACAGCTCCAGACCGGTCCGAAATTGTTCATCATGGGCCCAATGCCTGCAGGCATTGAGCTGCCCCTCAAACCCTTCTTCAAGCTGACACGCCTGTTCAAGCCCCTTGCGCAGCTCGTCGGCGCCCAGAGTGCGCTTCAGAAACGCCGGGTCGGTCAAGCCTTCAAACATGGCCGGTCTGCGAGCCAAATGGTCCGCTAAACGCGGAGCGGTACCCACAATGTCCGCGATGAACCGCAGCAGGCGGCGATCGCGGTGCTGCCTGCGGTCAACGCGC
>DMER01000119.1:789-10204 GCA_003451645.1 Alphaproteobacteria bacterium | reverse complement strand
GCTGATTGTTGAAGAGAAGCTCAAACACTTGCACGCCCGATGGCAGCCCGCTCAGAAAGCGGTCAAAGCGCGAGAAGGCCAGATCGGGATTGCCGCTGTCACACAACGCCTTCAGCAAAAGCGGCGTCAGCGCCGTTAGCCTTTCGCGTGCCCTCGAACTTCGCGTTGCCCGAATGCGGCCATGGTGCCAGCCGCGGATGGAGGCCGCGACTCCGCGAGGCTGGCTGAACCCCATCCCTGCAAGCGTGGCGATGGTGCCCTCATCATCTTCGACGCCTGTAAAAACCAAATTGCCTGCACCTTCGGACAGGGGCGCAGACTTCTCAAACAGACGCGCGTAATGCCCCTGAACCCGGCTGAGATGGCCAGTGAGGTCCCGCTCGAAATCGATTGTCTCCTCGTACCCCATGAACCGTGCAGCGTTGTCGACACCTTCGGACGATTTGGGTAGCGAGTGCGTCTGTTCGTCCTCGATCATCTGCAAACGGTGCTCAAGGGCGCGTAAGAACTCATAGGCCGTTTGCAGTTCGCCGTTCACGGCTGGGTCAACCACCCCTCGTTGCGTGAGCGCGTCCAAGGCCTCGCAGGTCCGATTGCTGCGCAAGCCAGGATCGCGACCGCCTAGAATGAGCTGCTGGGTTTGCGCAAAGAACTCGATCTCCCGAATCCCACCACGGCCAAGTTTGATATTTTGGCCTGCTACATGAATGTTGCCGAAGTGGCCATGCGCATGGATCTGCCGCTTGATGGAGTGAATGTCCTCAATGGCCGCAAAATCGAGGTATTTGCGCCAGACAAATGGGGCCAGGCGCTTGAGATAGGCCTCCCCCGCCACCAAATCACCAGCACATGGGCGCGCCTTGATCATGGCGGCACGCTCCCAATTCTGCCCCATCGCCTCGTAATAGTGCTCCGCGGCTTCAATGGAGATCGCAACTTGCGTGGAACCTGCATCAGGGCGCATACGCAAATCGCACCGGAACACATACCCGTCGGGGGTTATGTCTTGCATGAGACTGACGACACTTTGGGTCAAACGTACGGCAAAAGGGCCTGGCTCAAGTCCCGATGCGACGGGCAGCGTAACTGGATCGTAATAGCAGCCAAAGTCGATATCGGAAGAATAGTTGAGTTCCCTTGCCCCATACTTCCCCATTCCCAGAAAAAACAGCCCACTCCCTGCCTCCGGAGAGGTGTCGTCGCTCACAAGCCACCGACCCTGTGCCGCATGCTCGCGCAGACAATATCGCAAAGAGGCTAAGAGTGCGCTGTCTGCAAACTCTGTCAGTGCACGGCATACGGTGTTGAGCGGCCATGCCCCGCCCAAATCACATAGCGCTATAAGCAGCGCTGCACGGCGCTTTGCGACGCGCAGCGCCGATGACATTTGTGTGCGGTCTTGAGCACGCAGGGCAAGTAAAGTGGCGGATACACCGCCAACGACATCCTCGGGCGCCTCGCTGAGAATTGTTTCAACGAATGCAGGTTCCTTTAGCATTAACCGCGCTAGAAATGGGCTGTTTCCGGCGGCTCCGCGAAGTAATGGCAGGCCCGGATCGGAAGCGGGGATTGCCAGTCCCGTCAAGACGCGTTCGGCCCTGGCGGCATCGAACAGTGCTGGCGCTCGCACAATCCGTGCGCGCAAACTCGCCATGCTCATGCGGGGGCCCTAACGGGCATCGCCGTTCTCGTTACCAATAATCCCTACAGCCTTCTTCAATATGTCGGAGGGTTTGAAGCGCAACGTCTTGCCTGCCTTTATACGAATTACATCGCCGGTTCGCGGGTCGTGGCCGCTGCGTGCCGGACGTTTGGCCACGGTGAATATGCCGAAGCGTCCGATCTGCAATCGTCCGCCATTTCTCAGTGCAGCCAATTCCGCCTCGATCTGGCCAAACACGAGTTCGACCGTGCGCTTTGCTTCGGCTTTGCTCATTTGGCCCTTCTTGGCCACGTTTGCTATGAAGCCGGCCTTTGACATGGACGCGCCCTCGGATTTAGGTCACTCAAACACGAGACTGGAGCAAGTTGAGCAAGACTCTTTTCAATTTCAAGCAAAAATCAGAATCGCTGGAGAGCCGCCAATGAAAATTGTGACGTTCACTGAGAATCATCGCACGCGTCTTGGCGTTTTGCGTGAGGATGGAGTGGTCGATCTGGCCACGCATGCGCCGCAACTGCCCCACACGATGATCTCATTTCTGCGCATGGGCCCGGCTGCGATGGAGGAGGCCCGTGCGGCGGCTGACAAGGCCGCGAGTACAATTCCCCTCGCGCGGTGTCAGCTTTTGGCCCCAGTGCCTCGGCCAACCAAAGTGCTCGCCATCGGCCTGAACTACGCGGACCATGTGCGCGAAGGCAACCGTGCCCTGCCCGAGCATCAGGTTTGGTTCGCCAAGCAACCGACCAGCATCATTGGACCAGGCGCCCCAATTGTGATTCCCAGTGTGTCCGAGATGATCGATTTCGAAGGCGAACTTGCCTATGTCATCGGGCGGCGCGCGCGCAAGGTTCCCAAGGAACGCGCACATGAGGTGATCGCAGGCTTCATGATCGGCAATGATATCAGCGTGCGCGATTGGCAGCAGCGCTCGCCGACCATGATGATGGGCAAGGGCTTCGACACCCACGGACCGATCGGGCCCTGGCTGGTCACGCCTGATGAGGTGGGCGACTTTCAGAACCTGACGATCCGCACATGGGTAAACGGCTCACTGATGCAGAATGGGTCTACGGCAGAGATGATCTTTGGCATCCGCGAGCAGATCGAGCACCTGAGTGCTGCATTTACCTTGGAGCCCGGCGATGTGATTTTCACGGGCACGCCAGCTGGCGTGGGTGTGGCGCGAAAGCCGCCTGTGTTCTTGAAACCTGGTGATGTGGTCAGGATCGAGATTGACCAGCTTGGGGCATTAGAGAACCCTTGCATAGCGGATACGGTTGAATCCTTCATTGTTTGATCCGCCTGCTGATCGGGTGTTGCTGTGAGTTCTCCCACCGATAGGTCGCGCGCAAAGCGCGTGCTTGGCGCAGTATCGTGGACGTTGTTCCAGTTGGCTGGCAGCCCTTATTTCGTGATGGTGAATATCTTTGTCTTTTCCGCCTACTTCCAAAAAGTGGTCGTGGGCGACTATGTCCGCGGCCAGGTCATTTGGGGCGACATTCAGGCCTTGGCTGGCCTCCTCGTTGCCCTCTGTAGCCCGATTTTGGGCGCTGCAGCCGATGCTGCAGGCCCACGAAAACCCGGACTTGCCATCTTCTCGATCATCTCCTGCCTAGGCATGGTCGCTTTGTGGTTCGCGGAGCCTGGCGCCGTGTTGATGACGGGCGTGGCCTTGGTGATCTGCGCCGTGTTTATGGAGTTCGCTTTTGTTTATCATAATGCGATGCTCCCGGACGTGTCTGGCGACCACAATGTGGGCTGGCTTTCAGGTGCCGCCTTCAGCATGGATTACCTGGGATCGGTGACCTTGTTTCTGGTCTGGCTCAATCTGCCGGCGTTTGGGCTCTTCGGTGCCGACTGGCCAGCAAACGCCCATGAACGCAGCGTCGGTGTCTTGTCGGCCGCGTGGTTTGCCGTCTTTATGATCCCGCTGTTTGTGTTCACGCCTGATCGTCCGTCATCTCATTTACCGCTCTTCAAGGCAATCGGTGCGGGTCTCGTACAACTGCAAGGGACCCTGCGCCGTGTCGGCCATTACCGCAACATTGCCACATACTTCGTCTCGCGCGCCATCTACGCCGATGGCATGAGTGGCGTGTTCGTCTTTTTGGCGGGCTTCCTGGGCGGCACCTTCGGTTGGAGTTTTGAGAAAATCGGCCTCTACGCTCTTGTCGTGCTGACGGTTCCAATTTTCAGTTCAGCGATCGCTGGCTACATTGACGATTGGATCGGCAGCAAACGGACCATCCAGATTTCGCTTTTCATGTTCACGCTGGGTGTCATCGGCTCCTTGTCCACCACACCAGACGAGTATCTCTATTTCTATCCGGTCACGGATGATATTCGCGTGCAGCAAATCCCCTATCTGGGTGCACTTCTGGCGCCCTTGGGTTTCACGACATTCCCGGAGCAGCTTTCACTTGCCTTCTCCATGGCGGGCTCGGCGTTTGTGGGTCCTGTCCTAGCCTCCAGCAGGACGATGGTGGCAAGGCTCTCGCCGCCGCCAATGGTCGCAGAGCTGTATGGGCTCTTTAACCTGACAGGCAAGGCGACCGCCTTCGTTGTTCCCTATCTGGTTAGCCGCGTGACGGAGGCGACGCAGAATCCGCGCCTTGCATTTGGCGTGGTAGTGATATTCCTCTTGGCGGGCCTCATCGGAATGAGTTTTGTCCGCGAGGAGCGCGCAGTCAAAGCGGACGCCTGACTTGGCCTCATTGCGCCGCTTGCGGGATCGGCAAAGCCTTCGGGAAGACCAAGCGTGCGGCAAGGCCAGGTTGATTGTCGGCGAGTTCGAGTGCCGCCCCATGCATGCGTGCAACGGCCGCTACCAAGCTTAAGCCCAGCCCAGAGCCCGGCGTATTGCGGCTGCGCTCCAGCCGCACGAAACGGTCAAGGACACGCGCGCGGTCTGGCGCCGGAATGCCGGGCCCGCTGTCGCGTACGATAATGCTGGGGCCATCGTTGCGCAGATAGCCGGGGTCGATCTGTACGCCGACTTTACCGCCTGTAGGGGTATATTTGAGCGCATTATCGACCAGATTGGCTGCGGCTCTTGCGACCAAACTCGGGTTGCCGCGCACCCGCACCGCCTCTGGCGCGCTGAGCGTCAAAGCGATCCCGCGCTCTTCTGCAACGGGTTCATAGAGATCGACCACATCGCGCGCAATGCTGCGCAGATCGACCTCCTCCATCGTATTGCGATGCGCGCCTGACTCCGCTTCTGCAATGAGAAGCAGCGAGTTGAACGTCGCGATCAGACCATCGGCCTCCTCGATCGCATTCTCCAGCGCCAGCTTCGTGTCATCGGGCGTGTCGCGTGCCAGCATCGCCCCCTCAAGCCGGTTGCGCAGGCGGTTCAATGGCGTACGCAGATCATGGGCGATGTTGTCCGCCACTTCACGCATACCGGTCATCAGGCCCTCGATCTGACCCAACATCGCGTTCAGGTTCTTGGCCAATTCGTCCAACTCATCGCCCGAGCCCATGATGGGAATGCGGCGGGACAGATCGCCTTGCATGATTTCTTCGCTGGTCTGGTTGATTTGATTGAGCCGCCCCAGAACCGTGCGCGCGATCAAGCCTCCCCCGATCACCCCGAACAGAGCCGTGAGCCCCAACGCATAAAGCAACGTATTGCGCAAAGTGCCCTCGATGAGGGCCAGATCAGAAATGTCGCGCGCGACCAGAAGCCGGTAGAGCCCCCCTTGCAAGGGGATAGCTCGGCCGCGCGCCAGGCCTTGCTCCCCGCCGCGCGTAAAGGTGAAACCTATCCACCCGCCCTCATCCACGATGGCATTGGCGGGCCAGCGTGCAAGATTTCCCCCAAGCGAACGGCCGTCGGGCGCGGTCAGCAGGATGAGGCTGGACCCTGAACTCGCCGCTGCGCGCTCTATCACCACCTGCCGCAAACCCAACAGCCCGCGCCGCCGGTACTGCTCAGAGAGACCCTGCACTTCAGCGGCAATAGTCTCATCCACCTGGCGGGTCATGAAACCCGCGGTACGCCAATAAATGAACCCAAGAAGAAAAATGACCGAAGCCGCGAACAGCAACACATAGGCGAGCGCGAGCCTGAATGTTGCCGTCCGGAAAAGGTCAAGAAGCCGCACGGAGACTATATCCGGCGCCGCGCACCGTGTGCAGCAAGGGCTGCTCGAAGTTTTTGTCGATCTTGGCCCGCAGCCGCGACATGTGCACGTCGATCACATTGGTCTGGGGATCGAAATGATACTCCCACACATTCTCCAGCAACATGGTGCGCGTGACCACATGACCTGCATGCCGCATCATATACTCCAACAGCAGGAATTCCCGTGGTTGGAGGTCAATGCGTTGGCCATTGCGCGTCGCCGTGCGGGACAAGAGGTCAAGTTCGAGGTCCCCCACCGCCAGCCGGGTTTGCACCGCCGCGGGCGAATGCCGCCTTACCAAAACCTCGAGGCGCGCCAGCAATTCGGTGAAGGCAAAGGGCTTGGCGAGGTAGTCATCCCCGCCCGCCTTGAGGCCGCGAACCTTGTCATCCACTTCGCCCAGTGCACTTAGGAACAATACGGGCGTCTGGTTCCCCGCATCGCGCAGCCGGTTGACGACCGACAAGCCATCCATGCGCGGCAGCATCCGGTCGACCACCGCCGCATCATAAGCGCCGCCGAGCGCGAGCGTCAGCCCATCCTCGCCATCGCCCGCATGGTCGACCAAATGGCCGCTCTCCCGCAATCCCTTGACCAGATAGGCCGCCGCCGTCGCATCGTCTTCAATCAGCAATAGCCGCATGACTACTCCTTCAAGCTGATCGCCTGGGCCAAACAGGGTCACTCATTGTCGATCCGGACTGCGACATAGGAGGCGCCACGGTCGCCCTCGACCTTTAGAAGAACGGTGGAGCGGCCGGCCTTTTGCGCGCGCTCGATGCCTTCATCAAGATCGGCTCTGTTTTCGACCTTGTCTTGCCCGATGCCAACGATGCGCAGGCCAGGCCGCAGACCCTTTTCAGCCGCATCGCTGTTGGGATCAACCGAAGTGATCACGAGGCCCTCCGCACCTTCGTCCAGGCGGAACTGGCGCTTGGTTGAGGCGGTTACTGGCGCCACGCCAATGCCGAGGTCCGCGAGCTTTGAAGGCTCCTCAGTATCGCGCCCGCCCCGGCCGAACAGGCCAGAGACCTTCTCCTCGCTGTCGCGCTTGCCGACGGTCGCATTGAGGGTGCGCTCCTTACCCCCCCGCAGAATCGTGAATGTCGCCGTAGAGCCGTTAGGCAATGTCGCCACTTTCCGCGTCATATCTCGGTTGGACTCGATGACTTCACCATTGATCTTGATGACGACGTCACGCTCCTGAAAGCCTGCTTTCTCTGCAGGACTCCCCGGCAGAACTGCGGCAATCATCGCACCCTTTTGATTGCGGGGAAGGCCTTCGCTCTCCGCCAAATCTTCCGTGAGCGTCTGAATCTGCACGCCAAGCCAGCCGCGTGAGACCTGACCCGTCGAGCGCAGATCCTTGATCACGGACTGAATGGTCGAGGCTGGAATGGCAAAGCCGATGCCAACGCTGCCGCCTGTGGGCGAATAGATCGCGGTGTTCATGCCCACGACGTGACCACGCATGTCAAAAGTCGGCCCACCTGAATTACCCCGGTTGATCGCAGCGTCGATCTGGAGGTACTGCGTATACGGACCATCGCCCACATCACGGCCGCGTGCGGACACAATACCGGCAGTCACGGTGCCGCCGAGGCCAAAGGGATTGCCGACCGCCAGCACCCAGTCGCCCACGCGCACCTTTTTGTCATCGGCAAAGGTCACCGCAGGCAATTTTTCCTTGGTCTCAATCTTCAGAAGCGCGATGTCGGTTGCCTGGTCCCGGCCCACGAGCTTGGCTTTCAGGGTCTTCTCATTCGGCAGCACCACTTCAATGTCGCGGCCCTCATCGATCACATGATTATTGGTGACGACATAGCCAGTCTCATCGACAATGAAGCCTGATCCCTGAACCTCACTGCGAGGCCTTGGCGCGCTGCGCCCGCCTGGCCCCGGCAGACCGAAGAAATCGCGGAAGGGCGAGTTGCGCAAAACTTCGTCCATGTCTTTGCCTTGCACGCTCACCTTAACGCTGACCACCGATGGCATCACGTGATCGACAAGGTCGGCCATGCTCTGGATCGTGCCGCCGCCAAAGGCAGGCCCCATCGCAAGGACGGGCGCACTTGACTCCAGCCCTGCGAATTGGCGGGGCTTTAGGCTCTCGGGTGAGGCCGACGGGGCCGCTGACGGGTTCGTCAGATACTCAGCCCACGCAGCAGGCCCACCGCCCGACCAAGTCATTCCCGCAACGACGCCCGCCGTTGCCGCGACCGCCGCGACAGTTAGCGTCAAGTAGCGCAGTGTCCTGCCCTGCCCAGAGTTCGACTTGATCTCCATCGTCTCGTGCTCCTGTCTGCGCCGCCAGCAACACCAGGACATCCGGCGTCGCGCGGGCTGTTAACCTTTGGCCCTAATATAGTGTCTTGGACCTTTCGGCCATCTGTCCATATGATGAAATATTGTTTAGACTTTGTCGCGGTTGTCCAGGGCTTTGGACAATTGCTCCTGCTCCACCCTGCTGAGGTCTGGTTCGGCTTTCTGAACTTGCCGCCTGTTTACCCAGATAATCACAGCCCCGCCCGCCGCAAACAGCAGCAAAAAAGGCCCAAACCACAGCGCCCAGGTACCCAGACCCAGCTTTGGCTTCAGCAGCGCATAGTCGCCATACCGGCTAACGAAATAGTCCCGGATCTCTGGGTCGGTGCGCCCCGCAGCGATCTGTTCGCGCACTATGCGGCGCATTTCACGGGCAAGGTCGGCTTCGCTGTCGTCTAGTGATTCACTTTGGCAAACAACGCAGCGCATTTCCTGAAATAAGCTGCGCGCTCGTGCCTCAAGTGCTGGATCAGCAAGGGCCTCGCGCGGGTCCAGACCTGCCCCGCCAGCCAGGGCCATGGACTGAGCGGCCACAACGCTAAACACCACCTTCATCAGCCAACGGAGCATCGGCCACTCCTATTCCGCAGGTGCCAATGCGCGGCTGTCCCGCGCCCCGACGCCTATGCGATAGCGCCGGTCCGCAAGCGACAAGAGGCCCCCAAAGGCCATTATCACTGCCCCCGCCCAAATGAACGCCACTAGCGGCTTCACATACAGATTGACCACAATGCTGCCATCCTGCGGCTCGCCGATCGCCACGTAGACATCGCGCACGATGTTTGTGGAGATAGCTGCCTCAGTCGTTTGCATCTCGCGACCAGGGAAGCGCCAACGCTCAGGGCGCAAGATCGCAATCGTCTGGCCATTTTCGATCACAGCGATGCTTGCGCGCGTGGCTGTATAGTTCGGCCCCGCGACATCCAGCTCCAGACTACGCAACTGGACTGTGTATCCTGCGATGAGCGCACTCTGCCCTGGCCGCAGGACCGCCGCACCATCGCGCGTCCAAGCGGATACGCCAACAATACCGACGATCAGAACGCCCAATCCCATATGGCCCAAGGTCATGCCCCAAACGCTGAGCGGCGCCATTTGCAGCCGGCCAAGCTTCTTGGACAGCCCCCCATCACCCGCTCTGCGCCAAGTATCGCTGAGACTGCCGGTCACAATCCACGTCGCTAGACCAAGGCCAAGTGCTGCTGCCCAATCCGGCAGGCCAAAGAAGGCCAGCGTCACGCAAACGACCGCCAAGCTCTGAGCGAACGCAGGCAAGAGGTGCTCGACGGGCAAATCA
>DMER01000119.1:0-596 GCA_003451645.1 Alphaproteobacteria bacterium | reverse complement strand
AGGTGCTCGACGGGCAAATCAAGGCGCGCCCGCCGCCAGGTAAGAAAGACGCCAATCGGGATCGCCACCAGACCCAAACTCACGATGGGCGGAAAGAAGAAGTTATAGACTTGCGGCCCGACCGACAGGCTGGCATCGGTCAGCGCTTGATAGATCAACGGATATAGAGTGGCCAAAAGAACGGCCGCGGCTGCGACCGTCAACACAACATTGTTCAGCAAGATGGCACTCTCGCGGCTAACCGGTGCAAAAACGCCCCCTCCCGACAAATCTCGCGCCCGCCACGCATAAAGTGCAAGAGACCCGCCGATAAAGACTCCCAAGATGGCCAGGATGAAGGTGCCGCGCGCCGGGTCCGTCGCAAAGGCATGCACCGAGGTGAGTACGCCGGAGCGGACCAAAAATGTGCCAAGCAAACTCGCTGAAAACGCCAGGATCGCCAGCAACACGGTCCAGCTCTTTAGAGCCTCCCGCCGCTCGACCACAATGGCCGAATGCAGAAGCGCTGTCGCCGCCAGCCAGGGAATAAAGCTTGCGTTCTCAACAGGGTCCCATGCCCACCAGCCGCCCCAGCCAAGTTCGTAATAGGCCCACCA
>DMER01000221.1:4546-6187 GCA_003451645.1 Alphaproteobacteria bacterium | reverse complement strand
TGACGGTGAAGTCGGACGACGTCTCGGGCCGCACCAAGGTCTATGAGGCGATCGTGCGCGGCGATGAGAATTTCGAGGCGGGTATTCCTGAAAGCTTCAACGTGCTGGTCAAGGAAATGCGCTCGCTCAATCTCAATGTGGAGCTGGTGACGACCGAACAGCAATCGTGAGGCGTGCCCGCTTCGTGGCTTTACAAACAGGATGGGTGGCGGGCCGCGAGGCCGCGACGCCCAAGCAGAATTCCGAGTTTTGGCTTTTGACAATAGGGTAAGGAGACCTTCGCACCATGAATCAAGAGGTCTTAAACGTTTTCAATCCGGCGCAACCTGCGCCCATGTTCGACAAGATCAAGATCTCGATCGCAAGCCCAGAGCGGATCGAATCCTGGTCCTATGGCGAGATCAAGAAACCGGAGACGATCAACTACCGTACCTTCAAGCCGGAGCGGGACGGATTGTTCTGTGCGCGGATCTTTGGGCCGATCAAGGACTATGAGTGCCTCTGCGGCAAGTACAAGCGGATGAAGTTCCGCGGCATTACTTGCGAAAAATGCGGCGTCGAAGTGACCTTGTCCAAGGTGCGGCGCGAGCGCATGGGCCATATCGAATTGGCCTCGCCCGTTGCCCATATCTGGTTCTTGAAGTCGCTGCCGAGCCGCATCGGTTTGTTGCTGGATATGACGCTCAAGGATCTGGAGCGCATTCTCTATTTCGAAGCCTATATCGTGCTTGAGCCGGGTCTGACACCGCTGAAAGATCGCCAGCTACTCACTGAAGATGAGTATATGCGGGCGCAGGAAGATTATGGCGACGACAGCTTCACCGCCAAGATTGGCGCTGAGGCGATCCGTGATTTGCTTCAAAAAATGGAACTGGAATCCTTGCGCAAAGAGCTGCGCGAGGAGATCAAGGTTGCGGAAGGCGAAACCAAGCCCAAGAAACTCGTCAAGCGGCTGAAGCTGGTCGAAAGCTTTATTGAGTCTGGCAATAAGCCGGAGTGGATGATCCTCAAGATCGTACCGGTCATTCCGCCCGAACTGCGCCCGCTGGTGCCGCTCGATGGCGGGCGCTTTGCTACGTCAGACCTGAACGATCTTTACCGTCGCGTTATCAACCGGAACAACCGGTTGAAGCGGCTCGTCGAACTGCGCGCGCCCGACATTATCATCCGCAATGAAAAGCGGATGTTGCAAGAGGCGGTCGACGCCCTATTCGACAATGGCCGCCGTGGCCGGGTAATCACGGGCGCCAACAAGCGGCCCCTGAAGTCGCTGGCGGACATGCTGAAAGGCAAGCAAGGCCGCTTCCGGCAGAACCTCCTCGGGAAGCGCGTCGACTATTCCGGCCGTTCGGTCATTGTGGTCGGGCCTGAACTGAAACTGCATCAGTGCGGCTTGCCCAAGAAGATGGCGCTCGAGCTGTTCAAGCCGTTTATCTACAACCGGCTTGAGGCCAAGGGTCTGTCTTCGACCGTTAAACAGTCGAAGAAAATGGTCGAGAAGGAAAAGCCCGAGGTTTGGGACATCCTAGCGGAGGTGATCCGCGAACACCCGGTGCTTCTCAACCGCGCGCCGACGCTGCACCGTTTGGGCATTCAGGCCTTTGAGCCGACGCTCATTGAGGGCAAGGCGATCCAGTTGCA
>DMER01000221.1:2881-4206 GCA_003451645.1 Alphaproteobacteria bacterium | reverse complement strand
ACCAACAACATCCTGTCGCCCGCGAATGGCAAGCCGATTATCGTCCCGAGCCAGGACATTGTGTTGGGCATCTATTACCTTTCGCTCGAGCGCGAGGGCGAGCCGGGCGAAGGGATGGCCTTTGCGAATATGGGCGAGATCGAAGCGGCCTTGGCAGCCGGCGTCGTTACTCTCCATACCAAGATCAAGGCGCGCTACAACACGGTGGATGCGCAAGGCAAACCCATCACTGTGCGCGTGGATGCAACCCCAGGCCGCATGATGCTGGCGGAAGTGCTGCCGCGCGATCCCAATCTGCCGTTCGCGGTGGTCAACCGGGTGCTCCGCAAGGCAGAAATTTCAGGCATCATCGATCTCGTCTATCGTCATTGCGGGCAGAAAGACACGGTCCTATTTGCCGATGCCGTGATGGCCCTTGGCTTCCGTGAAGCCTATAAGGCGGGCATTTCGTTCGGCAAAGACGACATGGTCATCCCGAAAGCCAAGGATAAACTTGTCGACGATACGCGTACGCTGATCAAGGACTATGAAAAGCAGTATCAGGACGGCTTTATCACCGAAGGCGAAAAGTACAACAAGGTCGTCGATGCTTGGTCAAAGTGCACGGATGCCGTGGCCGATGCGATGATGAAGGAAATCTCCGCGATCCAAAAGGACCCCACCACGGGCCGGGTCAAGGAGATCAATTCGATTTATATGATGTCGCATTCCGGCGCGCGCGGCTCGCCGGCGCAAATGAAGCAACTGGCCGGCATGCGCGGTCTGATGACCAAGCCGTCGGGCGAAATCATCGAGACGCCGATCATTTCCAACTTCAAAGAAGGGCTCACGGTGTTGGAGTATTTCAACTCCACCCACGGCGCGCGCAAAGGTCTCGCCGATACGGCTCTGAAGACGGCGAACTCCGGTTACCTGACGCGGCGGTTGGTCGACGTGGCGCAGGACTGTATCATCAATGGTGTTGATTGCGGCACAAAGGAGGGCATCACCGTCTCGGCCGTGCTTGACGGTGGTACGGTTGTGGCGACACTTGGCGAGCGCATCCTGGGCCGCACGGCTGCGGAAGACATCAAAGAACCGGCCACTGGCAAGGTGCTGGTGAAGCGCAATGAGGAAATCACTGAAGACCGCGTGGAAGTCATTGAAGCGGCCCATTTGAACCGTGTGCGTATCCGCTCCGTGCTTGTATGCGAGCTGACCAATGGGGTCTGCGGCAAGTGCTATGGCCGCGATCTGGCACGGGGAACCCCCGTGAACGCGGGCGAGGCTGTAGGTGTCATTGCAGCGCAATCGATCGGCGA
Source organism: Alphaproteobacteria bacterium (assembly GCA_003451645.1). GTDB lineage: Bacteria > Pseudomonadota > Alphaproteobacteria > Micropepsales > Micropepsaceae > DMER01. The sequence goes on along the minus strand of DMER01000221.1, from coordinate 2,905 downwards.
ACCGGGCACGCAGCTCACCATGCG
>DMER01000221.1:1479-2650 GCA_003451645.1 Alphaproteobacteria bacterium | reverse complement strand
CTCACCATGCGCACGTTCCACATTGGCGGCGCGGCACAAGTGGCCGAGCAATCCTTTGTAGACGCAAGCCATGACGGCGCCATCCGCATCGTGAACCGCAATATTGTGCGTGACTCGACCGGCGCCCTGCGCGTCATGGGCCGGAATGCGCAGGTCCTGATTGTTGACGCCAATGGACAAGAGCGCGCGAGCTTCAAACTGCCGTTTGGTGGGGCGCTCAAATATGACGAGGGCGAAGCAGTCAAGCGCGGTGAGCGTTTGGTCGAATGGGACCCCTATACCTTGCCAATCCTGACCGAAAAGGCCGGTATGGTCCGCTTTGAGGGCCTTGTCGAAGGCGTGTCCTTGAAAGAGGTAACCGATGAGGCGACGGGCATCTCCTCCAAAACCGTGGTCGATTGGCGCGCCAATCCGCGCGGCACCGATTTGCGCCCGGCGATTTCGCTCACCGACGACAAAGGCGCAACGCTTAAATTCGCCAACAAGCAAGATGCGCGCTACCTCCTGCCGGTGGACGCGATCCTCTCGGTCGAAGAAGGTCAGCAGGTGCGAGAGGGCGACATTCTGGCCCGTATCCCAACCGAGGGCGCCAAAACCCGCGACATTACGGGCGGTCTGCCGCGCGTGGCGGAACTCTTTGAAGCCCGCAGGCCCAAAGACGCCGCGATCGTGGCGGAAATCGATGGCTGGATCGAATTCGGCAAGGACTACAAGTCCAAGCGCCGCATCCTGATTAAGCCCAAGGACGAAAGCCTGCAGCCGCTGGAATACATGATCCCCAAAGGCAAGCACGTGACGGTCCAAGAGGGTGACTTTGTCGAGAAGGGCGACTACATCGTCGACGGCAATCCGGCGCCGCACGACATCCTGCGCGTCAAGGGCATTGAGGCGCTGGCGGCCTATCTCGTCAACGAAATCCAGGAGGTCTATCGCCTGCAAGGCGTGAAGATCAACGACAAGCATATCGAAGTGATCGTCCGCCAGATGCTGCAAAAGATCGAAGTGGAAGATGGCGGCGAGACGACCCTTGTCGCGGGCGAACAGTTGGATCAGCTCGAATATGACGAGATCAACGCCAAAGCGATCGCAGAGGGCCTGAAGCCTGCCTCGGGCAAACCTGTGCTCTTGGGCATTACCAAAGCAAGCTTGCAGACACGCTCGTTCATCTCGG
>DMER01000221.1:0-1233 GCA_003451645.1 Alphaproteobacteria bacterium | reverse complement strand
GGCGTCCTTCCAGGAGACGACGCGCGTGCTGACCGAGGCCTCGGTCAATGGCAAGGTCGACACGCTGGTCGGACTGAAGGAGAACGTCATTGTGGGCCGTCTGATCCCGGCGGGCACCGGCGGCATGCTGGCACGGCTCAAGCAGGTCGCTGCCGACCGCGACAAAGCGATAGTCGAGCAACGCGAGCAACCAGCGCTGCCAGCACCAGATGCGGCGGAGTAGGATGTCACGGTGTCAAACGGAGCGGCCACGCTGATTGCGCGCGTGGCCGGGAGTGCTATGACGGTTGGCGCTGAAGGCCGATTGCGAGTTGACCATGAGCAGCGCAACCGGATAGGGGCCATGACGCTAGTGTGCAACATCTGGCGGGTGTCTCGAGATGTACCAGATCTCTAACGAACCATTTGAGGGCTTCAAGCGACATGCAGTTGAGCAAGCTAATTATGACTCCCTGTGCAGATACCTGACCTCAGGGCAGGTATCCTTCTTTGTTGGTAATGGGTTCAGCCGCTTCAGTGGCGCCCCTTCATGGGAACACCTGGTTCGGCATAGTAATATCGATATATTCAGACAGTATAATATTGATTACGAGAGCGAAAGCCTTCTTGAGCTGTGTGATTTTCTGCATACGGACCAAATATTGGCGTTTGAATCCTCCGTGATCGAGAAGATGAGGCGCTACGTCGAGGCGACGCAATCAGCATCGTATGATAGTTATTCTTATGCTCAGAAAGCATTCGCCACTCTTGTGAGACTGTGCATTTTAATTAATCCACAATCAAGGGTATACACTGCCAATGTTGACTATAATCTAGAACGGTGCGGCATTGCTAGAAACAATATAGAGTATATACATGGAGAACCAGGCAATCCATCTGGGTGGATATTTAGTGGAAAGCAGTATTGGGAGAATTACAGAAAAAGGCATGATGCAGATTATTTTGACAGCATGCAAAAGAGCCATGTCATCCTATATTTTGGATACGGGCATTCTTATGAAGATTTCGATATCATTGAGGCGCACAATAAAGCTGTAAGTGTGAATGAAAAGACGTGGGCGTATACGATTATTCCCTGGAGCGAAGCCAGGCGTAATCATTTAGGAATGCGCTTAACATCTTTGCGGATCAAGCCGATCACCATTCCCTGTCCACCGAATGTCTCTAACAAAGCAAGGGACCTGCTTACCGCCAAATTCTTTATAGAATTGGACACTTCCAACAACCGAGATT
>DMER01000183.1:2536-5706 GCA_003451645.1 Alphaproteobacteria bacterium | reverse complement strand
GGAGGTTTTTGGAGGTGTCCAATCGCTGAACGACTTGGGCGATGCGGTCTTACCCGCATCATGGCGGGAGCGCGAGCACCGGTAACAATTGATCAGTCTACAAATTGCTCGGCGATGATGCGTTCCCGTAAGGAACGGTCAGGATCGAACAGCATGGTCATGGATATCGCGCGGTCCTCGACAATGTTGACCTCGACCACCTCGCGCGCCTCGGTGAAGTCGGCAACCGCGCTCACTGGGCGCTTTTCCGGCTCCAGGACCTCGATGCTCACCGCCGCCGCACGCGGCAGAAGGGCGCCCCGCCAGCGCCGTGGCCGGAAAGCGCTGATGGGGGTGAGCGCCAACAGCGCCGCATCGATGGGCAGGATCGGTCCGTGGGCGGAGAGATTATACGCCGTGGACCCTGCAGGGGTCGCCACCAGCACGCCGTCGCAAATCAACTCCGCCATGCGCACCTTGCCATCAATGCGGATGCGCAGCTTGGCCGCCTGCCGCGTCTCGCGCAAGAGTGAGACCTCGTTGAAAGCAAGGGCTTGATGCGTCATCCCAGAGAAGCAGCGCGCGGACATGACCAGAGGATGCACCTCGGCGGCCTCTGCCCGGTTGACCCGCTCCATCAGGCCCTCGGGGCGGTACTCATTCATGAGAAAGCCGACCGAGCCGCGGTTGACACCATAGATCGGCAGGCGGCGCTTGACGGTCTCATGCAGGCTTTGCAGCATGACCCCATCGCCACCCAACGCCACAACCACATCGGCCGTGCGCAGCGCATGATCGCCATAAAGGCGCCGGAACATCGCCAGCGCCTCCTGCGCTTCTGGCGCGGTTGAGGCAACGAAACAAGGCCGTGTAAAGGTCATTTAGCCGCCTGTCAGGGACATATGCCGCGCCACAGCAGGGCGCGCGCCGCGCCGCTCGATCACGAAATCATGGCCCTTGGGCTTGCGGCCGATGGCCTCATCAATCGCAGCGGAGAGCAGGGTATCATCAGGGCTAGCCCGCAAGGGTGCGCGCAGATCGGCGCTGTCATCTTGCCCCAAGCACATATAGAGCATGCCCGTGCAGGTGATCCGCACACGGTTGCAGCTCTCGCAGAAATTATGGGTCAGCGGCGTAATAAAGCCGAGCCGCCCGCCCGTCTCACGCACACGCACATAGCGCGCAGGGCCGCCGGTGCGGTCGGGAATGTCCTCAAGGGTGAATTCCCGCGCCAGCTGCGCCCGCACGTGGGCGAGGGGGAGATACTGGTCCATCCGGTCGGGTTCGATCGCGCCCATGGGCATGGTCTCGATAAGGGTCAGGTCCATCCCATGCGCATGCGCCCAGCGCAGCATGGCGGGGATCTCATCCTCATTGGCCCCCTTGAGCGCAACCGCGTTGATCTTGACATGCAGGCCGGCCGCGCGCGCGGCTGCGATCCCCTCAAGGACGGGCGAAAGCTTGCCCCAGCGCGTGATGGCCGCGAATTTGTCCGGGTCCAGCGTATCGACCGACACATTCACCCGCCTGACCCCCAAGGCTGCCAATTGTGGCGCGAAGCGGCTCAGCTGACTGCCATTGGTGGTCAGCGTCAGTTCCTCAAGCGCACCGCTCTTGAGATGGCGCGAGAGGGCCTCAATGAGCCAGAGGATGTTCTTGCGCACGAGCGGCTCGCCGCCGGTGAGGCGGATCTTGCGCACCCCCTTGGCGATGAAGGCCGAACACAAACGGTACAATTCTTCGAGGCTCAAGAGATCCTGCTTGGGCAGGAAGGTCATGTCCTCCGCCATGCAATAGACGCAGCGAAAATCGCAGCGGTCCGTCACCGAGACGCGCAAATAGGAAATGGCACGGCCAAAGGGATCAATCATGCCCCAAAACTTAGCACCTGCAGCACGCGCGTCCAGCCCCTCGCGCAACATCGTGAATCATGGCTAGTCTTGGCAGATAACAGCCAAGGAGGACGCGCCATGCCGCAGGACAACCTGATCCTTAGCATCGACCAAGGCACGACATCGACACGCGCGATCCTGTTTTCGGGCGATGGCCGCATCCTGACACAAGCAAGCCGCCCCTTGACACAGCACTACCCGCAGGATGGCTGGGTTGAACATGACGCCATGGACATCTGGCAGGACGTGCTGGCGGCCGGCCGCGAAGTGCTGGTCGGGCAAGACTTGGGGCGGGTTGCGGCACTGGGGATCACCAATCAGCGCGAGACGTGCCTCATTTGGGATCGAAAGACGGGCGCCCCCCTCCATCGCGCCATTGTCTGGCAGGACCGGCGAACCGCCGAGGCCTGCGCCAAGCTCAAAGCGGGCGGCCAGGAGCGCATGATCACGGAGCGCACGGGCCTTCTGCTCGATCCTTATTTTTCGGGCACCAAACTTACCTGGCTCCTGGATCATGTGCCCGATGCCCGCCTCCGCGCGGGGCGTGGTGAGATCGCCTTTGGGACCATCGATAGTTGGCTGATCCATCGTCTGACCGGCGGCACGGTGCATGCAACCGATGCAACCAACGCCTCGCGCACTCTCTTGTTTGACATTCAACGCCAGTGCTGGGACCCGGAAATCCTGAAGCTATTGACGATCCCCCATGAGATTCTGCCCCGCGTAACGGATTGCGCCGGGGTCATCGGTGAGACGCAGGCGGAGCATTTCGGCATCCCGTTGAAGATCGCAGGCGCCGCAGGCGACCAACAGGCAGCGGCCATTGGCCAAGCCTGCTTCACTCAGGGCCTCATGAAGGCAACCTTTGGTACCGGCTGCTTTGCCCTGACCCATACGGGTGCCAAGGCAGTGGCGTCTAAAAACCGGTTGATTGCAACCGTTGCGAACCGGATCAAACAAGAAGCCTCCTACGCGCTTGAAGGCTCGATCTTCATGGCGGGAGCCACCATCCAGTGGCTGCGCGATGGGTTGGGGATCATTAAGAGCGCGCCGGAGTCCGCCGCGCTCGCCGCCCGTGCCGATCACAAGTCCAGGGTTGTCCTGGTGCCTGCCTTTGTGGGTCTTGGCGCGCCCTATTGGGATGCCAATGCCCGCGGCGCGATCTTAGGGATGACGCGCGACACCGGCCCCGCGGAGATCGCTAAGGCGGCGCTTGAGGCGGTGAGCTTTCAGACCCGCGATCTTCTCGAAGCGATGGCCGGCGACATGAAGGCGCTGGGCCTGCCCGCGCCCACTGCC
>DMER01000183.1:1844-2341 GCA_003451645.1 Alphaproteobacteria bacterium | reverse complement strand
GGGCCTGCCCGCGCCCACTGCCCTGCGCGTCGATGGGGGCATGGTCGCAAATGATGTGTTCTGTCAGAACTTGGCGGACCTGACCGGGCGGCCCATTGAGCGCCCGCAGATCATCGAGACCACGGCCCTGGGCGCCGCATATTTGGCTGGCTTGGGTGTTGGCCTTTATGCATCGACGGCCGAGCTGGCGGAGCGCTGGCGCATTGACCGGCGCTTTGATCCCCAGATCTCAAGCGATGAGCGCGACCATCGTTACGCGGGCTGGAAGGAGGCGGTGGCGCGGGTGTTGACCAAGGGCTGATTGACTATTGGCGCTTGCATGCCCACAGTCACCTGAAAGATCATTCCGAACCGTAATGGAGGCCCGCAAGACATGTCCGCAGCAGCCAAATCAGCCCCCAAGCCCGTCCGCGAACTCGTCTCCGCCGAGGAGTGGAAATTGCGCGTGGACCTTGCCGCCACCTATCGGCTCCTCGCGCATTATGGCTGGGGGGGCA
>DMER01000183.1:0-1557 GCA_003451645.1 Alphaproteobacteria bacterium | reverse complement strand
GAGCACCACTTCCTGATCAACCCATATGGCCTTCTGTTCGAGGAGATCACCGCCTCCAGCCTGCTCAAGGTGGACATGGATGGCACAATCGTGCTCGACAGCACCTACAAGGCCAATGCGGCGGGCTTCACGATTCATTCAGCGCTGCACATGGCGCGCGAGGATGCGCATGCGGTCATCCATCTGCACACGGATGATGGCGTCGCGGTGGCCTCCCAAGAGCATGGCCTGTTGCCGCTGTCGCAGCATGGCATGATGGTGCTGGGCGATCTGGCCTACCATGATTATGAGGGCATCGCGCTGGACCTTGACGAGCGCGAGCGCCTGATCAAGGACATGGGCACGAAGCACTTCATGATCCTGCGCAACCACGGGACGCTGACCGTTGGCAAGACGTGCGCGGACGCATTTTTGCGGATGTATTACCTGGAGCGGGCCTGCACCATGCAAGTGCGGGCCCTCGCAGGCGGTACCAAGCCTAACCGCGCCCATCAGGGCGTCGAGGACAAGACTTCAAACCAAGGCCGCATGGCCTTCGATGGCTTTGTGGGCGATCTGTCCTGGCCCGCTTTGCTCCGCCTATTGGACCGCAAGGACCCGAGCTACCGGGCGTAAGCCCGCCTCACGCATTTCAAGGAGAGACCCCATGAAGTTTGGCGCCGGACAACCGGTTCGCAGGCTTGAGGATGACCGCCTGATCACGGGCCGTGGCCAGTATACGGATGATTTGACCCTGCCGGGCCTGGCCTTTGGTGCGGTTGTGCGCTCGCCACACGCCTTTGCGCGGATCACTGGCATTGACCGGGCGAAGGCGCTCGCCGCGCCTGGCGTCTTGGCGGTCTTGACCCACGACGATCTGGCCGCACATGGGATTGGCGATGTCCCTTGTGTCGCTATGCTCCCCCATCGCGATGGCAAACCGATGCAGCCCACGCCCAGGCCAGCCCTTGCCAATGGCATGGTGCGCCATTTGGGCGATCCGGTTGCCTTTGTTGTTGCCACAACGCCAGCCCAGGCCCGCGACGCGGTCGAACTTGTGGACGTCCATTACAGCCCCTTGACGCCCGTGGTGCGCACAGCGGAGGCATTGACCGGCCCCGCCATTTGGCCCGAGATTCCAAACAATTTGGCGCTTGATTTCGAATTGGGAGACAAGACACAAACGGACCGGGCCTTTGCGGCCGCCAAGCACATCACGCGTATCGAGATCGACAATCAGCGCCTCGTCGTCAATGCGATGGAGCCGCGCAGCGCCATCGGCCAGTTCGATCCCGCCCTCAACAAATGGACCTTGCGCACCGGCAGCCAGGGCGTCTTTGGCATGCGCGGCAATCTGGCCAAATTCGTTCTGAAGACTGACGACTCCAAGGTCCACGTGATCACCAAGGATGTGGGCGGCGGCTTTGGGATGAAGTCGTTCCTCTACCCCGAATATGTCATGGTGCTGCTGGCGGCCAAGATTCTGAACCGGCCGGTGAAATGGACGGGCGAGCGCAGCGAGTCCTTCCTTGGCGACGCCCATGGCCGCGACATGATCAGTAACGCCGCCCTGGCCCT
>DMER01000198.1:11348-12079 GCA_003451645.1 Alphaproteobacteria bacterium | reverse complement strand
GGCGAGACGGCCCCTTAGGCGGAGCTGGCCCGGGAGGCCTGCGCGGAGGCGAGCCTCGAGATGGCCCTGGGCAATGCGGGTGCGGGCTATGGCGCCAGGGCAGGCGCCTATAAGGGCGGGCTGGGCAGTGCCTCGATCGTCACGCCGCAAGGCGTTCAGGTTGGCGCGCTGGCCGCTGTCAACTCCTTTGGCTCGCCGGTGATCCCCGGCACGAGGACGCTGTGGGCCTGGGCTTGGGAGCGCGACCGCGAGATGGGCGGGCAGACACCGCCCGCCTTGCCGCGCCAGGACGGGCCCTTGCCGCCCGACATGAAAGGTCCGGCCCAAGCCCGCACCAACACAACCATTGCCATTGTGGCGACCAATGTGGCCTTGACGCCCGGCCAAGCCCAGCGCCTGGCAGTGATGGCGCAGGACGGCATGGCGCGCGCCATCGTGCCGGTCCACACGCCCTTTGATGGCGACGTCGTCTTTGCCCTTTCGACGGGGCGCCAGCCGCTGGCGGAGCCTTGGGCGCTGTCCCTGACCGCGCTGGGCGCGATGGCGGCCGACTGCCTCGCCAGGGCCATTGGCCGGGCGGTCTATGAGGCGGAGCCCCTGGGCCCTTGGCCATCCTACCGCGCGCTAATGATGACTGGCGCCATCACGTAACAGAACGTCACAAAAGGCCGCTCGGAGCCTCGGTTTTCTGCGGGTGGCCGCCGGCAAAACGTAACAAAACGAAACACAGC
>DMER01000198.1:6504-11125 GCA_003451645.1 Alphaproteobacteria bacterium | reverse complement strand
AAAACGAAACACAGCGAAACAAAACGAAACAGGAATTTCGGGGGTTTTTGGCCGAATTCCTTAGGTTTGACCCCAAACACAGCGCAAATTTTGCGTTTTGTTTTGCGGGGCGCCGGTCTTTTGCGTCCGTGCCGCGACGTCCAGAGCGGCTATGACCCTGTTAGGTGGGGGCAGGGGGGGCATTGTGCAAGGGGCCTGAATGCCGTTTCGCGCCAAAGCGCCAAGGACGCAGGAAGGCGCGAAGAGGATGGCATACAGGAGAACGGGCGTTTGGCGGGGCAGTGGTCTTTACGGGCCGGTTTTCGGCTGAGTGGCATCCTGCTCGCGCTTGGCGTTTTCTTCTGCGCGGCGGGCATCATACGAGTCGGCGGCTGCGAGCGCTCGTTCCAACTCTTGCATCTGCATATCAGTTAATGCTCGCGCGGCTTCGCAAGGGGCGGTGTCGCTGCGGGGTTTTCCAAGAGAAGCTTTAATGTCATCTAGCCATTTCTTGCGAACTTCTGGCGGTACAAGGAACAATGTCGAAAATTTACGGGGCCACCAAATAAGTCCCCCACGATACTCGATGGGTGAAGGGACGGCAATATCATATGCAAAAAGTTGTTTGAACGCGCTCTGTTTATCGTTTGCGCTACAAAGCTGCTCAAACCAGTCGTTCAAGCTCTTAGTTTGATCAATCGAGTCAGGATAAAGTCTATACAGCCCTTCGGCAAAGATAGTTGCATAGGGCAAGTGGGCTTCCGTCAGGTTTCGTGTCATTTTGTAAAGAGCTTGAGGATGTAATGCTTTATTCCACTCCAATTCAAATTGTGGCGATTGCGTCCAAATGTTGATGCTGGCCAGTTGGCCAAGGACGATAGGGGAATAGTAAAAAAGCGAATCCAAAACCTGTCTTGAATGTCGAGGGCACGAAAATGCGTATGCTGAGATCGCGCCGAGAATGTTTGAAGTGTTACGAAGTTCCGTCAAAAACGCCAAAGGTCTGTAAGAACAATATGACATATCGAGGATAAAAATATCACTAAGGCGATATGTTTTCTCAGGCGCACTCTGAAATTGTGCCAGTCTTGTACGACCGCTGATCGTTCTAAAATCAACCAGCTCTTTGTCGAGTACTGCACCGACAAGGTTGACCCGCTTGAGTAAAGAAAATCGGAAATCAAGGCCCCGAAGATTGGAGTCTTGTAGATCAGTGTTTGAGACAAAAACTCCCTGACCTTTTGCGTCTTTCAAATCGCCGCGCCTTAGCGTTACCTCAATCAGTTCAGCGTTATCGAGGGTTGCTCTTTGAAATACTGCATCGTCTAGCGTAGAATACCACAGTTTCGCTGAGTTCAGCGTCGCAGCAGAGAAGTTAGTAACACGAAGGTCAGAGTTGAAAAAAAGCGCCTGTTCAAGGTCGGCAAGCTGAAACAACGCGCCAGATAGCTTAGTATAAAAAAAAGACGCCCTATATAGATGCGCATCATCGAATACTGCGTTAGGAAGCTGAGCACGTCTGAAAAACGCATGCTCCAAGTGAGCGCTCAATAAACTGGCATTGGGCATCAATGCTTTTTCGAAGCTCGCACCGCTAAGCCAGGCGCCCGTCATTCTAGTGGCCTGCATTTCGGCCTGCTCAAAATCCACCAATGTAAGATCAGATTCTGAGAAGTCGGCAGCACGTAATCGGCGGCCTGCGAAGTTGCGAGTGTAACGTTCCACGGCGCTATCTCGATGCTTGCGGTTGCGGTCACCGCGTTCCAGTGCAGCATCATATTCCGCCTCCTCTCGCTGCGCCTCCGTATCGCGCGCCGCCTCCAGCTCCTTCTTTGTGTTTGGGTCCACCAATACCTGCTTGCGCAAGATCACGCGATTGGGAAAGATGCCGAAAAGAACTGTATAGGGGCCGTAGCTCCGTTCTGTTTCCTCCCACGACCTTGCGCCATCGGTCAACCGGTTGAGGCTACGAAGCATAATATCGGATGGGATTAGCGGCAAAAGCCATTTGTCTGGCGCGGAACATGTCGACAGATCGAACCCTGCTAGGACCCGATTGCCCTGCCAATCGCGCACATAGTCGCCCTGCTTGACCCCGAGATCTTCGTTATCTTCTTCAAAACGTTGGAACACGACCCCATCGCATGGAAAGCTCGCTGCCAGCGGGAAGAATAAGCCCCCCAGCGTCACCGCAAGCACAAGGACAAAGGAAATCGCCGGGCGGGTGGAAGGGCGGAGCTTCTCCCCCCAATGGCTGCGATAGGACCACCACAATGTCCACACCAGGACCAGGTCGATCCAGATCGCAAAGCGGTGCCACCAAGTGATGCCATCGCTCTGATAGGGCAGATACATCAATTGGAAGAGGAACAGCACCATGACGGGCAATAGCGCCACTGTAGTGAGTGCCAACAAGGTGTAGAGCGCGGCAAGCGCCCCCTCCCGCTCCCGCCTGGGGCCTGAGATCAGCAACGCGAAGAAGGCGTTGCCGAGGCGGGCGCGCAAACGCTCCGCTTCCTCGTCCGTCTCCTTGCGCCTGGTCAACGCGTCCTCGAAAATCTTGCCCGAGCGCGACAGCGCGATCAGCATCGCCAAGACATAAAAATGCAAGATCAGGAATAGGAAGGGGCCGAAGGCGGCATAGCCCTCCAGCGGAATGGTCAGATCGACCAGGGGCAGCTTCACCCCTTCCTGCAAGAGCAGCATCTTGTGGGTAATGTTGGCAGTGGTGATGGCAAAGGCCAGCATCACCGTCAGGAAACCAATCCAGAGATATTGCACACGCTGCGCCGTGTTGGCGAAGGACTCGAGTGCAGTTTCAAAGTCCCGTTCTTCGGATGTCGCGGCCATCACATAAGCGCGGTTGGCGCCGCTGTCGGCGTCCGAAGACAGTTGCGCCGTCAGCCACGGGAAGGACAAGAACCCTCCGCGACGTGCATCGTTGCGCCCCTTGCCTATTGGCTCGGCCATGAACCGCAGTCCCCATCCCCGTTAACAGCAAGAGAGTATGGGAATGCCCAATGTGCCGTCAAGCGAGGCCGCCCCGTTGTGCGGGAGCAGTAGCGCCCCCCCATCCCCGCGTGCCGCGGTGACTTCCCCCACATGCTGCGCATGGGGGGAAGATGGCATTTCAGATCACTGCCTCAAATCTCGAAAGTCCCACATGTCGCGCATGGGGGAAGATGGAGAAGGGCGAATGCAATGCCCTTATGGCAGCGCCAGGGTAACCGTACCGACGACCGCGCCTTTGCAGAGGTTGGTGCCGCCAAAGCAGTCTGTCTCGCCCAGATCGGTGTCGACATAGCGCACGTCAATCGCCAGCTTCCAAACCTTGGCGGTGATGCCGAAGTCATAGAACACATAATCCGGCGTGCCGAAGGTCGCGTTGTCGTCGATCCATTGATAGCCAACCTTGGCCGAGGCAGTGAGGCCGCCGTCAAAGATCAGCCAGCTGTCGGTCAGCGGCGCGCTGAGCGAGCCGGTGAGCGCCACGCTGTCGCCCGATTCAAAGAAGTAGTCCGGGCTGTAGGCAACCTCGACACCGCCTGTGATCCCGCCAAAGTCATGCGAAAGGCTGGCGATCAGTTCGAGATAATCATACTCGTTGGAGCCGGGCAGATAATCCGCAGTCGGATAAAGATAATAGACGACCTTCACCGTGCCGCTGGTCTTCTCGGAGAGCGCGTGCGTGTAGCCGCCGTATAGATCAACTTCCACATAGGTGTCCGCCGCGTCATTGAAGTCGATCGAGGAAGCCCAGAGGCCTACGAAGAGGCCGCTATCTGAGACATAGTCCACGCCGCCGAAGATGGCCGGGTTGGTTTGCGATTGTGACTGCCCGCGGAAGCGATAATCCGTGGTCGCCCCAATATTGGCGGTAAAGCTTCCCGCCTGCGCGCTCATCGCGCCTTGCCCCAGTAAAGTCACCAACGCGATTGCGGTTGTTAGTTTTAGCCGTGTCATCGGAAGTCCTCCAGATTCAAAACAACTCGTCCCTCTTCTCCCCTGAAGCGGCGCGGGTTTCTTGCGCGCGCCGCCCCCATTCCCCTTTGAGCGTTTACGCCACGCGCTCGCCATGCTGTGTCATGTCGAGGCCCTCAAGTTCCTCTTCGGCCGAGACGCGCAGGCCAATCGTGATCTTGACCACCATCAAAATCGCGAAGGTAACGATGGCGCAGTAGATGCCCGCGTAGAGAAGGCCCTGGACCTGGAGATAGACTTGGTCGGCCTTGCCATCGATGAGGCCTTTGCCCAGCGGATTGACCGCCGACAAGGCGAAGACGCCAGTCAGCACGGCGCCAACCGCGCCGCCAATGCCGTGGATGCCAAAGGCGTCCAAGCTGTCGTCATAGCCCAGCATGCGCTTGAGCCACACGGCGCTGAGATAACAAACCACGCCCGCGATCAAGCCGATGATCAAGGCGCCGTCCGCCGCCACGAAGCCTGCTGCTGGCGTGATCGCCACGAGGCCCGCGACCGCGCCGGAGAGCATGCCGAGGATGCTCGGCTTCTTGGCAATCAGCCACTCGATCATCATCCAGGAGACGGTCGCAGCCGCAGCGGCGATCTGCGTGTTGGCCATGGCCGTGCCCGCAAGCTCATTGGCTGCAACGGCAGAACCCGCGTTGAAGCCGAACCAGCC
>DMER01000198.1:3830-6273 GCA_003451645.1 Alphaproteobacteria bacterium | reverse complement strand
GAAGCCGAACCAGCCGACCCACAACAGCGAGGCGCCAATCAACGCATAAAGCAGATTATGCCCGGACATATCCTCCTCGCCATGGCCGAGGCGGGGCCCCAGCACGAGCGAGCAGACGAGCCCTGCGACGCCTGCATTGAAGTGCACGACGGTACCGCCCGCGAAATCGAGCACGCCCATCGAGCCCAAGAAGCCGCCTGCCCAGACCCAATGCGCGACCGGCGCATAGACGATCAGCAGCCACAGCGTCATGAACATGACGAGGGCTGAGAACTTCATGCGGTCGGCAAAGGCCCCGCAAATGAGCGCTGGCGTGATAATGGCAAAGGTCATCTGAAAGGTCATGAAGACGCTCTCAGGGATCGTGCCAGCCAGACCATGCGCCACCCCTGAGCCCATGCCGTGGAGGAAAAGACGGTCCAAGCCGCCGACATAGGCGTTGTTGTCGCCGCCATTGGTAAAGGCGATCGAGTATCCGATGACCGCCCACAGCACAGTGACGATGGCCGTGATGGCAAAGCTTTGCGCTGCGGTCGCCAAGATATTCTTTTTACGGACCATCCCGGCATAGAACAGGGCCAGGCCCGGGATGGTCATGAGAAGCACCAGCGCGGTCGACATCAGCATCCAGGCGGTGTCGCCGGAATCGAGTTTGAGTGCAGTCGCGTGTGCGGGCAGCGCGGGTGCAGCGGCGGCGGCTGCCTCAGCGGCTGGCGCTGCGGCGGCCTCAGGAGCCGGTGCAGCCTCAGGGCTTGCGTCTTGTGCGGTGGCTGAGAGCGCCATCAGCGCGCTGCCCGCCGCGAGTGTAAGAGTGGTCCATAGTCTGTGTTTCATGTGTTTTACTCCTTGCTGCCCCTTGTGATGCTCATGCCGCCTGTTGCGATCCCGCCAAATGAAACCCGGAACTGCGATGAGCAGCGTGGGCCGTTGGCGGGGCCTTGAGACTTGCTGTCGCGCTGTGCGATTTGGCCGCAATGCGCTGAGTACGGATGATGCTTTGGGGGAGTGGTCTTGCGGACACGGTCTTGCGGGGTGAGACGCCCGCCCCAGGTTCGCTCGACGTTTTGGCGTTTCTCGTCAGGGTACGGATGAGGGCGCGGTTTGCTGTCAGATGCGTTGCCGTGGCCTCGTCACTGCGCCACGCGGCTGTCGAGAGCAAGAGGGATGACGGGCTGGAGGCCGGAGGCGGGGCCTTGGCCCGCGTAGCCCTTCCGGTTTGGATGCCCGCATAGAATATCAGGCCTGCGCTCGCAGCCCCGATCGTGGTGTAAAGAATTGCGTTGGCGCCGGGATCGGATTGGGCGATCCCCAGATCCTTGAGGGCAGCCTTGGCCGGGCGGGCCAGGAAATCGCCATGCAAGACAACGGCGCCCAACAGCACCCAAGACAGCACGACGCCGAAGCGGGCAAACCAAGTGCGCCAGCCGCGCGATTCGCGCAAGAATTCCAGGGCCAGCAAGGCGACGAAAATCGCAAAAGCTGCTGTGCCCGCCTGGGCCGAAAGGAGTAGCTCGCCCAAAGCGGATAAGGTGCGCCACAACGGCTCGATGGCTGATGGCAAAAATGATGGCGCTGCGTCTGTGCCCATAGTGTCCCCCTGTTATGCTGCATATGCTAACGCGAGGGCGGCGGAGGGAAAGCGCAAGTCTTGAGCAGATCCGGGCAGTTCTGTGCTGCTTTGGGGCAGATGCTGTGTGCGGAGGCAATTGCTGTGTTGCGACGCACAATTTTGCGCAGATTTGGGGCATATCGGCTTTGGCAGGTGGTGAATGGCCTCCAAGTGGTCAAAATGAGGCGGCCGAGTGTGGCGCCACAGCACCGGTGTGGACGCCAGAGACGGCGGTGGTGTGCTTATTCCGTAGGCGGTGTTTCTTAGGTGGGCTTACTCGTGGTCCTGACCTGCCGGTCACAATCACGATGGCAAGCCGTTCTCGTCAAAGCCGATGATCTCTTCTGGTGATCTGTGGTCCAGAATTGGCCGCGCCGCATGGCGCCTGGAAATCTCCTTGACGCGCAGCAAACGCTCCTCTGCGCTTAGGCTGGGTCCAGGGGCCTTGTAAATGGTGGCGTGCATCACAGCATGCGCAGCCAACGCCTCACGGACGATCTCGTCCTGCGCGCGGCCGGTTTGGCGGGCCTTTTCCTGGACCAAGGCTTCGGTCTCGGGTGAGAGGATCGGCATCGGGGCAATCTCCAGTTTCCGAGTGGGAGATTAGCACCATGCCGAACGCAGTACCACTGGCACCTGGTGTTCTTGACCTTACGGGCGCCAAAAGGTCCTATGCCCTTCAAGAAGGAGACCTGCACCAGAATGCCCGATCTCGACAAGACGAAGCGATACCGCCCGAAAACCCTGGCCGTGCGTGGCGGCAGCATGCGCAGCGCCCATGGCGAGACAAGCGAGGCGTTGTTCCTGACTTCAGGGTTTGCGTATGACGCGCCT
>DMER01000198.1:3264-3565 GCA_003451645.1 Alphaproteobacteria bacterium | reverse complement strand
CGATGTTCGAGGAGCGCATGGCGCTGATCGAGGGCGCGGAGATGGCCAAGGGCACGGCATCGGGCCTGGCGGCCGTGCATGCGAGCCTCATGTGTTTCCTGCGCACGGGCGATCATGTTGTGGCGGCCCGGGCGCTCTTTGGCGGGTGCCGGTTCATTATCGAGGACCTGCTGCCGCGCTTTGGGATCACAGTCAGCTTTGTCGATGGGCGCGATCTCGAGGCCTGGGAGCAGGCCATCCGTCCACAGACGAAAGCGCTGTTCCTTGAGACGCCCTCCAATCCGACGCTGGAGATCATCGA
>DMER01000198.1:2855-3007 GCA_003451645.1 Alphaproteobacteria bacterium | reverse complement strand
CTGCTCATCGTGGACAATGTGTTCGCGACGCCGGTCTTGCAGAAGCCCTTGCAGTTGGGTGCGGATGTCGTGGTCTATTCAGCGACCAAGCATATTGATGGGCAAGGCCGGGTGATGGGCGGGGTCATCTTGGGCCGCAAGCAATATCTGAC
>DMER01000198.1:1104-2616 GCA_003451645.1 Alphaproteobacteria bacterium | reverse complement strand
CAAAGCTATTTGCGTAATACGGGGCCGACACTCGCCCCCTTCAATGCCTGGGTGATGCTGAAGAGCCTGGAGACCCTAGACTTGCGGGTGCGCGAGATGTGCCGCCACGCTATGGGCGTTGCCGACGCTCTGGGCCAAGAGGCGCCGGTCGCGCGCGTGATCTATCCAGGGCGGGCTGATCATCCGCAGCACAATCTTGCGCGCGCGCAAATGGAGATGCCAGGCAATATCATTACGTTTGAGGTCAAAGGCGGGCGGCCTGCGGCCTTTGCGGTGGTCAAGGCGCTGAAGATCATCGACATCTCCAATAATCTGGGCGATGCGAAGTCACTAATCACGCACCCGGCCACCACGACCCATCAGCGCCTCACGCCCGAGGCACGGGCGGAGTTGGGTGTGACGGAGGGCATGTTGCGTCTGTCAGTGGGACTTGAAGATCCGCAGGACCTGATTGAGGACTTGGCTCAGGCCTTGAAGGCGGCATAGACTGCACATACCTCATTAGTGTTAAGCGGGAGCTTTCACGTGTCAGAGTATCGCGCCACCACGCTTTGGACCCGCACCTCAAGCGATTTTACCTATGACAGTTATAACCGCGGCCATGAGGTGCGGACCGGCGGCGGGCAAATCATTCCCTGGTCCAGCGCCCCGGAGTATAAGGGCGAACGGGA
The DNA here is from genome assembly GCA_003451645.1 of Alphaproteobacteria bacterium. Lineage (GTDB taxonomy): Bacteria > Pseudomonadota > Alphaproteobacteria > Micropepsales > Micropepsaceae > DMER01. Next base: position 1,945 of record DMER01000198.1, on the reverse strand, counting down.
GCGCGTTAACCCGGAAGAGGCGCTGGTCGCTGCCCTGTCGACGTGCCACATGCTGACGTTTCTGGCTATTGCCGCGCGCAAGCAGTTCACGGTTGATCATTACCGTGACGAGGCGGTTGGCATCATGACCAAAAACGACCACGGCAAATTCTGGGTCAGCCAGGTTACATTGCGGCCCGAGATCGTTTTTGGCGGCACGCGTCAACCATCCCTCCAAGAACTCGCCGGGATGCATCACAGTGCGCACGAAAATTGCTTCATCGCCAATTCAGTGAAAACCAGCGTCGTTATCGAGGGGTAGTTAAGTCATGAAAATTGATCCGCGTACGGGACAATCCACACCTGCCGAACGGCGTAACCCCTATGTACTGGAGACGCACTCGATCCGCGTCACGGTCTCGCCAGATTATCTGGATGATGAATCGAGCCCCGGCGATAACCGCTTTGTGTGGGCCTATATGATCCGTATCGAGAATTTGGGGCCCAAGGCCGTGCAGCTGCGCTCACGCTATTGGCGGATCACGGACGCCACAGGGCGGGTGATGGAAGTGCGCGGGGCGGGCGTTGTGGGGCAGCAGCCGACGCTCAAGCCCGGTGAGAGCTTTGAATACACATCCTCAACGCCGCTCTCGACGCCATCAGGGTTTATGAGCGGAATTTATCAGATGCTGGGCGAGGGGGGCGAAATATTCCAAGTCGGCATACCGCTGTTTTCTCTCGACAGCCCGCATCAGCCAAGGCGGCTACATTAGGCCAGTTTGACCCTCTGGAAGGGAGCGGCCGCTCCCGACTGACTTTGGTACACTGCCCCCTCCGTCAGCTGCGCTGACACCTCCCCCGC
>DMER01000198.1:0-862 GCA_003451645.1 Alphaproteobacteria bacterium | reverse complement strand
GAGAGGGGCGGGTGTTTATGCTGATTTCAGGCGATCCGCCAGAATCTGCAGCGTGTCTTCAGACGACAGGCCCAGCTTGTCCAGCCAGCCCGAACGTTGCATTTGCGCAAGGCCCATCACGGCGGCGGCAAATGCCAGCGCCCGCTTATTCGCCTCTTGGCCCTCAAGCCCATCCAGACCCAAAGGCTCGGCGACGGTCTGGAACAGCGTGATTAGCTTGCCTGTGATCTGACGGTCTGAGCCGGCGGTTTCGGCTTCCTTTGCGTCAATCTGAAAAAGGGATTCGGCCTGCGCCAGGGCGTGGGCTGCCGAATTGGCACGCTCAGCCGCACCACGGGCGGTCATGCCCTTGATGTCCTTCGTCATTTGGGTCAATTCGCCAACAGCCAGCTCGGCCATAATCGCCGCGCGGCTGTCGAAATAGAAATAGACTGCACCAGCGGCATAACCCGCTTCAGCAGCGATAGCGCGCATCGTCAGACCCTTGGCTCCGTCGCGTTCAAACACGCGGCGGGCGGCGTCCAGGATGACTTTGCGTTTGCGCTCATGCTCGCTTTCAATGCGGGCCTTGCGCGCGGCGGTCACGACATCGGTCATGGGGGATCGACCTTTCTCAGTTACGAAGTGAAGCAATCAATCTCGCCCCGGGTTTGGGGCCCGATGCCGGCCGGGATGCAAAGAGGCGTGCACCGGCGAATCAACATCTTCCATCGTTAGAATCTGTGATCGCGTGATTCGACACAACACACTTGTTAAGAATTTTTTGACTCACATGTGGCCGTGCCGCCGCAGGGGCCAAATTCCGCCGATGATTCCGATTTGTTCTGTATGCGGAGTCTTGGGAGCACGGTGGGACGCCCCC
>DMER01000227.1:10243-10411 GCA_003451645.1 Alphaproteobacteria bacterium | reverse complement strand
GTCGACAAGCTGTCGGGCTACCTGCGCCTCGACCGGCCGCAGCGAACGTCGGCGACGCCGCCCAGCCTCTACGGCTTCATCCCGCGGACGCACAGCGACAAGCATGTCGCGAGGCTGTCGCGCGGCGCGAAGCGCGGCGACGGCGACCCGCTCGACATCTGCGTGCTG
>DMER01000227.1:2832-9974 GCA_003451645.1 Alphaproteobacteria bacterium | reverse complement strand
TCATCGGCGGCTTCGAGCTCAACGACGGGGGCGAAGCGGACGACAAGATCATCGCCGTCATCGAGAACGACCACGTCTGGGGCAATGCGCGCAGTCTTTCCGACGTGCCCGCCATCCACATCGAGCGCCTGCAGCACTACTTCCTCACCTACAAGCTCGTGCCGGGCAAGCCCAACCGCATCAAGATCGCGCGCTTCTACAATCGTGCCCACGCGCTGCGGGTCATCCGGGCGGCGATGCGCGATTACGCCGACACCTACTCGTACTGAGCGGAACCCACGGCACCAACGAAAACGGGCCGGCGAAGGCCGGCCCGTTCACGACCCGCAGGGCTGCGGTTACTTCGCCGGCGCGGGCTTCTCGGTGCGCGCATAGTTCTCGAGCGAGGACAGCGACGGACCGTAGTCCGAATCCGGTGCCGTCAGGAACTTCGAGCGTTCCGGCGTGCTGTCGAGCCAGGCGCGCAGCTCGGGTGAGGCATGGCCGGGATTGTCCGCTCCGGTGAAATCCACCATGTAGAGCGTGTGACCGGCGCGCATGCCCATGAGCATCCACGGCAGCCACGGCGTGACGCGCGCCCACGAGCCCGAACACGGCACCTGGGTGAGATTCGGGTTCTTCATGTCCGCGACGCTGAAATAGTAACGGTAGAGCTCCGACACCTGCACCATCGGACCCGCCGATTCGCGCGGCCACTTCTCGGGCTGCAGCGGATTCGGATAGTTCAGGTGCATGTCCGTCGCGAGCATCAGCGTTTCGGCATCCATCTGCTGCCACGGAAAGATCAGCGGGATCTTGGGCAGGTTCGAGCGGTCGCCGCGGAAGTCCTCAGGCACCAGGATCAGCGTCTCGCTGATCGTGTAGTTGAAGGGATCGTTGATGGCGTGCACGACCCGCACGTCCTCGTTCGTGAACGGGTTGCGGAACTGGTCGATGATGTCGCCGGCCTGCCCGAGCAGCCGGCGCATGCCTGTGCGCCAGGCTCAGCGGCTGCTGGAGCTGCTGGCGGAGCGCGGCCAAAGTGTCCCAAAAAGCGCCGGGAAATCGCCTAAGTAATTGAGAAAACTCAATCTGACCACTGCTTGAAAATCCGCGTGTCGCTGGTTCGATTCCGGCCCCAGGCACCACTTCCCCCTGCGGCACATGCGCAAATGTGAGCGCGCCGTGATGCACTGCGGCATGAATTGTGTGTAAGCTTGGCTCCAGGAATTCGAAAGGAGCCTGCAGCCTCCCCATGGAGATGCACCAAGTACGCTATTTCCTCGCGGTCAGCCGGACGCTGAACTTTACCAAGGCGGCGGAGGAGTGCCATGTCGCGCAGCCTTCGCTGACGCGCGCCATCCAAAAGCTCGAAGACGAGCTTGGCGGGCCGCTGTTCCACCGCGAGCGCGCCAATACGCATCTGACCGATCTGGGCCGCATGATGCAGCCTCATTTGGAGAAGGTTTACGCGGCCGCCCAGGAGGCCAGCACGCTGGCACGCGGGGTCAAGAAGGGCGAGGTCTCGCCGTTGAAGCTGGGCGTCGCGCAGACCGTGGCGCCAGAGGTCCTAATGACCTTGGTGCGGAACTTGCGCGGGGTTGTGAACGGGTTTGAGCTGACGATGGGTGCGGGACCTGACGCGACCTTGATCGGCCGGGCGGTATCGGGCGAGTTCGACCTGGCCATTCTTGGCGATCCCGACAGCTTGCCCGATAGGGTGCGCTCCTGGCCGCTGTTCCGCGAGCGGCTGAAAGTGCTGGTCCCTGCGTCCCACCGGTTCGCCAAGCTCAAGAGCGTCAGCATGGCTGAGCTGGACCGCGAAGACATCATTGACCGGCCCGATTGCCCGCTGATGGATCAATTCAAGCAGGCTTGTGCAGCAGCGGGCATCGAGCCGCGCTTCCGCCACCGTGCGGGCTGTGAGGAACAAATGCGCAGCCTGCTGCTTTCCGGGTTCGACATTGCGGTGTGTCCGGAGCATTTCGGGTTTAGCGAAGGCTTGGTCAGCATGAGCATTGGCGGCCTTGAGTATGAGCGGCAGGTAGTGCTGGCGGAGGTTGCCGGGCGGCGGCATTCGACCGCCACGACCGCCTTTATTCGTTTGGCCCGCGCGCAAGATTGGGCATACGTGACTTTGAATGGGACCGCTTCGCCGTCAGCCTTTTGACAGTGCGCACAAGCACGTCCGGATCGGCGCGCTCGCGGAAGTCAATGTCCCTAAAGGCATAAGCGATCACGCCATCGCTCCCAACTACGAAGGTCGCTGGCACGGACAAGAACCACGCATTGTTGTCGAAGTAGACAGGCAGGTTCATGCCGTCATCCGCATAGATCGCCTGGAACTCTTGCGGCAGCTGGAACATCAATCCAAAGGCCAAGGCGACGCCGAAATCGGCATCGATCAAGGTCTCATAAGGCAAGGCCATGGTCCGGCGCGCGATGACGCCATCCGCGCTGATGTGGCTCGTCACGGCAAAAAGCCGCCCGCCCGCGTCATGGATTTTCGCAGCCGCGTCTGCATGCGCTTGCATCTCCGCTGAGCACAATGGACACCAGGTGCCGCGGTTGAAGCTCAAGACCACAGGGCCTTCGGCCACGAGATCGCTTGCGGTCCACAATCGTCCGTGATTGGAAGGCAGTGCAAAGTCTGGGATCGTGTCGCCTTCGCGCAGGATGCCTTGACCAACGCCCGCGGCACTTAACTGCCGGATCAGGCGGTCATAGATCTCGTCCCACTCAGGGCCGTAGTTGCGGCGGATCTGAGCCAAGCGGGCAGCAAGGGTGGGCGGGAACGAACGCATGCATAAATCTACCCCCGGAACGTCTTCGGTGGAAAGCGAATTGCCCATAGCCGTGCGCTATAGGTTTCCTAGCCAACCGGTATTTCACTCCGGTTTGTGGGCTCACTAAAAGGGTGTTCATGCCTGGCGGCCAGTGCGGCCGGGGGCTTGAAACACATAGGAGCTCAATCGTGACCTCATCTCTCAAATTCATTGCCGCCTGCAGCGTCAGCCTGTTCGCTATGGCCAGTGCGCAAGCGGGCGAATGCCCCGCCGACAAAGTTGGCGTCGATGTGATGAAGCCGGGCGCAACCGCCCCGGTTGGCGTGACCGATACCGTTCTGTCCGCGATCGACATCAGCAAGATCGTTCCCGGCGCCGAAGGCCGCATGCTGCGTCTGCGCCGCCTGGTCATCCAACCGGGCGGGATCGTTCCTTGGCACAGCCACGCCGAACGTCCGGCCAATATCTATGTCGTTGAAGGCGGCATCACCGAATATCGCAGCACCTGCTCGGTTCCTATCGAGCACAAGGCGGGTGAAGCGACCGGTGAATCGGTTGGCCTTTCGCACTGGTGGAAGAACAACACCACAAAGCCAACCGTGCTGCTGTCCTCTGATATCTTGCCCCCAGAAAAAATGAAGTCTGGTGCAGATCAGCACATGTAAGCGGAACGTGATCCAGGCCCTCAAGGTTTGTGATCCAAAAAGAACGGCCGCTTAGCATAGGTTCCTGGCGCTCTCTCAATGATAGCGCTAGGAACTCTTCTCTCTTCAAAAAAGAACAGCGCCGCCGGAGCGGACCCATGACTGCGATGATCCCGACCATCGACGCACAGCCGCACTCGAATGGCATGGCCCTGCGCCGCAACATGCTGATCGCGGTCATCAGTTTCCTGACCCTTGTCGATTTGTTCGCCGCGCAAGCGATCCTCCCCAGCCTGACCAAAGCCTTCAACGTCTCGCCAACCGCCATGAGCTTGGCGGTCAATGCCAGCACGGTGGGCATGGCGATTGCGGGGCTTGCGATTGCCTGGCTTGCGCGCGGCTTGACGCGGCGCACGGCGATTTGGATTTCGCTGGCTGTCCTTGCAATCCCAACAACACTTCTGGCGTCGACAACAGACCTCGGCACCTTTGCAGCCTTGCGCGTCGCACAAGGTCTGTGTATGTCGGCCGCCTTCACGCTCACCATCGCCTATCTCGCCGAGCACTGCACCGCCGATGAAGCGGCGAGCGCACTGGCCGCCTATGTGACGGGCAATGTCGCTTGCAATTTATTTGGCAGACTGCTCTCCGCATCGGTCGCTGACGGCTTTGGCATTGCCATCAATTTCTATGTCTTCGCAGCCCTCAATCTCGCTGGCGCCGCAATCGTCTATTACGGCCTCGACCGCACAGACCCGATGCAGAAATCAAGCCCCGCAATGGGCGGTACGTTCAGCGCCTGGGCTATGCATTTGAGCGATCCGGGTCTGAGGGCTGCCTTTGCGATCGGGTTCCTGATCCTGTTCGTGTTCATCGGCACCTTTACCTATGTGGGCTTTGAGCTGCGTCAGCCGCCCTTGTCTCTGGGTGCCATGCAATTGGGCCTCGTCTACTTTGTGTTTCTGCCCTCAATTCTCACGACGCCATGGGCAGGGGCTGCTGCGCATCATTTGGGAACGCGGCCGGTCTTTTGGGGTTCGATCGCGGTCTCGCTTGCAGCCCTTCCGCTCATGCTGATGGCCGACCTGAATAGCGTTCTCAGCGGACTGGCCCTGTTGGCGGCTGGCACGTTCTTTGCGCAAGCTGCAGCAACCGCCTATGTCAGCCGAGCAGCCACCATGGAGCGCGGTGCTGCCAGCGGCCTCTATCTTGCCAGCTATTACATTGGCGGCCTAGCAGGTACAGCCGTTCTTGGCCCACTTTATCAGTATGCGGGCTGGCAAGCCTGCGTCGCGGCCCTCGGCGTTGCACTCATTGCTGCCGCCGTGCTTGCCTTTTCGTTGCGACTTCCCCCAACCACGCAGTCTTAGCCCCCAAGAAGGAGACGTTCCAAATGGCATTCCCCACCTTGTCTTCCGGTCCATCGTCAATGCCGTCCGTGCGGGCACTGAAAGGCAAAACAGCGCTTGTCACAGGATCGACCAGCGGCATTGGTCTCGGCATCGCCACGGCGCTCGCCCATGCGGGTGCGTCGGTGGTCCTCAATGGTCTTGGCAATGCGGATGCGATTGAGCAGACGCGCGCCGCATTGGAGCGCGCCGCGGATGTGAAAGTGCGCTTTGATGGCGCTGATCTCTCCAAGGCCGCCGATTGCGTGGCTATGGTCGAACGGGCCGAGTCCGCCTTTGGCAAGCTCGATGTCCTGGTCAATAACGCAGGCATCCAGTTCGTATCCCCGATTGAGAACTTCCCGCCGGAGAAGTGGGACGCTATCCTCTCCCTCAACCTTTCTGCGGTGTTTCACGCCAGCCGGGCGGCCTTTGGCGGCATGAAAGCGCGCAAATTCGGCCGCATCATCAATATCGCCTCTGCCCACGGCCTTGTGGCCTCGCCGTTTAAGTCGGCCTATGTCGCGGCAAAGCATGGCGTCGTTGGCCTGACCAAAGTCATTGGCTTGGAAGGGGCGGAGCACAACGTCACCGCCAATGCGATTTGCCCCGGTTATGTGTGGACGCCCCTGGTTGAGAAACAAATCGATGATCAGGCCAAGGCCCACAACATCTCGCGTGAGGCGGTCATCCGCGATGTCTTGCTGGCCCAGCAGCCCAACAAGAAGTTCGCAACCGTTGAGGAAATGGGCGCCTTGGCGGTCTTCCTCGCCAGCGATATGGCGGCCTCTATCACGGGCACCGCTCTTCCCGTCGACGGCGGTTGGACAGCTCACTAGATTCTCGAAGCGCGACTCACACAGACCCAAAGGGACCCAGGACCATGGCCAAGAACACAAATACGGGCGCGGTGAAGCACATCAATTTGGGCCTTCAGGGGGGTGGTTCCCACGGAGCCTTTAGCTGGGGTGTGCTCGATCATCTCCTGCAGGATGAGCGAATTGCCATCGAGGCTTTGACCGGTGCGTCAGCAGGGGCGGTTAATGCGGTCGTGCTCGCGGATGGCTTGGCCGAAGGCGACCGCGAACATGCCCGCAAACACTTGCATGAATTCTGGCATGCGATCGCCTCGGCAGGTGCTGTCAGCCCCTTGCGCCGCTCGCCACTTGAAGCTGCGCGCGGCGGCTGGAGCCTCGATAGTTCGCCGGGCTATATCTGGTTCGACATGCTGTCGCGCTTTGCCAGCCCCTATGACCTCAATCCGCTCAACCTGAACCCGCTCAAATACATTCTCGAGCGGCATGTCGATTTCGACCGGGTGCGCAAGGGCGCGGTGCAGCTTTATGTCTCGGCCACCAATGTGGAGACAGGCCGTCCCAAGGTCTTTTCCAAGGAGGACCTGACCGTAAATCATATCCTCGCCTCTGCCTGTTTGCCGTTTATGTTCCACGCCGTCGAAATAGACGGCGTGCCCTATTGGGATGGCGGCTATATGGGCAATCCGCCGCTCTGGCCGCTCTTTGACAATTCTGCGTCAGACGATGTTGTCATCGTACAGATCAATCCGATCCGCAGACCTGGGGTTCCGCGCAGTGCCCGCGAAATCCTGAACCGTCTGAATGAGATTACCTTCAACGCCTCACTCCTTCGGGAGCTGCGCACGGTTGATTTCGTTACACGCCTTATGGATGAGGGCCGCATGGAAGGAACAGGCTACCGCCGCGTGCTGGTCCACATGATTGCGGACGAGATCACTCTGCCCTCCCTGGGCGCATCGTCGAAAATGAATACCGAGAATGCCTTCCTTCATATGCTTTTTGAAAAAGGCCGCCAGGCGGCACATGTTTGGCTGCGCGATCACTTTGATGATGTTGGCAAGGCTTCGAGCGCCGACATCCGCAAGCTCTTCATGGGCGAGGACGACGCGCTGGATGGGGCCCGCATCAAGCGTCAGGCCAAATACCAGGAAGAACCAGTCAAGCCAAAGGCCGGGAAAGGACGCACTGCCGCGGAGTAATACCTGCTTTAGGGCCTAGAATTGCGCGTTTTCTTTAGCTATTCTCCCGCTAGAGCTGGGGGATATTCATGTCCGAGATGGCTGTTGAAGTGGCGCTGATTTGCCTGGGCATTTATGCCGGAATCGGCCTGGCTTTTGCTGTCCCGTTCCTCATGTGGGGAGCGGTACGCATGGACCATGGTGTTGAGGGTTCGGGCGTCGCGGCTCGCGTGATCCTGATCCCCGGTGTCATTGCGCTGTGGCCCTATTTGTTCCTGCGGCTGCTCAGCGGCGCCAAATTCAAGGGGTAAGTCATGCGCAGACCGTACCGGCGCCTGCATCTGTTTGT
>DMER01000227.1:1730-2666 GCA_003451645.1 Alphaproteobacteria bacterium | reverse complement strand
GTAAAAGATCTGATCAACATAGGTAGGGTCCAGAAAAACATTGGAATGTGTTGTTAAAAAATACTGTTTGTCTGGGTGATTTTGGGGGCGGCGGTAGCGGCCGGAGGATTCGCGGTTTTGTCGCTGCCGGTGCCTGACCGCACCGAAGCGTTTCAGCCATCTGCAAATTAAGGGGATCACGATGGCTGCGACTTACAAAGCAATCGGTTGGAACCGGCACAAAGTCATCTATGACCTGATCGCCCTCACCGGTGTAGGCCTTTATATCGGCGGCTTTGTCGTGTTGACCCCGATGCTCAATCCTGAGGCGGCCAATACGTCGCCTGAGATTTTGGTGATTAGCGCGCTGGGCGCCTGCGCCTTTTTTCTTCTGCACGTGGTTTTGGCAATTGGCCCGCTGGCGCGGTTGTCGCCAGCCTTCTTGCCGCTCCTCTATAACCGGCGCCATTTGGGCGTTTTGCTGTTCATCGTCGCGTTGGGACATGGCGCGTTTGCGCTCGTCTGGTACCACGCCTTTTCGGTCACGAACCCGTTGGTGTCGATCTTCCTCGACACGGGCGATTATCAAGGCATCGCTGGCTTTCCCTTTGAAGTCCTTGGGCTGGCGGCCCTTGCGATCCTTTATGTGATGGCTGCGACCAGCCATGATTTCTGGCTCAACAATCTGTCCCCGCGCCTGTGGAAGGCGCTGCATATGCTGGTCTATGTGGCCTACGCCCTTTTGGTTGGGCATGTGCTGCTGGGGGCCGCGCGCGAGAGCGGGGATCCTGGTGTCTATGCTTGGGTGACGCTGGGTGGCTTTGCCTTTATCGCCGGACTGCATCTGACCGCTGGCCTCTTGTCCTGGAGCCAGGACGCCGCGACCGACCGCTTGGTGCGCGATGGCTGGCTGGAGCTTGGGCCTGCTCTGTCGATCCCGGACAATCGCGCGCGGAT
>DMER01000227.1:1138-1533 GCA_003451645.1 Alphaproteobacteria bacterium | reverse complement strand
CCCGGACAATCGCGCGCGGATTATTTCGCCACCCGCTGGCGAAAAGATCGCCGTCTTCCGCTATGACGGTAAGGTCGCGGCCGTGTCTAATGTCTGCCGCCATCAAATGGGCCCGTTGGGAGAGGGCAAGGTCGTTGACGGCTGTATCACCTGCCCGTGGCATGGCTGGCAGTACAAGCCCGATACGGGTAAATCGCCGCCGCCCTATCTTGAGACCGTTCAGACCTATCCAGTGAAAATCGTCAATGGGTCGGTCTTTGTCCGCCCTGTCCCATGCCCTGTCGAGATGCCCTCCACCCCAGCAGTCATTGGAGCCTGAGGCATGGCCACGCCAAACACCGATGACGACTTCTATGTAGGCTATCTCAAGATGCCGCGGCGGCTGGCCCGCGCGG
>DMER01000227.1:490-900 GCA_003451645.1 Alphaproteobacteria bacterium | reverse complement strand
GTCTTGTTGTTGATCGGCCTCGTGGCACTCGACCTCTATGTCATCAGCCTCATGCAGCAGCGGCCTGGTCCCGGCAGCTGGGCCGAAACGCCGGTGGTGCTGAGCGGCGAGTTGAGCCGCGATCCCTATCCCATTCTGTGGACGGAGGAGTCTGGGCGCCGCGTGCCCTACATGCTGATTGCTGACACCAAGCGCAGTGCCGAGACCTTTCTGGCGGGCGTGCCTTCGGGTCCAATTGCTTTAACCGGGCTTGTCATCACACGGACGGATTTCCCGGGCCTTAAAATGTTTGAGATCGGCGCGAATGCTGTAACTGAGGCGGGGACGCTTCCGGCGCCAATGGCCCCTGTCCAAAGCGAGGCTCTGGGCGAAGTGGCGCTGAAGGGCGAGATCGTCGATTCCAAATGCTG
>DMER01000227.1:0-323 GCA_003451645.1 Alphaproteobacteria bacterium | reverse complement strand
GAGATCGTCGATTCCAAATGCTGGTTCGGGGTCATGCGGCCAGGCGAGGGCCGTGTGCACAAAGGTTGCGCCACCGTCTGCATCAAGGGCGGGATCCCGCCGGTATTTGTCACGCGCACCGCGGAGGGAAAGCCGACCGCCTATGTGATGACAGGGCCAGATCGCCAAGCTATCAAGCCCGATGAGATCAAAGCCCTTGTCGCTGATCCAGTGAGCGCAACCGGCATCCTGGTGCGTCATAATGGGCTGCTTTATCTGGAGACGGACATTTCCAGCTTGCGCAAGCTCTGAGGTTCGGCAGCCTTCAGCGCCGGTTGGATCTG
>DMER01000088.1:11692-12049 GCA_003451645.1 Alphaproteobacteria bacterium | reverse complement strand
GGGCTCCAGCAGGGTCTGATTGAGGGTGGCAATCTCGCGCGCCAAGCCTTCAATCATGGCGGGCAAGCTCTCCAGCGCATGCTTGTCTTTGAAGCTCATCTTCTTACGTGCGGCCGGTGGCTCTGGCGTCGGGGTTGTCGTGGGCCTCGCTTTGGCGGGTGCAATGGAAGGTTTGGTGCGGGCCGCCACGCCGCTGCCGCGCTGCGCCACCATATCGCTATAGCCGCCCGCGTAATCCTCAAACCGGCCATCGCCTTCCGCCATCAGCACGCTTGTCGCAACCCGGTCGATGAAGTCGCGGTCATGGCTGACGAGGAGCACCGTACCTGGATAATCGCTCAAGGTCTCCTGCAGGAG
>DMER01000088.1:9741-11446 GCA_003451645.1 Alphaproteobacteria bacterium | reverse complement strand
TTGGTCGGCTCATCCAGCACCAGTAGGTTCGCAGGTGTCGCCAAGGCCCGCGCCAGCATCAGCCGCCCGCGCTCCCCCCCTGACAAGACCTTCACCGGCTGATGCATTTGTTCAGGCTGGAACAAAAAGTCCTTCATATAGGCGGACACATGCTTGCTCTGCCCATTGACAAAGACCGTGTCGCCGCGCCCGCCAGTCAAGAACTCCGCCAAGGTCGTGGTGCCGCTCAAAGGTTCGCGCCCCTGGTCCAAGGTCTGCACATCGACATTGGCGCCTTGCCGGATCGTTCCGCTATCGGGCGCCAAGGCCCCCGTCAGCAGACGGATCAAGGTGGTCTTGCCAGCCCCGTTGGGCCCCACAATCGCAACCCGGTCCCCGCGCAAGATGCGGATTGTCAGATCCCTGACGATCACCTTCTCGCCATAACTCTTGCTCAATCCTTTGGCCTCGATGACCAGCGTGCCGGAGCTCTGCGCGCTGTCGGCGGTCAATTTCACCTGGCCGGTTTGCCGGCGTGCTTCCCGCCGTTCGGTGCGCAGATTGGCGAGCCGCTCCATCCGCCCCACATTGCGCTTGCGCCGCGCGGTGACGCCATAGCGCACCCAATCCTCCTCCATGGCAATGCGCCGGTCGAGCTTGTGCCGGTCGCGCTCCTCCTCGGCAAAGAGCGTCTCCCGCCACTCCTCAAAGGCGGCAAAGCCATCATTCAGCCGGCGCGTTTGCCCCCGGTCGAGCCACACGCAGGCGCGGCCTAATTTGGTCAGAAACCGCCGGTCGTGGCTGATCAGCACCAATGCGGACCGCAAGGATTTGAGTTCATCCTCCAGCCACTCGATGGTCGGCAAGTCCAAATGGTTGGTGGGCTCATCCAGCAAAAGGATATCGGGCTCGGGCGCCAAGGTGCGCGCCAAGGCGGTCCGGCGCGCTTCCCCGCCTGATAAGTGTCTCGGGTCCTCGTCCCCCGTCATGCCAAGCTGGGTCAGAAGATAAACCGCGCGATAGGGATCATCGCCCGGCGCCAGCCCCGCCTCCACATAGCTCAACGTGGTCGAGAACCCGGAAAAGTCCGGCTCTTGTGGCAGATAGCGGATGGTGGCCTTGGGGTCGCAACTGCGCGTGCCTTTGTCCGGCTCCACCATACCCGCCGCGATTTTGAGCAAGGTCGACTTGCCTGAGCCATTGCGCCCAATCAGGCACAGCCGCTCCGCCTCATGCACGATAAGGTCCGCGCCTTTGAGCAGCGGCTGCCCGCCAAAGGTCAGATGGATATCCTGCAAGTGCAGTCGCGGGGCGGCCATAATCTACCCCGCCTCCGCCAGCCGCGTGAGCAAGCGCGCTTTGACCTCTGGCCATTCGGGTGCGATGACGCTGAAGTAGACAGTGTCGCGGATATGCCCGCCTTGCACGATCATGTGCTGCCGGAAAATGCCTTCTTGGCGGGCGCCAAGCTTGGCAATGGCGGCGCGCGACCGGGCATTGCGGGCGTCGGTTTTGAGCTCGATCCGGTTCAGCATCAGCGTCTCAAACCCATAGGTACAGAGCAGATATTTGCAGGCAGGATTGATCGCGCCGCCCCAGGCCGAGCGCGCATACCATGTGTAGCCGATCTCGACCCGCTTATCGCTCAGCGCCATGTTCAGATAGCGCGTGGAGCCAACGATCGTCTGGGTACGCGGCGCGATGACGGTCCAGATCATGTCGGTCT
>DMER01000088.1:6772-9527 GCA_003451645.1 Alphaproteobacteria bacterium | reverse complement strand
ATCATGTCGGTCTGATTGCTCAGAGCTTGCTCGAACCAGGTATCAAATCCAGGCCCTGAGAGGTCGGCAGGCATATAGGCAAACGCTGCGCTATCAGTCCCTGCGGCCTCCCTCAGCCCATCGCGATGCGCGCTGACCAGCGGCTCCAGCCGCGCATGGGGGTGAAAAAGGGTGGGCACGTCGGGTCGCATCGTTTCTCTCTCGACAAGGGCTTGGAAACTGGATTGGATAACGGGATGAACGATCTCAATACGGCGGACGGACAAAAGCGGGCGGCTGCTTTAGCGGCCTTGGATCACCTGGAACCCGGCATGCGCGTCGGTCTTGGCACGGGCTCAACGGCCGAGCACTTCGTGACGCTCTTGGGCGAGCGGGTCAAGGCTGGATTTGCCCTGCGCGCTTGTGTGGCGACCTCGGAGCGTACCGCCACCCTGGCGCGTAACTATGGCCTGCCCCTTGTAGACCTTAATGACGTCAGCACGCTCGACATGACGGTCGATGGCGCAGACGAGCTCGACCAGGATCTCAATCTGATCAAGGGTGGTGGCGGCGCACTGTTGCGGGAAAAGGTCGTCGCGGCGGCCAGCGCCCGGATGATCGTGATCGCTGACAGCAGCAAATTGGTGAACTGTTTGGGCGCTTTCCCTTTGCCCGTGGAGATTGTGCCATTCGGCTGGAAACATACGGCGGCAAAGGTGGCGGAGGCCGCTCGCGCCGCTGGCTGCACGGAGAATTTCACCCATTTGCGCGGTGGTGAGGCCCATCCCGCGCACACAGATCAGGGTAACTTGATTGTCGATATTGGCGCCCGATGCATCCCTGACCCGCAGCGCCTTGCGGCCGCTCTGTCCGCAATCCCCGGCGTTGTGGAGCATGGCCTGTTCTTAGGTCTAGCGCGGGTCGCCCTCTTGGCGGGCGGCCAAGGGGTCCGCAAGCTCGGGCAAGGTTAACCGGGAAAGCGCCTAGCGGCGCTTTGGCAACAGCGCTGGCCTGTTTGCGCAACAAATTCGTGACTCCGGCTCAAAATCCAGCAATCGGCGTGCTATGACTGGCATGCGGCAAGTCGTGGTGCCGCACGATGGGGTTTGGGTTCGTGTCTGGTTGGCTGCTCAAAGCATTGGCGGCGCTTGTGGTTGTGTGTTTGGGGCTGTGTCCTGCTGTGGCACAGGACCAGGCTTTGAGCGCACTCGACCGCGCGCTGACGGGTAGCCTCGCGGAGGACCGCCTTCCGGGGCTGGCCATCGCTGTCATCGAAAATGGCGAGGTCGTGCACCTTAAGGGCTATGGGGTCTCGGATCGCGGCCAAAAGTCCCCCGTCGAACCAGGCACATTGTTTGGTATTGGCGAGGCGGGGGCGGGCCTCACCGCCTTGGGCGCCATGATGCTCGTGGAGGAGGGGCGGCTAAAATTGGACACGCCTCTCGCGGCGCTGGTGCCGGAGGTCCCGGTTCGCAATCCTTTCGATCAGGACCACGCCCTGCGCCTTGTCCATCTGCTGGAGCAAACTTCAGGCTTGCGCGAATTGACCCTAGGCCAACGCGCGGTCAGCACGCGTGGTCATGCGCTTGCCGATACGGTTCAGCGCTTCGCCCCATATCGTCTGGAGTCAGCTCCAGGCGCGATCCGTGAGCGCTCGCAAGTGGCGCTGCTTCTGGCAGCGTTGATGGTCGAACGTGCGGGCGGGCAGGCCTATGAGGATTTCATCCGTGCCCGTCTCTTTTCGCCTCTGGACATTCAAAGTGCGGTCTTTGGTGACCCGGGTGCAGGCGCGTCAGGCTATGGCCGCGATGGTGAGACGCCCCTGCCGCCAGGCCCGATGAGCCATCGCCCTGGCCTCAATCTGCACATGAGCGCGCAGGAGCTCGCGAAGGTCGTTCAATTGCTCGTCAATCGTGGGGTCAACAATGGCGTTGCCCTGCTGCAACCCCAGTCAATCGAGCGGTTGGAGCGTATGGAAACGGGTCCGGCTCTGGCCTTGGGCCTCCCGCCAGCGGACGGGTTGGGCCTCTCCGGATTCGTCCATGAAAAGACCGTGTTCTTTGGCGGCCGTGGCACGGTCGGGGGCACCCGCGCGGTATGGGCCTATGCGCCGGACCTGCGCGCAGGCTATGTCGTCATGACCAATGCCCTGCGCCCCTCGCAAGCGCCCCTCCTGATCGAGCGCTATCTGACCCGCAACTTAGCCCTCCCGCGCCGGGACACAGTTGAGGGTGATCCTGTGTCCTCGCGCAACCTCGAAGGCCTCTATGCACCGCATAAGCCCGCAATGGTCTTACCCGGCACGGAGAGCCGCGTGACGGTCGAGGCTGTCGAGGGCGGCGATCTGATGATTGGCGGCGTTCTTTATGCCGCGGTCGCCAATGGCCATTATCAGCGTCAGGATGCGGCGGTACCCACCGCGGCCTTCACCATGTGGAAGGGCAGGCGCGCATTGGTTCTCGATGGTGCTCTGCTGGTGCGTCAACCGCCTCAGGCTGCTTGGACGCCCGCCATTCTGTTCGCCGCTTACAGTGTCCTCGCTCTTTTCACCCTCATCCGGCTGACCTATTGGGTCTATGCGGGGTTTGTGGGCCGCCTCGCGGCGCAAGGGGGCGCTGGCTTGCGCTATGTCCCGGTACTCGCCCTCGCTGGCCTAACCGCGCTGTGGGTCTTTATCACCTACATGCAGGGCCTGGACGAGCCGGTGCGCTTGGCCCTCTTTGGGCGTGAGACCTATAGGTCTTGGGGGTTCTACCTGGGTTCGCTTCTGGTCCCC
>DMER01000088.1:3340-6552 GCA_003451645.1 Alphaproteobacteria bacterium | reverse complement strand
TCCTGGGCTTTTTGAGCTTTTGGCGGGGCTTGACGGCGGGTTATGGCGCCAGTGCGGTGATTAGGCTCTATGCGATGGCGGTGGGCATTCTGGTGCTTGTGGTATCGGCCGCGCTTGCTGAGCACGGCTTGATTGGCCTCATGACCTGGCGCTGAATTCTCTGTGAGACCGGTTGCGGGCAAGCGCGCCCCGGGGCAGGTTGGGGGTCAGCCTCACAGGCAAAGGTCCTCCCCATGACAAGCTTCGACTATGATCTGTTCACTATCGGCATTGGCTCTGGCGGCACGCGCGCCTCGCGCATTGCGGCGGGCCATGGCGCCAAGGTTGCGGCCGCCGAGGCCTATCGCATTGGCGGCACCTGCGTGATCCGGGGCTGCGTCCCCAAAAAGCTCATGGTCTATGCCAGCCATTTTGCCAGCGACTTTGCCGATGCCGAGGGCTTTGGCTGGACGGTCAAGGGCGCCACCTTCGACTGGCATACCCTCATCGCCAACAAGGACCGGGAAATCGCGCGCCTCTCAGGCGCCTACCGCAAAGGTCTTGAGACTGCGGGCGTCGCCATTTTCGAAGAACGGGCCACCATCACGGGGCCCAACAATGTGCGCCTGTCCTCCGGCCAAGAGATCACTGCGCGGACGATCTTGATCGCCACGGGCGGCAAGCCCTGGCTGCCGGACGATCTGCCCGGCATTGAACATACGATCACCTCCAACGAGGTCTTTCACCTGCCCAAATTGCCCAAGCGCGTGATCGTCGCGGGCGGCGGCTACATCGCCTTGGAGTTCGCGTGTATCTTCCGCGGGCTGGGCGCGGAGGTCACGCTGGTCTATCGCGGCGATCAGATCCTGCGCGGCTTTGACGGCGATGTGCGCGCTCATTTGCGCCGCGAGATGGAGGCCAAGGGCATCCGCGTGATCACCAATGCGGTGTTTACCGGCCTCGAGGACAAGGGCGGAGAGAAGGTCGCTTACACCACCAATGGGCTGGAGCTGCGCGCGGACTGCATTCTTATGGCGGTGGGACGGGTTGCGGACACGGATGGGCTGGGCCTGGAGCGCGCGGGCGTTGAGACCGTGGGCGAGGGCCGCGCGGTCAAGGTCGACCACTTTAGTCGATCCTCCGTCCCCAGCATTTATGCGGTGGGCGACGTCACCAACCGCATCAACCTCACCCCCGTGGCGATCCGTGAGGGCCATGCCTTTGCCGATACGGTCTTTGGCGGCAAGCCTACGTCCTGCGACCACAGCGATGTGCCCACGGCCGTCTTCACCACGCCGGAGATCGGCACCGTGGGACTTTCGGAGGAGATGGCGCGCAAAGGCGGGCACAGCCTCGCCATCTACAAATCCGTGTTCCGCCCCATGAAGCACACCTTGTCCGGCCGCGAGACCCGCACCTTGATGAAGTTGGTGGTCGACGCACAGTCCGACCGCGTGCTCGGCTGTCACATTGTGGGGGCAGACGCGGCCGAGATGATCCAATGCGTTGGCATTGCCATCAAGATGAAAGCCACCAAGGCCGATTTCGACGCGACCATGGCGCTCCACCCCAGTGCGGCCGAGGAACTCGTCACCATGCGGACCCGCTCTGCCTAAACTGCGCCAGTCAAGAATTCAGGACGGACACGGAAGAATCCCTTGATGTTGTTAGGGTTTCGAACCGCGATTTGCACATGTGTCTTATGGAGGATGCCACTGCCAGGGAAGGCCGGGCGGCCCTCTTGAAAGATACCGCGAACAGTATCAAAGGCGAGCTCGCCGCTTTGTTCGACAATCGAATGGACCCTGCGGATCACTGCGCAGTCCAGAAACCGCCGCAGACTGTCCGGATCACTCGAATTCTGAGGCAAGGGCCTGCCTGACGCTTGATGCTCCTCTTCAAGAATCTTGAAGGCGATGGAGAGCTTCGCAATACTTGCAGCGGTGGTTAGGTCCAAGCATCGTCCTAAATCCAAGATGGCCCCCACGACAAAAGGCTCCTTCAGACGGCCACCCTTACGCTTCGCCTTTTCGCGGGCGAATTGAAGCCCTCTAACTGGGTTGGCTTCCCAGAAATACACGCCTGGCCCGAGCCAATCATAGTCCTCATTCGACGGAACAGGTGACTGATTGTTCAGCAACGCCTCACCTGCGGCGCGGTCACAGCCATGGAAACCCAGCACAAACGACGCCGTTAGTCTGTCCAGGACTATCCCCCGTAGTTCCGGGAGAGCCGCCCGCTTTTGGTCAGAATGCCTTCAGAGTGCAACTGCCGTAGCATGTCCTTTTCAGAAGCCATATGCCGGGCGCGCATTTTTAACGCAGCATCAAGGAAGCGTTGGGCCGCCGTTACGCCCAATGTTCGAACAAGAATATCCCGCTCTTCGCGAAACAGCGACTGCGCATCCTTTGACGCTGATCTGCGCTTTGACAGTTTGCCTTGGTGTTTCGTTTTCAACATCGCACAAACGTATCATCCTCGCCCTCGTGGTCAAGGGGCGCCGCCCCCCTCAATGCTCCGGATCGCCCGCGCGGGCCTCCTTGCCCCAGATCGCGTCAAGCCGGTCATCGCGCCCGCAGCCAAAGCGGTAGCGCTTGTAATGATCGGGGTTCAGGACCGCGAAGTCCTGATGATACTTCTCAGCCGTATAGAAGGTCGAGGCATCCGTGATCTTGACCACGATCTTACCCTTGAACTTGTCCTGCTTTTCCAACTCGGCCTTGGAGGCTTCGGCGGCTTTGCGCTGCGCCGCGTCCTTCACGAAGATTTCCGGCCGGTATTGGCTGCCCCGATCACAGAATTGCCCGTTGGCGGAGTAGGGGTCGGCGTTGCGCCAAAACCGGTAGAGCAGGTCCTCATAGGTCGTCTTCTTGGGGTCATAGACGATCAGGATCGCTTCGGCATGCCCCGTGCCGCCTTGGCCCACATCCTCATAGGTCGGGTTCTTGGTCTGCCCGCCCGTGTGGCCGGAGGTGACGGAGATAATCCCCGGCTTGCCTTCAAAGGCGCTCTCGGCGCACCAGAAGCAGCCGATGGCAAAGATCGCCGTCTCGGCGCCTGCGGGCACTTGCGGATAGGGGGCGGGCGTCAAATCCTTGGCGATGAGGGCCGTGGCCCCAACGATAAGGGCGGCCAGCGCCGCAACAATCACACGCATGGTTTTCATCCTGAAGTTTGCGAGAAACACAAATCTAGCCCGCCGCCGGCTTGAACACCATCGCCACGCCATTCAT
>DMER01000088.1:2447-3140 GCA_003451645.1 Alphaproteobacteria bacterium | reverse complement strand
TGCAATAGCGCAGGCCCGTGGGCTTGGGGCCGTCGTCGAAGACGTGTCCCAAATGCCCGCCGCAGCGCCGGCAATGCACCTCGGTGCGCACAGAGAAATAGCTCGTGTCCACGCTGGTGCCGATCGCCTTGGGAAGCGGCTCCCAAAAGCTGGGCCAACCGGTGCCGCTGTCATATTTCGTCTGTGAGCTGAACAACGCCAGATCGCAGCCCGCGCAGTGAAACACGCCCTTGCGCTTTTCCTGGTCCAAGGGGCTGGTAAAGGCGCGCTCCGTGCCGTGCTCGCGCAGGACATAGAATTGTTCCGGCGTCAGGCGCTTGCGCCATTCCGCCTCGCTCAAGGTGAGTTCAAAGGGGCCCGGCTTGCCCGCGGCCAGGCTCTTGTGGCCGAGGCCCAAGGCCGCCCCGGCGGACAAAATGGCGCCAAGGGCCAACAGCCGCCGGCGCGTCGCAGAGAGTGGTGGTGTGTTCATACACCGAAGCTCTACCCGACCCCGAGCCCCACGCGCCAGTCACGAAACGGGGAGGGGCTGTGANNTGGCCAGCCTGTTCCTGAATCAAATTTATGTTCTGATGAAAACAAAGGCAAATCGCAACCTGCGCAAAGATAAGTTCCTTTTTCGTGGTGGTCGTGAAATTCGCCTGTGAAAGCGCGTTCGTTTCCTTTTTCGCGCAAAACCTCGTAAGCCAAAGG
>DMER01000088.1:1500-2274 GCA_003451645.1 Alphaproteobacteria bacterium | reverse complement strand
ACGGGGAGGGGCTGTGAGGGTCCAAGCCTCGCGGCGGTGGTGCCTAACCGCACCTGATGTCCGCACCAAGAACGGCCAATCATTTCAGGGGCGCTTTTCTGGTGCATATTTCTTGTGATGTGCGCGACTTGCCGAATTGCAAGTTGCGGCGCGCTCGGCTTGACATGCAGTAATATTACTGCATATTAAGTCTTAGTGCAGGACGATCAGATTGACCTTGTGTTCAAAGCGCTCGCGCATCGAGAGCGGCGAAGAATCTTGGCTTCATTGCTGACGCGTCCTGAACAATCACTATTTGAGATTTGCGCGTCGTCGATAGCCGACGGTGGATTGGCGTTGTCGCGACAAACGATTTCCCAGCATCTGGAAACATTGGAAGCATCTGGGTTGGTCGAAGTTGTCTGGAAGGGGCGAACGAAGGTCCACTCCGTAAATCTCGTTCCATTGCGAAAGGCAATGGAACTAACAAAGAAGGCTTATCTTTAGGGGAGTAAGGGCCGATGCGTATCTATGTCACAAGCGTTTTTGTCGACGATCAAGCAAAGGCTTTAGAGTTTTATACCAAAAAGCTCGGCTTCAGAGTGAAGCACGACATTTCAATGGGTGAATACCGTTGGCTCACGGTCGTCGCATCTGAACAACCGGATGGAACAGAATTGTTACTCGAGCCCAGCGCACATCCTGCGGTGAACCCTTACAAGAGTGCATTGGTTCAAGACGGAATACCGGTTACTTCATTTCAAGTGGATGACCTTGACGCAGAATTCAAACGGC
>DMER01000088.1:1022-1226 GCA_003451645.1 Alphaproteobacteria bacterium | reverse complement strand
CACCTTAGAACCAAGGGACGCCGGAACTGTGAGAATGGCGGTTCTCGACGACACTTGCGGAAACCTGATTCAGCTCGTGCAAATGACAGGCCAGCAGCCCTGAGCCTTCGACTGGTGCATAATTCTTGTGATGTGCAACACCAGACTAGGATTGCGCTCGGAGCATGATCGATGCGGAACCAGACGTACGTTCCTACTGTTGGC
>DMER01000088.1:0-827 GCA_003451645.1 Alphaproteobacteria bacterium | reverse complement strand
AGACGTACGTTCCTACTGTTGGCTGCGGACGGTTGGTCAGAATTCAGCGGCATCTCGTGTGGAGAACCAACAGTCATCTGCCGCAAACCAATAGGTCTTGTCCGGCTCGGTACCTCGAAGAAGAGAACGCACATTACGCCATTCTCCTTCGTTGAATGCGTCCGCTAGCGCGGAATCCTTCGAAGAGTTTCTCGCCCCGACACAAGGGATAAAGCCGACCGGCCTGATGATACGCGCCGAAAAGACATTCTCCTTAGTGTACGCGAGATGCACCATCCCGCCCATGAGGCTCTCGGATGTCATGGGAAAGATTAGTCGTCCATTTGGTAATAAAGCATCCAACCAGCTATTCATCGGTTGGGAGCTTCCTGCGTTCACATAAATCGCGGTGCAACTCGGCAATTGCCTGTCTACGCCAGATGCAGCGTGCATCCTTACATTGGCGAATCCGATTAGATTTTTGTGCGCGCGCGCAGCCAAGTCTGGTTCGATTTCATAAGCGTGGACCTCACCGTCGCAAGCGAGCTGCGCCAGTATGGCGGTGTAATAACCGCCTCCCGCACCAATGTGTACGACCGTCTCAGCCGGCTGAGGATTGAGCAGACCAATACAGTGAGCATGCAAGCTGGGTTGTCCATTGTTTATTCCCATTTCTGGAATCAACCCGACAACGACATCGCGATAAACCTCGCATGGATCATTCGTTGCAGTTAGGGCGTAGCTTGATGGGTAGCTATAGATTGGCCAAGGGCCTCTGCCCAAGAATGCTTCACGGGGAACCGTCGCGAATGCTCTCTCGACCCGGCTAGAGCGTGATGTTTTTAGGT
>DMER01000004.1:18716-24282 GCA_003451645.1 Alphaproteobacteria bacterium | reverse complement strand
AGGAGGTTTTTGGAGGTGTCCAAATGGTATCTATGTGCTTGACACGAGTAGTTCGGTATTGACGCCAATAGTCGGCGACGGATCCCAGGACGTTCATGGAAACAGAATCGTATCGACGCTCGGCGGCGTTGCGCTCAATAACAATGGGACGCTTGTGTTTGGCGCTGAGTTTGAGAATGCATCTGATCGGCTTGGGTCATCGGCAGGATTTTATGCGGCATTAGAGACCGGGCGCGCAAGCAAGTCCATAGTTCCTGTTTTTGCTCCAACGGACTCAGTCGAAGAGGACTTGATCAAGCTAAAGTATCAAGGTTCTTATATCGAGCTTGAGTTTGGGTATCCGCTTTCATATGGGTACATTCCGATGGTTGGAGGTCGAATACTTGACAAGACTGTGGATTATGCCTTGAATGATCAAGGCGAATTTGTCTTCTCTGTAAATGGTGCGTTGATAAAGGCGTCTCCTAAACCTGGCCTTACTGTAGAAAATCCAGTTTTGCCGGTTGGCCCTTCAACTCCAATTGGACCAATTGTGTCTCCGGTTGGGCCAGTAGGTCAGGGATTCAGATTGCCGGTCGATATGCCCCTCTGTGGGGTGATTATGTGCTTTTTTGATCCCGTCTATTCTGTGGGATATGTTTATGACATCGTCAGCAGCTCTAGTCAGTCGTTCAAAACGGTTCTGATACCCGGGCCTCTGCCGAACGGGGATAGCAGTTTCAGAATATCGTTCAGCGGGCAAGTATTTGACCTTAATGCTGGGCAGGAATTCGACATCTCGGCAGTGGTCTCAGGCGGAGTAAAGCGGTTTGAAATTTTCGGAATCGATCTGGCTGAGCAGGTTGAAGCCGACAATCCATTGGGGTTCGTTACCGGCTTGACCTTTGGCGGCGAACTTCTCTCGGACTTTTTTTTCGACATGTATCCGATTCTGGCCGGATGCCCGGTATCGACGGGGGCAGACACTTGCCTCATCGACTCGATAGCCAACCAAAATCTCGGAGTCGACGCGTTGGACGGGACCGACACGCTGCAATTGGGCGGTGCCAATCCGTTCAGCTTCGACGTGGCCAAGATCGGCTCGATCTATAGGAACTTTGAGGTGTTCGAGAAGATTGACGGCGCAAACGTTACCCTGACCGGAACTGCAACAGTCGCTGCGAATTGGGATGTTTTCGCGGGCACGTTGACGGCCTCTGGCGGCAACGCCATTTTCAACGCGTCGGGCGTCAACGTCCGATCCGGCGCGACGTTCGCAGTCGCCGCTTCGGAAACAATTGGCCGCCTGTCTGGCGCGGGTGCGCTAACGCTCGCTGCGGGTCAAACGCTCACAACGGGCGACGGGGCCGACACCAGCTTCACCGGCACGACCAGCGGCGCGGGCGGATTGCCCAAGGCTGGCGCGGGCAAGTTTTCGACGCTCAGCCTCGGCCATACGGGCTTGACCACGGTTGCAGGCGGCGAACTCAACGCCAATGGAACTATCGCCGGATCGGTGCAGATCAACGCGGGCGCGACGTTGTCGGGCGCGAACACCATTGCGGGCAATCTGACCAATCTGGGCACGCTGAAATCGGGCAATTCGCCGGGATCAACCATTGTCGGCGGCAATTATGTTGGTGGCGGTCTGATGGCCGTCGAAGTAGTCTTCAACAGCGCAGGCGCGCCGGTCAACGGCACGACGCACGACTATCTCCAGGTCGGCGGCAATGTCACTGGAACGACGCAGCTTTCCATCATCCCATTCGCGCCTTCGACTGCGCCGACGGCCACGGCCGGCAACGGCATCGAATTGGTCCGCGTCGGCGGGACTGTTGCGGCGAACGCCTTCACACTCGCTGGTCCGGTCATTCAAGGCGGATTCGAATATCTGCTCAAATACCTGCCCGACTATGCCGCGACGACGGACGGGTTCTTCCTGCAATCGGCGGCGCGCCAAGAACTCGCGCTGAATGCGGCGATGCTGTCCGCTGGACGCGATACGCTGCGGGCTTGCGCACGGTCCTCGTCCGGCCATCCTGGCCTCGACGGCGCGAAGGGCCGCGCCTGGGCCGCCGGTCAGGTTGGCAATTTGGATGCCAAAGGCTCGAACGCCTTGGAGATCGACGCCGATCACGATTGCCATGGCGGCGGGGCCGACTTTGCCCTCACGCCTGCGCTCCAACTGGGCCTTTCGGGCGGGTATGGCAGTACGCAAGCCGATGTGACGATCAGCCAAGGCCGCGCCACGCTGGACGGCGACGGCTCTGTGATTGAGGCCCGTGCGGCCTATGTCGCGGGCGGCTTCTATGCCTCGGCATCGGCGGGCTACGCCTCGACCGATTGGGACATCGTCAATGCGGGTGGCGGGCGCTTGCAGGCAACGGTGGACGGCATGGTGGGGAGCTTGGAAACCGGCTACCGCATCGCCTTCGACGAACCCTCCACGCTGTCGCTGAGCGCAGGACTGAACTATGACGGCTCCACTTGCGGCGATAGCTGCTTGCTCGCCGGTGTGTCCGAAGACCCGTCCAACTGGACGGCAAAGGTCGGAGCACGCTTCGACACCAGCTTGAATGACGGTAAGATCAAGCCGTTCCTCGCAATCGGACTCTCCGACGATCTCGATCATGGCCAATCCGTGACATTGGGCAATGCCGTGTCCGTCAGCGACACCGCCTCGATGCTCTTCGACGTTGGCGCTGGCTTGGATGCTCAAGTGGCGTCGAACGTCTCGATCTTCGCCAAAGGCGGCTACACGCGGGGCTTCGATACGCAGGCCGAAGGCTACCAAGCAACCGCTGGCTCAAAAGTGAGCTGGTGATTCAGCAGCGATCAGCTGCTAATTCAAGCGGCGACCGCGTCTGCATCGCGCCTGTATATGATAAAGGCCGGAATTAAGGGGACAAACTAAATTAAGGGGAGAAAATATTTAATTCATGTCCCATCTATCCTTTGGGCAGAAATTATTCAAGATTTGAGTATTATGCCCCCTTATCAGGGACTTTTCGCAGGCTTCTTCTCACCCGCCCGCAGATCGACCGCCAGTGTGACTTTGGCTTGCGGGCAGTTATAGTGAGGGGAGCGGGCGCAATTGGGATTATAGGCGAAATTGAAATCGATCTTGATTTCTGAAGGCGGGTAGGCCGGCACGGCAATGTCGATATACCGGCCGACACCGTAGGTCTCTTTGCCGGTCAACTGATCCATGAAGAACGCGGTCAAAGTGGCGATTTTCGACGGGTCGGATGTCTCGGAATACATCGGCAACCGGTGTTCTTTGCCCTCAAGGGCGAACACCGCAGTGCCCATGTTGTAAAAGCGCTTCCACCAGCCGCGCGAGGTCTGGAAGTCTTCGCCCTGGATCGAGGCTGCGGGCTCAAACTTGGCCGTGACGGCGAACGCCTTGTCGTACGGATAGTAGTCAACGCCCTTGAATTCTTTGGGCGATGGATTGGCCTGATTATAGAGCATCACGCGCAAGCCCTCTTGATCGGGCGCGATTTGCGCGATCTGGGCTTTGATGTCAGCTGTGTCGCTCAAAGTGAACAAGCCGCCTGGCCGGGCCAGGACATCAAGGTCGCCTTCCTCGCCCAACATCTGGAGCAAGGCTTTGCCATTGGCAAAGCGCAATTGCGGCCGCAGGCCAGCCGGCTTAGTCAGAGACCAGCGATAGCTGCCGTCCTTGAAAATCAAATAGGCGGTCTCGCCCTCTTTGAGGTACACCGCGTCGTCAATCTTGAGGATCGCCAGACGCCGGCCAGCCCAGGCCTCATTGGCCGCCGCGATCTCGGCCTTCCAGTGCGCCATAGCATCGCCAGTACCAAGAGCGGACGGTGCGCCAAGCGTAAACCCGACATTCAGTGTCCACAAAACAGCCGTGATCAGCATCATGTTCGCCCCCAACTCCCGCGATACCAACGCAAGCGACAACCGCATAATGAATGGCAGTGTCCGCTCCTCGTACCTCTCAGCCCGTCCAAAAGCCACAGGGAATCGGCACAAGTGGGGAAATGCGTTAACGTGAGCGGGCATAGTTGCACGCAAACCGGCATTCATGTTGCATTGCCGCAAGACCTCTCAAGCAGGACAGACCGCAATGCGCGACAAGCCATGGATTTTCCGGACCTATGCGGGGCACTCAACGGCGCAGAAGTCCAACGCGCTCTACCGGTCAAACCTAGCGCGCGGGCAGACGGGCTTGTCCATCGCCTTCGATCTGCCCACCCAAACGGGCTATGACAGCGACGATCCCATGGCCAAGGGCGAGGTTGGCAAGGTTGGCGTGCCGGTGAGCCATTTGGGCGACATGCGCACGCTGCTTGCGGACATTCCGCTGGCGCAGATGAACACCTCCATGACGATTAACGCCACCGCGCCCTGGCTTTTGGCGCTCTATATTGCTCTGGCGGATGAACAAGGCGCACCGCGCACGCTCCTGCAAGGCACCACGCAGAATGACATTATCAAAGAGTACCTGTCGCGCGGCACTCATATCTTTCCGCCGCGCCCATCCTTGCGGCTGACGACGGATACGATCGCGTTCACCTACCGCGAACTGCCCAAATGGAACCCGATGAATGTCTGCAGCTATCATCTGCAGGAGGCGGGCGCCACACCAGTGCAGGAAATCGCCTTTGCCTTGGCGGCTGCTGTTGCGATCCTCGACCAGATCAAAGCCGCAGGGCAAGTGCCGCCGGACGATATGGGGCAGGTCTTTGGCCGCATCTCCTTCTTTGTGAATGCGGGCGTGCGCTTCATCACCGAGACTTGCAAAATGCGCGCCTTCACGCAGCTTTGGGAGGAGATCGGCCGCAGCCGCTATGGCGTCAGCGATCCCAAACAATTGCTGTTCCGCTATGGCGTGCAGGTCAATTCGCTGGGCCTGACCGAGCAGCAGCCTGAGAACAATGTCTATCGCATTCTGCTGGAGATGCTGGCCGTGACCTTGTCCAAGCGCGCCCGCGCCCGCTCGGTGCAGTTGCCCGCCTGGAACGAGGCCATTGGCTTGCCCAGGCCCTGGGACCAGCAATGGTCGCTGCGCGCGCAGCAGATCCTGGCGCTGGAGACCGACCTTTTGGAGTTTGAGGACATTTTCGACGGGTCGCCAGTCATCCAGGAGCAGGTGGCCAAATTAGTGCGCGAAGCCTTGGACGAGATGGCCCGGATTGAGGCCGCGGGCGGGGCTGTCGCCTGCATCGAAAATGGCTATATGAAGGAACAGCTGGTGTCGGCCAATGCCGCCCGCGTGCGTGCCATCGAGGCGGGTGACCAGATTGTCGTGGGCGTCAATCAGTATCGCGAGAGCGCCGACCCGGCCTTGTCCGGCGGCCTGGATTCCGTCGTCACCGTGGACGAAGGCGCCGAGCGTGAGCAGATCGCGCGTCTTGAGGCCTGGCGGGCGCAACGCAATGGCGTTGCCGTCACGCGCGCCCTCACCGCGCTGCGGGAGGCGGCGGCCGAAGGGCGCAATATCATGCCGCCCTCCATCGAGGCCGCGAAGGCTGGCGTCACCACGGGCGAATGGGCGCATGCCTTGCGCCAAGTCTTTGGCGAGTTCCGGGCGCCCACGGGGGTCCCTGCCGAG
>DMER01000004.1:14309-18522 GCA_003451645.1 Alphaproteobacteria bacterium | reverse complement strand
GCCCACGGGGGTCCCTGCCGAGGCACGCCTGAGCAATGACGCGGGCAGTGTCGCCTTGCGGGAGCGGGTGGCGGCCGTCTCGGCCAAGCTCGGGCGGCCATTGTCCTTCCTGGTGGCCAAGCCCGGGCTCGATGGCCACTCCAATGGTGCGGAGCAGATCGCGGTTCGTGCCCGCGACCTGGGTATGCAGGTGGCCTATGAGGGCATTCGCTTCGCGCCCGACGATATTGTGGGCCAAGTCCGCGCCACGCGGCCCCACATCATTGGGCTGTCGATCCTGTCGGGCAGCCACAATGAACTGACCGGTACGCTGATCGGCCAATTGCGCGAGGCGGGCCTGGGAGACATCCCGGTGGTGGTGGGCGGCATCGTGCCGCCTGAGGACGCCGAGGCGCTCAAGCGCCAGGGCATTGCGCGCGTCTATACGCCCAAGGACTTTGATCTGAACGCGATCATGGCCGATCTGGTGGATCTGGCTGACCGCCAAAACGCGTAGGTCGCTGCCGCGGTTGCAGTAGGCGCTCGCGAACAAAGGCCAAACCACAACACCTTTAGATAGTCCGTGTGCAGTCAATTGTGACGCACATGTGAAGGTGTCTGTGCATTGTCACGAAAGAGATACAAAACGCCCCAAAAATTGCGCCTTTCCAGCAACACGCGGCAAAACTTGCACGACAAAAAGTCATCAGTCACACGAGCGTCATTCAAAAATGGTGCTGTCAGGTCGAATTACGGTCGCCAGTCCGGCTGTGTGGGTTCTGTCTGTTCGGTTTCGGTCGTTGATTTCGGGTTTTGAAGCCCATTTGAGGGGGATTTATGTTGTTCAATCGTTTGATGTGCGGTTCGTCCGCTTTGGTTCTGGCGTTGGGTCTTGCAGTCCCGGCCTATTCGCAAGCGGTGTCGTCCAGCGTCCGCGGCGAAGTCATCTCCACCGAAACCGGTGATCCGGTCTCGGGCGCGTCGGTCGTCATCACCGATACGCGGACCAATGCGCGCGTCACCACGACGGTTGGCGCCGATGGCTTCTTCAATGCCTCTGGTTTGGATGTCGGCGGTCCCTACACGATCGATGTGACGGCGGCGGGCTTCAAGAGCTTCAAGGGCGAGAACATCGCACTGACGCTGGGCGAACCGTTCCGCGTGCTCGTCCCGCTGGAGAAAGAGCAAATCGCGGTGACTGAGAAGGTCACGGTTGTGGGCGTTCGCAACCCCAAGATCGACGCCCGCGGCGTGGGCCAGTCCTTCAACCAGTCGAATGTCCGTGACCTGCCCGCCATCAACCGCGACTTCAAAGACATCATCTCGCAAAACCCGCTCGCCTATCAAGATGCGGGCACGGTGATCGGCGGCATCGCGCAAAACCCCATCTCGATTGCTGGCCAAAATCCGCGTTGTAACTCGTTCCTGGTTGATGGTCTGCCGGTCAATGACAGCTTCGGCCTGAACAATAACGGTTATCCGACCGCTCGCGGTCCGCTCCCCATCGACTGGTCGAAGCAAGTCCAAGTGGCGGTGTCGCCCTACAACACCGAATATAATGACTTCTGCGGCGGCGTTGTGAACGTGGTGACCAAGTCGGGCGCCAATGACTGGCACGGCAGCGCCTATTACTACTTCAAGGACGTCGATCTGATCGGCCGCTCGATTGGCGCCGCCAACCGCGCCAAGCCGGAATTCTACGAAGAGAATTTCGGCGCCACGATCTCGGGCGCGATCATCCCCGATACGCTGTTCTTCTTCGGTGGTTATGACCGCACGTTGCGGGTCACGCCAGTGTCGATCGGTGCGGGTGAAGGCGTGCCTGCGGGCACCTTCTCGACCCAAGTCCCGGGCATCACGCAAGCTGAAGTTGATCAAGTCATCAACATTTCGAACACAGTTTATGGCTTCAATCCCGGCAGCGGTGCCAACTCCTTCCAAGAAGACAATCGCCGCTGGATCGCCAAGATCAACTGGAACATCAACGAAGACCACCGCTTGCAATACACCTACAGCAAGGCGGAAGGCGGCACGTTGAGCACGCGCGCATCGAGCTCGTCGACCTTGCCGATCTTGGGTCTGTCCTCGAACTGGTACCTGGATGCCGAAGTCATCCAGAACCAATCCTTGCAAGTCTTCTCGAATTGGTCCGACAATTTCTCGACCGAGTTCCGCATCGGCCGCGTGAACGTGACCGGCGACCAGGCGCCTCTCAGCGGCGCAGAGTTTCCGGAAGTGTATGTCCGCACCAATGGCGTGGACAACGTCGCGGGCAATGGCGATGACGGCTATATCGTGATTGGCGCCGACCAATTCCGCCACTTCAATATCCTCGAATACAAATTCGACATTATGAAGCTGACGGGGACCTACTCGATCGACAGCCACGTGATCTTCGGTGGCTATGAGTTGAAGGAACTCTCGATCTTCAACGGCTTCGTCCAAGGCTCGGATGGCATCTTCCGCTTTGACTCGATCGCCAACTTCCAATCCGGCACCGTGGCATCCACCAACGACACGCGCCTGGGCAGTGGCCGCGGCCGTGAGCCAATCCGCTACGCCAATGCGCCGAACAACAATGAGAACACGGCTTCGGCGGCCTGGGGCTATGACATTGACAGCTTCTACATCCAAGACGATTGGGACGTGACCAGCGATCTGTCGATCATGGTGGGCTTGCGCTACGACGTGTTCAGCACGACCGGCACGATCACGCCCAATGCTGGCTTCACTGCGGCTTACGGCTTCGATAATACGAAGACGTTGGATGGCCTGGATGCGATCATGCCGCGCGCTTCGTTCTCCTATGACATCCCCGGCGAAACTGCAGATGATCTGAGCGTGACCTTCCGTGGCGGCTTGGGCCGCTACACGGGCGGCAGCCCGAATGTGTGGCTGTCGAACAGCTACTCCAATACCGGCATCAACTATGTGCAGGTGCAAGGGACCCCTGGACAAGCGGTCACGGGCGGCAATCTTCCTGCCGCGAACTTCATCGGCCAGCCGCCGGTGAACTTCAATCTGTTCCCGGTTCCGGCGGCCTTGCAAACCTTGCTAACGTTCCAATCGGGCAATGGTCCGGTCAATGCGTTGGACCCGAACTTCGAACTGCCCTCCACCTGGCGCTACTCGGTTGGCGTGGACGGTAAGTGGGATGGGTTTAACGTCACCGGCGAAGTCCTCTATATGGACCTCCAAGACCAGTTGATGTGGCGCGATCTGCGCTCGATCGATACCGGTGCCCGCACGCTTGCGGACAACCGGATCATCTATGGGCCGATTGGCACACGCCCCAATGATGGCGGCCGCGACGTCCTGCTGTACAATGTGGACGAAGGCTCCGCGTTCTTCCTGATCGGTCAGGTCGAGAAGAATTTCGACTTCGATGAGGGTGCGGGTGAGGTGAAATTGCGGCTCGGCTATACCTACTCCGAGGTTGAAGACATTGGCGGTGGTACGGCCTCGACCGCTGACTCCAACTTCCAGCAACGCGCTTTCGTCAATCTGAATGAGCCGCTCCTGGGCCGTTCGGATTATGAGCGTCGGCATCGCGTGACGATGGGTGCAAACCTTGCTTATGACCTCTTCGGTGGCTTCCAAACCCGCTTCAATCTGTTTGGTCAGCACATGTCGGGTCAGCCCTTCTCCTACGTCTACTCGAACAATCCTTATGGCGGTAACGGCAACTCCTTCCGCAATCTGGTCTATGTTCCCAAGACGGATGGCTCGGGCAATGTGACGTTGACCTCGGACGCGAATGTGAACTACGCGGGTGGGTTCGACATCGTCGCGTGGGACGCGTTCTTGAAGTCGTCGGGCCTGATCCAATATGCCGGCGGCATCGCGCCGCGGAACGAGTTCTTCTCCGACTGGTCGACCCGCTTCGACGTCAGCTTGGAGCAAGACGTGAAACTCTGGAACGAACACAAGATTGTTCTGGAACTCGACGTGCAGAACGTGGGCAATTTGATCAACAAGAGCTGGGGCCAATTTACCTCGCCGTCCTTCCCCCCGATGCAAGGCATTGTCTCATCGTCTGTTGGCGGCGGCGCGTGCGCGGCTCCGGTTGGCGAATACTGCTACTCGGGCTTCAGCACGACCACGGTTCCCGGTCAAATCGTCAACACCGGCTACCCATCTTCGGTCTGGCAAGTTCAGGTCGGCGCGCGCTACGAGTTCTAAGCAGCGCGGGTTCCAAACACACGAAGGGCGGCTCGCAAGAGCCGCCCTTTTT